>NZ_JBNPXV010000004.1:1702-371548 GCF_050433125.1 Roseimarinus sediminis | reverse complement strand
TTTGCCTTCAACAAATTTTGTAATGGCTGTAAAAACGTTTTTTCGCTGTCAACAAGTCTTGTAATGGCTGTCAAAACGTTTTTTCGGCTTCAACAAGTCTTGTAATGACTGTAAAAACATTTTTTTTGCCTTCAACAAATTTTGTAATGGCTGTAAAAACGTTTTTTCGCTGTCAACAAGTCTTGTAATGGCTGTCAAAACGTTTTTTCGGCTTCAACAAGGTTTGTTGTAGTGAAAAAAAGCTTTTACAGCGGTCAACAAGCCTTGTAAGCGTAAAAAAAAGAATTGGAAGCCGGGAACAGGCAACTAGTTCAGCTTTCGACCTTTCAATTCATCCAAACATGGCTATTCACGGTCGAATTTTTTGGCAGCTTCTTTGCGATCCTTCGTTCTGTCGTCGAGCCCCGCATATTAAGTCACAGGCATTTGCCGGTCGGGCTAAAAGCACTACATTTGCGGTTCAATTTTTTAACAATGATCGAATTTCATAAAAAGCGTTTAGCAAACGGACTCAAAGTGCTTGTTCATGTAGATCAATCGACTCCCATGGCTGCAGTCAATGTAGCTTATGATGTGGGTTCGCGTGATGAAAATCCGGAGAAAACAGGTTTTGCCCATTTGTTTGAACATTTGATGTTTGGCGGGTCGAAGCACATTCCCGATTACGATACGCCGCTTCAGAAAGTGGGGGGCGAAAACAATGCTTTTACCACCAGCGATCTGACCAACTATTATCTTACAGTGCCGGCCAATAACCTCGAAACAGGTTTTTGGCTCGAGTCCGATCGCATGCTTGAACTGGCTTTCAGCGAAAAAAGCCTTGCCGTACAGCGCAATGTGGTAATCGAAGAGTTCAAACAAAATTACCTGAATCAACCCTATGGTGATTTATATCTGCTGATTAAAGAACTGGCGTATAAAGTACATCCCTATCGTTGGGCCACCATTGGTAAATCGCCTGCGCACATCGAAAATGCCACACTTAACGATGTAAAAGATTTCTTCTTTAAACATTATGCACCCAATAATGCAGTGCTTTCTGTGACCGGTCATGTCGATGCTGAGCAGGTGTTTGGTCTGGCAGAAAAATGGTTTGGAGCCATCCCTCATCGTGAGGTGCCTGAGCGCAGGCTTCCCGTTGAACCCACTCAGACAGCCTGCCGTGAAAAGCATGTCGAACGCGATGTGCCCTACGATGCCTTGTTTATGTCCTTTCATATGGATGGAAAGTTGGGGCCCGACTATCATACAGCCGACCTGATTTCGGATATCCTTTCCAATGGTCATTCTTCAAGACTGTACCGTAAGCTGGTAATTGAACAGGGAATTTTCGGCGAGCTGGATGCTTTTATCACCGGCGATGCCGATCCGGGTTTGCTAACCATTGGTGGAAAGTTAATTGACGGGATGAGCATGGAAAAAGCAGAAGCGGCCATTCGTGAAGAACTTGAAATACTTAAGAACGAATTGATCGATCGGAATGAATTGCAGAAGGTGATTAACAAGGTAGAGGCCAATCTTCTCTATTCCGAAATTTCCTATTTGAATAAGGCAATGGCACTGGCGGCTTATGAATTACTGGGCGATGCCGGGCTCATCAACCGTCAGAATGAAATGTACCGTGCTGTTAATGCCGAACAGCTGAATGCGGTTGCCCGCCGTTTATTTGTCGATAGCAATTGTTCAACCATCTATTATCATAAAAGGAAAGCATGATAAAGCGAAACATAGCCCCTGAAATAAAAGGGATAGCAACCTTCGACTATTTGATGCCCGAAGAATGGGTCTTAAGCAATGGCATCAAGGTTTGGGGAATCAATGCAGGGAGTCAGGAGTTGGTGAAAATCGATATGATTTTTGATGCCGGAACATGGTATCAGTCGGAAAACCTGGTCGCCGGCCTTGCCAACGCTTTTATGAATCAAGGCAGTAAGCATTATAGCGCTCAACAAATTGCCGAAGCATTCGATTTCAGAGGTGCCTATCTGCAATTAAGTGCCGACCAGCAATTTGGTAATGTGACCGTATTGACGCTGAATAAGTACCTTGATGAAATTCTCAGGGTAACGGCCGATGTAATCATGCATCCCATATTTCCCGAAAAAGAGGTTTCAGCACAGCTAATTAAAAAGAAACAACAATTTATTGTTGAAAACAACAAGGTGAAAACCATGGCTCAGAAGCGCTTTTCCCAGGTGCTTTTTGGTGAAGATCATCCTTATGCCAACACCAATAAGATTGAAGATTTCAATGCGATCAACAGCCATGTTTTACAGGATTTTCACCGGAAACATTATTGTGCTTCGAATTGTCGAATCATTGTAGCAGGGCGCTATGGCGCTGAGGAAAAGAAAGCTGTTGAACGTTATCTGGGAGGGAATAACTGGACCTCGGGTGAGCCCGTTTACAATCAGCAGTTTGAATTAGCACCGGCAGGTGAGAAACAGCACCTGCTTATTAAAGGCGACGCATTGCAATCGGCTGTTCGAATTGGCTGTTTGCTGCCTAACCGGGAGCATCACGATTTTCACGGACTCACAATTTTAAGTACGCTTTTGGGCGGGTATTTCGGATCGAGGCTGATGACCGAATTGCGCGAAGAGAAAGGCTATACCTATGGTATAGGATCCTATATTTTAACCTTGCCAAATGCTGCTTATCTTTCTATTTCAAGTGAAGTGGGAGTGGAGGTGACTGCACCGGCCCTGCAATCGATTTATCAGGTGATTCAACGATTGCAACAGGAGGCAGTAGATAAAGAAGAGCTGGAAGTGGTAAAGAACTATTTGCTGGGTGAAAATTTACGTAGTTTCGACGGGGTATTTGCCATGTCGGCCAGTTTAAGAACGCTGCTGGAAGCTGGTTTATGGTACGATCATTATGAGCAATTAATCAGCGAAATACAGCTGATTACCCCTGAACGTATTCAGCAGCTGGCGGTGCAATACCTGCAGCATGAAGACATGTACGAAGTGGTGGCCGGAAAAATGTAGTCAGGCTATTACTTTGCATTATAGAAAAAAAGGTGCCATTAAGCACCTTTTGTGTTGAAGAAAAAATCGTTTTTACTTCAATGTTGTGTCACCAATTTGATATTGGTTGCGGTCGGCTGCATTGCGTGAAACCAGATCGGCTATAAAACCGGCCAGAAAAAAGAGCGAACCAATGATCATGGCGGTTAATGCGATGTAGAAATAAGGGTTGTCGGTAACCAGTCGTGCCGCGATATGATTTTTAAGGGCATAAATCTTTTGAATTCCGACCCAGAGCGCTGCAAAAAAACCCAGAATAAACATGAGTGAACCAAACACGCCAAAGAAATGCATGGGGCGTTTGGCAAAGCGCGAAATGAACATAACAGAAATCAAATCGAGTGGTCCGCGAATAAAACGTTCGAGCCCGAATTTGGTTTCTCCGTATTTCCTTTCCTGGTGTTTCACCACCTTTTCGCCTATCTTTTTAAAACCTGCCCATTTCGCCAGCACGGGAATAAAACGATGCATGTCGCCATACACTTCGATGCTTTTTATGACCTGTTTTTTATAGGCCTTTAAACCGCAGTTCATATCATGCAGCTTAATATGCGTCATTCTTCGAACGGTCCAGTTGTAAAACTTACTTGGAAGATTTTTCGAAAGCACCGGATCGTGTCTTATTTTTTTCCATCCCGAAACCAGGTCGTATCCGTCTTCCCTGATCATGCGCATCATTTCAGGGATTTCTTCCGGATTGTCCTGAAGGTCGGCATCCATAGTTACCACAATGTCGCCCACGGCCTTACGAAAGCCTACGTGCAGGGCTGCTGATTTTCCATAGTTACGCTGAAAACTGATGCCCTGGATGTTCGGATTTTCTTCGGCCAGCCGGCAAATGGTTTCCCAGGAATGATCTCTGCTGCCATCGTCGATAAAAATCACTTCATAGCTCAGTTGGTGTGCTTCCATCACACGCACAATCCAGGCGCTCAGTTCGGGTAACGACTCTTCTTCGTTCAACAGAGGAATAACAATTGATAAATCCATATTCCGGCGCGCTTATTCTTCGTCTTTAATTTCGTTCATGGCTGAATTATAACCCCCTGCACTTTTCTTTTTGAGGAAAATGGAAGTAAGCAGTGAAATAATTAAGCCATATAAAACAGTGGCAAAAATAGTAGAAGCAGCCAGTATGGCAGGTTGTGTAAATTTCTCCTGCATTGCTATTTGTTGCTCGATCATCTCCTCTGGTACACCTTTCGAAAGCGCTACTTCTTCGGTATTCAACAGAATTTCGTCAATCATACCCGGATCGATGTACTTGAAAAACACGAAGGTAAAGAGGGCGATAATTAAGGAAGCAAAAAACAGCGTAGCGACTCCCAGGCCCAGGGCCCTTGCATAGGGGAATTCGTCGCTGTCGGCAAGTGTTGCTTTAAAACTTAGTGCACATAAAACAATGCCGGCTATATAAACGGCTAATTCAACCCACGAGCGGGAACTTGCAAAGTAGTTGTCGGTGGCATAATAGGCAGAGGTAACTATCATGATGCCAAGGGCTGTAATGAATCCCCACAGCATGGCCTTGTTCCAGAACAGGCTCTTATTTGTTTCCATGATCATGTTTTTTGGTTAATGATTTAGGCAAATATACCCTTTTTTACTGTTAATAAAAGTGTTCGAAGCAGCCTGAAATCGCGGCAGGGAAAGAATTTTTATTTCGAATGAAAAAATATTTTGTGGTATTACAAAATTTTCTACTTTTGTCGCCGGGTAAGTCCTGTGCGACCAGCTCCTGCTGAAACTCCCCAGGGCCGGAAGGCAGCAAGGATAGGCGGTCGTAGCGGTGCGACACAGGTAGCTTACCCACCTGCCGAATTAGCTCAGTTGGCCAGAGCACGTGATTTGTAATCTCGGGGTCGTCAGTTCGAATCTGACATTCGGCTCTTTTTTTAAGTTCTAAATATTTAATGGGAAGATACCGATCCCGATTTGATCGGGAGTCAAACGGAGTCCCGATCAAATCGGGATAAATCTGTTGGTTCAGCTTTCGTTAAATTCAAAAAAGTTCATAACATATTGAAAAAGGGAAGATACCGAAGCGGTCAAACGGGGCAGACTGTAAATCTGTTGGCTCAGCCTTCGTAGGTTCGAATCCTGCTCTTCCCACTCAGCCAGAGCACCATGGTGCTCTGGCTCCCATGCGGGAGTAGCTCAGTTGATAGAGCATTAGCCTTCCAAGCTAAGGGTCGCGGGTTTGAGCCCCGTCTCCCGCTCATTTATCGAAATTTTGCCGAATTAGCTCAGTTGGCCAGAGCACGTGATTTGTAATCTCGGGGTCGTCAGTTCGAATCTGACATTCGGCTCTTAGTTGGAACCAAAAGGTTCCTTTTTTTTTCTTCAATATTCACTTTCTTCCTTAAATATTATTAAGATAAACAGCTATTTAATGTACTTTTACATGGGTTATGAATATCTATTAATCATACTTCGTGAGAATGAAAAGATTGAATATGTTTTTCCTGTTAGCCTGTCTGTTAATGTTTACGGTTGGCGCTTTCGGACAACGCTTGCACTACCGTGATTGTAAAAAGGATATTACGCTGAATAACTACCGCGAAATAATCGTTCATGAACGCTATTCACCGCTGGCAGCAGGATTGGCGAATTATATTTTCCCTTCGGCCGGCTATTTCTATGTAGGTGAACCATTACGGGGTGCCCTGGTTTTTGGAAGTGAAATGCTTTGTACCGGGGTTGTTTTGACGGGTTTTGTAATGTCAATGAGTGTTCATTACGAAACTGGAGATGTACCCAGGGGCAGCAGGGCATTGATACTTTCTGGTTTACTGGGAACCACGTTCATTCATTTATGGAGTATCTACGACGTAGCTAAAGTTGCAAGGGTTAAGAATTTAGCTTATCAGGACTTGCGCTTGTCCATGCACTTAAAGCCCGATTTCAGCCTGCAAAATGTGAATGATTGTAAAGTACAAACCTATGGTGTAAGGCTAGCCATCAACTTTTGAGATGTATAAGTGATAATGGTTGATCTTACAAATGATATTTTTTTTTTGATTGACGTATTGTCTTCTGTTTTTTATCGGTAAAATTGCAACGTTTTTTTATGATGAATGAAGACAGTCTATACAATCGGATTATTGGTCTTGTCCAATACCTTCATGACCTTCGCATGGTATGGTCATTTGAAATTTAAAGAGTTGAAGTGGTTCGACAGCCTTCCTTTATTGGGAATTATCGCAATAAGTTGGGGAATTGCCTTTTTTGAATATATTTTTCAGGTTCCGGCCAACCGCATAGGCTTTAGTCAAAACGGTGGTCCGTTCTCATTGGTCGAATTGAAAGTAATTCAGGAAGTAATCACCTTGCTGGTATTTACTGTCTTTTCGTTGGTTTTCTTTAAAACCGAAACATTTAGGTTGAATCATTTAATTGGCTTTGTGTTTCTGGTCCTGGCTGTTTATTTTATTTTTAAGAAATAAGTCTTTTAATGGCAACAATTCATTTCCTGCTTTTCGCTGTTAAATTTCGGGCTCAGATAGGGAATTCCAAGGTTGAGCCCGCGAACGATGAACAGTAGACCGAGTAAAACAATGAACACCGGAATGAGACGCTGAATCCGGGAGAGATACTTCCCCTTTATTAAACCGCCAAAATAGGAGATTACAAACAGCATCGGAAGGGTTCCCAGCCCAAAAAGGAACATAAACAATACGCTGTTGAGCAGCGACGGGCTGACCAGTGCTCCCGAAATGGCAATGTACACCAGCCCGCAGGGAAGGAGGCCATTAAGCAGACCAATGATATAGAGCGTGTGCAGTTTGGGATTGCGCAGGCGTTTCGAAATTCCCTGCTGTATCCACGAGCTGTTCTTAAAACTTAAACGCTGAAAAAAGGCCTTGAAATTTGCAACAGGTGCCAGTAAAACCGAAAGAATCATGATGCTTCCCGTAACGATGGAAACCCATTGCTGAATGCCATACAATTTTGCACCCAGGCCCAGTAAGCCAAGTAGAAGTCCCATGGCCGCATAGGTGCTTGCACGTCCAAGATTGTAAAGCAGGGCACCGGCTACTTTTTTAAATCCGGTTTTTTGAGCGAGTGGCAATGCAAGAGCCAGCGGACCGCACATGCCCACACAATGCAGGCTGCCAAGCAGTCCAATCATAAATCCTTCGAAAATAAACATGGTCAGTTATTGTTAATCATGATGGTTTCCTTGTGTAAATAGTGTTTTTTGTCGTCGCTATAGTCAATAAACAGGTCATACTTTCCTTCGATGAACTGCTCAAGCGGGTAGGAGAGTTGCAAAGTGCTGTCGAGCAGGATGCTGTCCCTGAAATCGGCAAAACGATCGGAGGCACGGTAGAACCATACTTCTCCTTTTAATTGCTCATGTTGATGCTTAAAAAATTCGGGGAAAACAATTTGTATCGATTCATTCAGCGAAACCCTGATCGGTGTTGGTAAAGCGGCCGTATTTCTCATTTTTTCGATTTGTTCTTCGTAGACCAGCTCCCTGGGATAATAGTCTTCGCTAACCAAGTCAATTCTTTCGTTAAACGAAAGGAATACCATGGTTAAAATGCCCAATACCGACAGAATGATGGCCAGCAGGATGCCGTGTCCCCAGTTGAATTGCTTCATGGTTTATTATTTAACTTTCTGATTCAGGGTGCCAGAAAGGTGGTTTTTACTTCTTCTGTAAGTCGTTCGTTTACAAAAATACCAAAACGAATTGGATTGCTGCCCGGCTTCAGTTGATCCCGGCTGATGCTCAGCAAAATTACATCCTCAAGCAACTGATTGCTGGCAATGCTATCTTTTTTACCAATTTGTTGCAGTTTTGCTTCATGCGATAATAATCTTACTTCAAACGATAAATCTTTTCCCGATTTGTTGATGATTTTCAGGTTGTAAATATTCAGAATATCACCATTTTCCTGTTCCTGATATAGCGACCCCGTGGTTCGTAACAGGCTGGTCTCGGTTTGCTTTCCGGTAACAAAAAGGGTGGTGAGTATTGCCAATAGTGCCAGCAGAACGAATGAATAAGCGATTATGCGGGTGTTTATCTTGAACTTCTTTCCATTTTTAATTTCATTTTCAGTGGCGAACCTGATCAGTCCTTTGGGTTTCTTAATGCGGGTCATCACCGAATTGCATGCATCGATACAGGCCGTGCAGTTGACACACTCGAGCTGGGTGCCGTTTCGAATGTCGATATTGGCCGGACAAACATTGACACATTTTTTACAGTCGATGCAATTGCCGACTGTTTTGCTCAGTTTTCCGCGTGGTTCACCACGCATGTAGTCGTAAGCTACAAGCAGCGAGTTGGAATCGAGCAGCACCCCCTGCAAGCGTCCGTATGGGCAGATGATGGAACATACCTGCTCGCGGAACATGCTGTATAGAAAATAGAATACAAATGAAAACAAGAGCATCAATGCAAAGGTGCCCCAATTCTCCGACGGGCCCCTGCGTACCATTTCAATTACCTGATCGCTGCCCACAAAATAGCTAAGCAGGGTATGACTGATGATGATCGATAACAGGATGAAAATGCTATGTTTCAGACTTCTCTTCCAAAGTTTTTCAAAGTTCCAGTCGCTTTGTGCCAGTCTGCGTTGTTCCCGGGCATTTCCATCAATTAAAAATTCGACCTTGCGGTAAAGCATTTCGAGAAAGATGGTTTGCGGGCAGGCCCAACCGCACCAAATACGGCCATACACGACGGTAAAAAGCACCAGCGCAACCAGAAAGGTAATCATGGCAATAACCAGCAGATGAAAATCCTGAGGCCAGAAGACCTTTCCAAACAAGATAAACTTACGGTGTATTACATCGAAAAGCAGGAAAGGAGCATCATTTACCCTGATGAATGGAGCAACAAAAAAGAAAAGCAGTAAAATGGCTGCTACCAGCGACCGATAGAAATGAAGTGTTCCTTTGGGCGGGTTAACAAAAACCCATGCCCTTCGTCCACTTTCAGTTTGCGTTGAAATGCGGTCGCGGAATGAATCCTTTTTGTTGTTTTGCTCCATGGCTTACCTGTTTAATTTTCAGGTTGAAACAAGGTTCCCTCGGGTGCTTTCTGATTGGGCGGATTGGTGCCACGTAAGGTGAACAGGTAGCTGGTAACATTGTCGATCTGCTTTGGTGAAAGCTGATTTTTCCATGCAATCATTCCCTTTGATATGACACCATTCACAATAATTGCTTTTACTTCATCGTAGGTACCTCCGTGTATCCAGTAATCATCGGTTAAATTGGGGCCAACAAGCCCCTGACCTTCGGCCAGATGGCATACAGCACAGTTGTTTTGATAGATTTTTTCTCCATCGGATAAGCGTCGGGCATCAGTTAGCGGAAATACAAGGGGTTCGGTATTTTCAGCCGGGCTTGCTTCGTCAGTTTCTTCAGCTTCTTCAGCTTCTTCTTCAATAAGTGCTGCCATTTCCTTTCTGTATTCTTCTTCCTGTAAATCGCCAGCTTTAAACCAGTGATAATTGACAAGATAAGTGTAGGCAAATAGTACCGAAATGATGAATAAAATATTGAGCCACGAAGGCGGATCATTATCCAATTCCCGTATGCCGTCAAATTCGTGGTCTTTCACAAATTGGTCGTTGGTTACAGGATCAAATTCTGCTGGCTTGTTATTGTTGTGTTGATTTGTTTCCATTGTTTTTGTTCATGAAAAGGTTGTTACGATTTTTGTTCAGGCAAGCTGGAGCCAGGATCATCATCGAGCGGTAAATTCGACAATTCTTCGATGTCGTTTTTATCCATGCGGATCACCATTAAACCTACCACCAGGAAAAAGAAGAAAAAGATCAGAAATGAAATGATGGGATAAATCTCAATTCCGCTTACCGATTCAAAATAATGGCTGACAAGTTTCATAAGCTGTACTGATTTTAACTACTACTTTGGTAATGTCACCTGTTTTAATTTTACTGCTCTGATTGGGCTGCTTCGGCCCCGGTATTCACTGCCGGCTTACTAATGTCGGTTCCCAGTCGCTGCAAATAAGCTATCAGGGCAATGATTTCCTTTTCGCTTGTAACCTCAGCTCCCTGTGCAATCAGGCCATCGGCAATTTTTTGAGCTTGCTGATGCAGGTCGTCGAAAGCTCTTTGTTCATAACCATCGGCATAGGGAACGCCCAATTTTTGCATCGCCCTTATTTTGGCCTGCAAATCATCGATTCTCATATCGTCGGTGATGAGCCAGGGATATTTGGGCATGATTGATTCCGGATTTAAACTCTGAGGATCCAACATGTGATTAAAGTGCCACAGGTCGGGTTTGTAATTTTTGGTAGTCATGCTCCCGATGCGCGCCAAATCGGGGCCGGTGCGTTTCGATCCCCATTGGAAAGGATGATCGTAAACAAATTCGCCAGCTTTCGAATATTCGCCGTAACGTTCGGTTTCCGACCTGAACGGACGGATCATTTGCGAATGACAGTTATAACAACCTTCGCGCAGGTAGATGTCTCTGCCAACCAGTTCAAGTGGCGTGTAGGGCTTTACACTGGCGATTGAAGGAACATTCGATTTGACAAGGAAAGTTGGAATGATCTCTACCAAACCACCAATCAGTACCACAACCAGCGCAATTATCAGCAAACGAACCGGACGTCGTTCAAGAAAATGATGGGCCGTTTCGCTTTGTAACTTTTTTTCGTGAAGTTCAATCGCCGGAGCCGATGCTTCTTCTTCATTTTCAAAGCTGCCCAGTTGAATGGTTTTGAAAAGGTTCCAGACCATAATGATTACACCGGTAAGATAAAGCAGGCCGCCAAAGGCTCTGATGTAATACATCGGGCGAATTTGCGTTACGGTTTCGAGAAAGTTGGGATAACGCAGAAAACCTTCTTCAGTAAATTCTTTCCACATTAAACTTTGGGTAAAACCTGCCCAGTACATGGGGATGGCATAGAATAAAATTCCAAGGGTTCCAATCCAGAAATGAGCATTGGCCTGTTTCTGAGAAAAGATTTCCCGTTTAAACAGACGGGGGATGAGCCAGTAGAGTGCACCAAAGGTAAGGAATCCGTTCCAGCCCAGGGTGCCAATATGAACATGGGCTACCGTCCAGTCGGTAAAGTGACTGATGGCGTTTACATTTTTCAGTGAAAGCATGGGACCTTCGAAGGTCGACATTCCATAGGCGGTAATTGCAACCACAAAGAATTTTAATACCACACTGTCGCGTACCTTATCCCAGGCTCCCCGCAGGGTAAGCAGCCCGTTAATCATTCCACCCCACGACGGAGCAAGGAGCATAATGGAAAAAACGGTTCCCAACGATTGGGCCCAGTTGGGTAACGAAGTATAAAGCAAATGGTGAGGTCCGGCCCAAATGTATATAAATATGAGCGACCAAAAGTGCAGTATCGATAAACGGTAAGAATATACGGGACGATTGGCAGCTTTAGGAACAAAGTAATACATCAGCCCCAGATAAGGCGTTGTCAGGAAAAATGCCACGGCATTGTGTCCGTACCACCATTGCACAAGGGCATCCTGTACCCCGGCATATACCGGATAACTTTTTAATAGCGTGACAGGTATTTCAACTGAATTAACAACATGCAGCACCGTTACGGTAACAAAGGTTGCAATGTAAAACCAAATGGCTACATACATGTGTTTTACCCTTCGTTTGGCGATGGTGCCAAACATGTTCCATCCAAAGGCCAGCCAAACAACTGCAATCATGATGTCGATGGGCCACTCGAGTTCGGCATATTCTTTACCGGTAGTAAAACCAAGCAAAAGGGTAACGGCTGCCAGAACAATAATGAGCTGCCAGCCCCAAAAATGAAAATAGCTCAGCTTCTTACTGTACATGGGTGTTTTTAACAGTCGTTGCATCGAGTAGTAGGCGCCCATAAAGATGCCATTGCCAACAAAGGCAAAAATGGCTGCATTGGTATGTACCGGACGTACCCGCCCAAAAGTAGTGTACTCGATGTTGAAGTTGAGTGCCGGCATGGCCAGCTGCAAGGCGGCCAGTAATCCGGCCAGCATGCCTACCAGTCCCCAGATAATGGTAGCGTAGGCAAAATACTTCACAATTTTGTTGTCATAGAAAAAGGTCTCCTGGCTCATTTTTCTGCTTCATTAATTAGGTTTATCGTCTTGATCTTTTTTGTTTTTGTCTTTTTCTTTTTCTTTTTTGTCATCGAACAGCATTCGAACCGAAGGGGTATAATCATCGTCGTATTGACCCGATCTGACTGCCCAGATAAATGCAGTCAGAAAAGCAATAGCTACCAGCAAACTGATTAAGATAAGTACGAAAATTACACTCATTGCCCTGTTTGAATTTTTAAAAATAGGAACTTTTTACTCTACTGAAATTGTTGCATATAATTTTCTAAAAAAAGGAAACATAATAAATTGATAAAGGTTGATGGTTTTCCTTATTTAGAGCGGAGATAAATAAAATTTCAACTGCTTATTTATAATGTGATGACTATTTTTTTTCTGATTTTATTGGCTGTTCCGCGATCAGGCCACAATGAATCAGTTCATTTTAAGCTGATGAAATCAAACAATAGATGACTAGCATTTTAGTGGCTTGTATGCTGAAGTTTTTTGATTGTTTTTCGCCCCAGATACATGGTGCTCAGGCTGGTAAATGCCACGACAGTGATCGAACTCAGGGGCATTAAAATGGCTGCAATAATCGGAGACAACTGTCCTGATGATGCATAATAAATTCCTACGATGTTATAGAGAAAGGAAAGTACAAAGCTGGCATAAACCACCTTCATGTTGCTGTGGCTGAATTTTAGCATGGCCGGAAGATAGCGCAACGAAGAAGCATTGATGATGCCATCACTCGAAGGGGCAAACAGATAGATGTTATCGGCCACCGAAATGCCGGTATTGCTCTGTTTGAGTGCTCCCGAATCGTTGAGTCCGTCGCCTGCCATGAGTACCTTTCGCTTTTTCTCCTGTAGCATTTTGATGTAATTCAGCTTATCTCTGGGAGATTGATTAAAATGCAGATTTTTTTCAGGAATGAAGCGATTCAATACACTTCTTTCCTGGTCATTATCACCCGAAAGCAGATGAAGTTCGTAGTTCTTTCCAAGATCTTCCAGTAGCTGCTGCCAGCCCCGACGATAATGGTTTTTTATACTGAAATAACCCAGATATTCATGGTCAATTTTTAAATGGACCTGCGTGCTGTTGTCTGATCCGCTTTGTTCAATTCCAAGGTAAGCGGCTGACCCCAGCACTACCTTTTTCCCCATACAAAGGGCCTGTAGGCCTTTACCCGTTTCTTCACTGAAATTGCTTGAAGGCAAACTTTCGGCACCATAGAGATGGGCACTGACCGCCCTGCTCAGTGGATGGTTCGATTGCATGGAAACGCTTCGAACCAATCGCCAGTCGGGAAGCTTTTCTGAAACGGGACTGAATTCAAGCTCGAAGGCATTGGGATCGGTCAGTGTTCCTGTTTTATCAAAAACGATGGTGTCACTTTGATGAAGTTGTTCGATGATTTCGGCTTTTTTCAGGTAGAAGCCTTTTTTGCCCATAAAAGTGCGACCGTGCCCGAATGCAAAAGGTATCGAAAGTGCCAGGGCACACGGACAAGCAACGATTAATACCGAAGTGAAGGCAAAAATAACTTTAGAAGGATCGTTCAAAGCCCAGTAAACTGCAGTTAGTGTTGCAATGAGCAAAACAATGATGGTAAAATATCGGCTTACCGTATCGAGGGTACCCGATAAAACACTGCTTTGATTTTTTCCATGTTCCTTCCACATCGAAGCCAGATAGCCGGCTTCAACCGTGCGACTCACTTTTAATAGTACAGACTGGCCGATAATTCTTCCTCCTGCGTAAATCAATTCTTGTTCCTTTTTACTTACAGGTACCGATTCACCGGTTATAAAACTGTAATCGACCGAAGTGGCCGGGCTCATCAAAAGCGAATCGGCCGGGATGATCTCACCGTTTTTAATTCTTATCAAATCGCCTTCCTCCAACTGGTCAACAGGAACAATGTATTCTTGCTCACCATCGACCTTGTAAACTCCGAGCGGGAAGTACGAAGTGTAATCGTTTTCGAAATTGAGCGCATCGTAGGTTTTGGCCTGATACCATTTTCCGATCAGTAAAAAGAAAACAAGCCCGGTAAGTGAATCAAGATAACCTGCACCGCTTTTGCTGATTATTTCGAACAAACTGCGTGCAAAAATGGCGATGATCCCAATAGCAATGGGCAGATCGATGCTGACAATCAGCTTACGCAGGTTTTTCCAGGCCGACATGAAATAATCGGAGGCCGCATAAAACATTACCGGCAGCGAAAGTGCAATGCTGATCCAGCCAAATGAATTTACCAATGCTTCATTGAGCACAATGTCGGACGAAAGGTATTCGGGGAAACTCAGCAACATTACATTGCCAAAGGCAAAGCCGGCTATTCCCAGTTTGATGAGCAATTTTCTGCTTTCACTCTTTTCAATATGCTTCTTTTCCTTTGGAATATAAGCTTTATAATGAATCGAAGCCAGCAGTTGCATCAGTTGGCTGAGTTTAATTTTGCGCTCGTCGTAACTTACAGTCAGTTTTTTACGGTTGAAGTTGACCATCGAAGAGAGGATGCCCGAATGAAGGCGTTCCAGGTGCTCTAGCAGCCAGATGCACGAACTGCAGTGAATGGCCGGAATGTACAGATTGATCTTACAAATCGATTCATCGCGAAACTCAAGTACCGATAACTTGATACTTTCTTCATCGAGGTATTCGTAACTTTCGGCAGGTGAATTGTCTTTGATGCCGGGCGCATCCTGGATCTCATAATAATCGTAAAGTTGCCGGTCGTTAAGTATTTTATACACCATCACGCATCCTTCACAACAAAAGGGCTTGTCATGGTGATAAACCACCTGCAGGGCCTCATTTCCACAGTGTATACACTTTTCTTTCAAGGTTCAGCTAAAATTCGGTTTCTAATCAAAGGTTGAAAGTACGATTTTTAAAAAGTGCAAAGCCCCGGTCACTGATAAATTTTAATGATTTCGCCGCTTACATTGCCTTCAATACTTCGGATGTATGCATTGACAACTTTTTTCATGCTAACTGGTTCCTGACCAGGGAAAAGACTTTTTGTTTTGTCCGAGGCATCTTCAACCACTCCCGGAGCTACTACATTGATACGGATTCCGTTTTTAAGTTCTCGTGCTGCCGCTATAACAAAACTATTGATGGCTCCGTTTACAAGCGCAGCTCCTGCGGTATGTCTTACCGGATCGTCGGCCAAAATACCGGTAGTCAGTGTAATTGAACCTTCAGGATTCAGATACTCTTTTCCGATCTGAACCAGGTTGACCTGACCCATCATTTTACTTTTTATACCTACGTAAAAATCATCTTCTGTCATCTGACTCAAATCGTTCCATTTCACAGCACCTGCACAATTAACGATGGCATCGAGGTGGCCGCTTGCTTCGAAAAGGCTTTTTATAGATGCAGCCGATGAAATGTCAACCTTATAAGTTCCTGAGTTTCGCGATGCTGTTATCAGCTCATGCTTTTGTTTCAAATTTTCGTAAACGCTTTTTCCAATGGTGCCGCTTGCACCTACAATCAATATTCTCATTATAAGTATTTTAAATATTTAAATATTTTTAAAATGCACTTTGTCGCTTATTATGCCGGAAACAGAGTCGGTTTCAAGTTTTGGTGACTTCATTAAGCAATTATTTTCTAACAAAGTGGGATAAAAATAGTTTAGATCCTTCGTTTTTACTGAACAAAAACAGATCTAAATATCTTTTATTGTTGAACCATAAGTCACTTACCTGCAATCGTATCGAAATGAAGAAACAGAACTAATCGATTATTAACTAAATAAACTACTATGCCTGAAATGGAGAACGATTTGTATGTTCCTGATCCCGAGCAATATGAAGCCTCGCTGTTTGCGTCGTTCGATGCTTATCTGGAGCAGTACACCGAAAGTATTACGAACAATACTGCTTATTGGGATGCCAGGGCCAAAGAACTGCTTAGCTGGCAACATCATTATCAAATGGTAAACGACAGTGATTTTGCTCAGGGGGCCATTACCTGGTTTCCCGGAGGAAAACTCAATGCCTGTGAGAACTGTGTCGACCGGCATGTGACTGAAAACGGTGATAAAGTTGCGCTTATTTGGGAAGCAGACGAACCGGGTAATGAGCAGTACATCACTTATCGCCAGTTGCAGCGCGAAGTATCGCGTTTGGCCAATGTATTGCGCCATCGCGAAATCCGAAAAGGAGACAGGGTGGCAATTTACATGCCCATGATTCCCGAAGCGGTGTATGCCATGCTGGCCTGTGCTCGCATTGGTGCTGTCCATTCGGTGATTTTTGCGGGTTTTAGTGCCGAAGCCCTGCGCGACCGCATCAATGATGCCCGTTGTAAGATGGTTATTACTGCCGATCAGGGGGTTCGTGGCCGAAAAATTATCCAATTGAAACGACTGGTAGATGAAGCTGTACTTGCTTGCCCCACGGTAAAGCACGTGCTGGTTGCACGACGAACCGGCAACAAGGTTCCCTTTTATGCACCGCGTGACATCTGGATGGACGAAGCCATGGCTGCCGAACGTCCTTATTGTCCCATCGAACATGTCGATGCGGAAGACACTCTTTTTCTGCTTTATACATCGGGTAGCACCGGAAAGCCCAAAGGACTGATGCACACTACGGCCGGGTATTTACTCTACACCGCATTAACCCATCAGCATGTTTTTGATTACCAGCCTGGCGAGGTTTATGCCTGTGTTGCTGATATTGGCTGGATTACCGGCCATTCGTATGTGGTTTATGGCCCCTTGCTGAATGGTGCAACCACCGTGCTTTTTGAAAGCATTCCCACCTATCCTAATTCGGGCAGGTATTGGGAAATGGTTGAACGATTGAAGATTAATCAGTTTTACACTGCACCAACTGCCATCAGGGCCATTCAGCGTGATGGGGACGATTTTGTTAAGAAATACGATCGTTCCAGTCTGAGAGTGCTGGGAACTGTGGGCGAACCTATTAATCCCGATACCTGGCGATGGTATTACCAGGTGGTGGGCGAGGGGCGGTGCTCCATTGTCGATACCTGGTGGCAAACTGAAACAGGAGGTATTATGATATCGCCTTTACCCGGAGCCACGCCGGCCAAACCCGGATCGGCCACACTGCCTTTCTTCGGTGTTGAGCCCGTGCTGCTTTCGCCCGAAGGTGAAGAAATCGAAGGCAACGATGTAAGCGGTTTACTGGCGATTAAACGCCCATGGCCGGGAATGGCGCGCACCATTCAGGGCGACCATCAGCGCTTCTTCGATACCTATCTGAAACAATTCAAGGGCTATTACCTAACCGGCGACGGAGCACGTCGCGATCGGGATGGCTACTACTGGATAACCGGCAGGGTTGATGACATTCTTAATGTTTCGGGGCATCGCCTTGGTTCGGCCGAAGTTGAAAGTGCACTGGTTACCCATCCGTTCTGCTCTGAAGCAGCAGTGGTTGGTTTCCCACACGAAATAAAGGGAGAAGGCATTTTTGCCTATGTTATTCTGAAGGAAGGATACGATGGCAACGGTGAGGTGAAGGGTGAATTACGCAATGAAGTACGTCATCATATTGGGGCAATTGCTACTCCCGATCATATACTGATAGCACCTGCTTTGCCCAAAACCCGTTCGGGAAAGATTATGCGACGTATTCTGAGAAAAATTGCTGCCGGCGATACCGATGATTTTGGTGATATCTCAACACTCGCCGATCCCGGAATTGTGGAGCAATTGATTGAACTGCGCAAGAACCTTATCTCGAGATAATATCAAACAAAAAAAAACCGGCCATAAAATATTTGCAGCCGGTTTTTCTTTGATCCTGTCATTTTAAAACTAATCGTACTTCTTTTCGTTTTTTGCTTTTCTTTTGTCTGCTTTCCGCTCTTTCATTGTTTTAAGCGGTGCTTTCTTTTCAGGACCTTTGTTGATACTTTTCTCCTTTGTCATGGCTAAACATTTTAAGTTGGATATAGCGACCTTTGTCGCATTGAAAACCAAAACAATTTAAGCATTATATTGAAAGCCCGATCAATTCATGATAAAATATTTTCTTATGAAAACAGCAGGCAGAATCACCATTTAAAATCACTGTCCTTGAACAGTTTTTTCAGAAAATAGGAATAAGTGACTTCTACCGGTACTTTTTGATTGATCTTCTCAAGCAATTCACCAAATTCGGCTTTGACCATTGAATTGGCAATTACCAGTTCGTAGGTTTTGCTTTCACCGTTTTTCGGAAACAAAGTAAAATAATTCATGCCTCCAATGGGATTTCCCCTCATTCTTGTTGAAAAGAATTCAAATTCGATGCGTTCGATACCTTCGAGCCCAAAGGTTTCCTGTATTTCATCCTGTACCAGATAAACGATTTTATCCTGGTCTATTTCAAGGGTTCCAAGTCGGCTGGCATTTTTGGCTGCATTGCGCATGTAGCTCGAAGTGAGTAAAATAAGCAGGGCAACTCCCAATACAACTGGCTGTACTATGTTGTTGTATTCTTCACTATCAAGTTTGCCAATCAAGGTATCTTCCCCGAAAATATTCAGGGTAAGTAGAATAATGAAAAGCAGAAAAACAATTGAAAAAGCATTGAAAGCTTTATAGAATCCTGTTTTTCTCAGATTTTTAGTTTTTATTACTTCGGTTCGAAACATAGTTGTAATGTTTGTGGGTTTGTATATCAATATTACTTTGTTAAAGATTTACTTTTAATTGCTGACTACCAGCTTTTACCGAGATAAAGCGAATGTTTATTTCACCTTTTCCTTCGACAATGAATTCGTATTCCACTTTCGAAAAACCATCGATTCGGGTGAACTGAATATGAGGCAGATATTCCTTATAAAGTACCTGATTGGTGTACAGGTTCTCAATTTTACCACCGGCCAGAACATCGGCACCTTCAACAATGAGCTGATCGGGCGTGTACAACTTTTTTTGCCAACTGTGCATGCTCATGCTTGAAATGCCTTTGGTGTTACGCAGCCTGACCCTTATTTTATGTATGTTTCCCGACATCCGTTGCTGGTCGATCAATTCCATTTCCACCTCGGGAAGCTGCATGGCTGAATAAATTACGGCAGCTGCATTGCGATGCACCAAATCGGGGAGCATATACGGGTGGGGCAGACGGCTGCTCATTTTTACCCAACCGCCTATTTCGATGCTTCCGTAAACAGGATGCTCGTAGGCAGTCCAGGGTTTGTACAATTCGCCATGAGCCAGGTAATCATTAAAACTGATGCGTTCACTTTCCCGTTTTTCACGATCAGTTTCCGCTTTTCCTTCTTTATTGAAAGTTTCACTTTCAACCTGAAACAGTTCGCCAACAAAGGTGTAAGCACCCATTAAGTTGTAGGTAAACTCACCAAAGTCGCCATGGGTTGGATAAAGTTCATACGAGGGCATGTACTTATAGCCGGGCACCATTTTTTCAGCGTTTTTCCCCAGTAAATCGTAAACTTTAATGTCGGCTTGCGGCACCACAAGATCGCTGGCGCTCGGTCCACGCAAAAACATGCCTCCACTGTTGTGGAAAGCCCACACCATCAGGATGTTTTTACGCGCTTCGATGTAGTTGGCGACGGCATGCAGTCCGGTCCCCGACAAGGGGTATTCGCCAGCGCCCGACTGAATAAAATCGGGGTACCAGCCAAAAGGCCAGTTTCGGTTGGGATCGAGATAGCCTTCGGCATCTTCATTAAAGCGACCATCACCATCGTTGTCGATTCCCTCATAGCCCAGGAGTGTCCATTCACCCTTTTCTCCGGGTTCGATGCGCTGCAGCAGGCGTGCATCTTCGTCACTGGTTTTGTACAAACCATCAGGATCTTTGATGCGCATCTGGCAGATGTTCCCATCTCCATCGAGATCATCATAAGCATCTTCATCGAACAAACCGTCCTTGTCGTCATCCTGTTGTCGCCTGATGCTCCGATTGGTGCTGGGAGTATTGGCATCGTTGAAGAAATGCCAACGCCCATCGACGTTCACAACAGGCAGAATATAAAAGGTTACACGATCGAGTAACTGGCTGATTTGTTGGTTGCTTTCATATTTGGTAAGCAGATAATTGGCCAGATAAAGACAGACTTCTCCTGCCTGAATTTCGTTTCCATGGATGTTTCCATCAACATAGATGCCTGGCTTATCTTCTGCCTTACCCGTTGCGGGATTATTAATGGTGAGCGCGTAAATCGCACGTCCTTCGTCGCTTAGCCCTACCTTTTCAAGTTTTGTCAGCGAGGGATGTTTTTTGTTCAGTACTTCGAGCGCTTCATTTACTTCTTCATAAGTGTAGTAACGGTCGAAACGCAGCGGATATTGAACGGTTTCTTCAGCCGAATATGCATTAAACAGCGGGAGAAATAAGAATAACAGTAAATATGTTCGTTTCATCTTAATCAATTTTTAGGGAAGCTTGTTCAAACAATACATTTTTGCCTTCGAGTTTGAGTTCAATCGCTTTTGATGATTTCTTTCTAACAAGAAAAATGAATTCATTGGATGAACCGGCATCTACTTTACCAACAGGAGTGCGCGTTTTTCCTTCGAGCAACTCAAAATCACCCGTGAGGCTTAAAATTGCCGGTGCAGGGTATTCATTGCGTTCACCCATGGCTGTGGGGAACGAAATTTTACCTGAATTGCTCACATAAGCATTAATTCTGATCATTTTGCCTCCTACTTCCTTTGTTTCCACATTCAGATTCAGTACCGGTAATTTTTGAGCCAGCTGTACAATAAATGGAAGTTGCTTTTCAAATAGCAAATCGGATGAATCAGCAGGTATTTGTTGAAGAGCATAGGGTTTCCATCCTCCAATCAGTACCTCGCCCAACTGAGGGTGCAGATGGCTTTCCCAATTAATAAATAGTTCGTATGCAAGCGAATCGGCCCATTGCAGTTTTAGTTTTTGAATAGACAATGAATCGGTTTTATCGGGTGCTTTTTCGTCAAAAAGTGGCAGCGGATTTAAATTCATCGAAAACACCGGCAGACCATATTGAAAATAAGCTGTTTTTTCGAAACTGCCGGGTCCCCATTCGGGCGTTTTCATCACCTTTACAGGAAGTTCCTGCTGTTTCAACCATGATTTGTATTCAAGCGAAAGGTACTGATGCAATGCTGCATCTTCCTTTTCATATTGTGTCGGGGCTTTCTGGTTTTTTACTGCCTTTAATATGCGCTGGCCCATGGCAACATCACTCATGTTAGCAGCAATTTCAGCCGACAGTTCATCAAGGGTATACATTTTTTTCTCATCGACACCAATGCGGCGGGCATAGTAGGAGGGGACTTTCAATTTTTCATTGCCATTGCTGATGCTCTTTTCGTCGGGTGGAAACATGAGGTTGCTGGTTTCGCCCAACACTACTACCATTGCAATTTCGGGATGTTCGCTGAAGAATTTCAATAGCGCCCTGCTTTCATTTTCCGAGCCGTTCCACTTACCGTTTTCAGGCACAAAGGACTCAAAACCATAGGTGAAATTTCGGTTGATATTGACCCCCCCTTCGGGATCTTCGTTGTATTGGCCATCGTTGTCGTTGTCGATTCCTTCGGTGTACAAACGGTAAAGTCCTTTTTCGCCTTTTTCTGCCGCAGCTGTTCTAAGCAGTCGCGAATCACTGCTGTCGCGAACAAGTGTCCCCAAAGGGTGAGGTACCAGCATGCTGCTGATTATGCCGTCCTTGTTAAGATCTTCCGGAGCATCTTCATTTATAAGGTGATCGTTGTCGTTATTTACCGGAGTATCATTTCCTGGATAATCCCATTTCGTTTCGGCATAAAACCTTTCATAAGCATCAGGATTTGCAGTGGGAAGCAGGTACCAATTGATCCTTGGATCCAGTTTGTCGGATTCAAGCAGGTAGCGGGCAAACCATAAAGCTCCTTCGGTATTCAGTGGAAGATTTCCAGACAGGTTGGCTGCAACGAAGATGGCAGGTTCACCCGGAGCAAAGTCTCCGATTTTAATTAATTGCATCGGCCGCTTTCCCGCTGTTTGTGTTAGTGTTTCAATGCTTAGCCGGGTATCACTTGCTGTGAGTTCACTTAAACGCTTTGTCAGCTGAGAACTTTCACTTTGTGCACTGGTGTTAATTACCATGGTCACAGCAAAGAAGAAAGCAATAATTTTTTGCAGATGGTGTGTTGGTCCTTGCACGATTTTTAAATTTAAGAATAAGCTTCCTAAAAGTAGAAAAAAAGCCTAAAACTTAATCGTATAGGAGGTAATAAGGTGATGCAATTCAGAAAAAAACAATGTAAGGTTGAAGCCGATACTTCATAAAAGTAAAAAACGAGGCTGCCTTGGCAACCTCGTTTTCGAATATTATTAATCAAATTATAAGTGCAGTATTTTTACTGTTTATTGAATTTATTGATCAATGTTTGTCCGTTGGTACTGGTCACTTTGATCAGGTAAGCTCCCTTATTAAGGTTTGAAACATCGATTGATGAAGCTGAATTTTGCTTTACCAGCATACGTGAACCGCTTAAATTGAAAACTTCAACTGTTTCAATTTCAACACCTGCAATGTTTAACAAGTTGTTGGCAGGGTTGGGGTAAAGGCGGAGACTGTTGCTATAATCGTCAAAGCCCACAGTGGTGTACGAAGTGGTAACAGGTGTAGTATCCACTACATTGAACTGAATATTGCTTTCGGGAATCCAGTTTCCTTCGCTGTCGTTGAAGCCCCATTCCCAGTTGTTGACACCATCATCGGGAACCAGCTGCAGGGTTACTGACCAAATGTTGTCTCCTGCAGTTTCGTCGCCATTGGTACCATCGTCATAGAAAGCGGTATGTTCAACACCACCGTCCCAGTCGGCATCATAGACTCCGGTTGCACCTTTCCAGCTGCCTTTCAGCATAAATCCGCTGTAAGTTTTGCCAGCTGAATCGTCAATGATAAAGGTAACATCGGCTTTTTCTTCCGGCATTTTAGGTATGGTGTATGAAGTACTTACCGCATTTTCATCGGCCACTGTAAATTCAATGTCGGCTGATGGCATCCAGTTACCATCAAGATCTTCGAAGCCCCATTTCCATGTGTTGCTTCCACCGTCGGATACCAGATCGATGGTTACCGACCAAATGTGGTCGCCTGCTGTTTGGTCACCGTTGGTGCCATCGTCGTAGAATGAAGACTGAACAACTCCGCCGTCCCATTCTGAATCGTACTCACCACTTGCACTTTTCCAGCTTCCTTTCAGTACAAAACCACTGTAAGTCTTGTCGGCTGTATCGTCAACGATAAAGGTGACAGGAGTAGGATTAGGACCAAAGTTGTCGAAAATCACTTCTACTTTACCTATGTAGAGGATGCCGCCTGTAACGGCACCACCGCCTTCAATTTCCTGGGCAGCTACCTGGAGCACTCTTGCTTTTCCATTGGTGCTGGTCAGTTCAATTTTTTGCTCAACGAAATCGGCCGAAGCAGCCTGAGCACCTGAACCCAGTTCGGTCCAGTTTGGATCAGAAAATTTCATGAAGGTATTGACAGCATCAACTGCTTTACCCGAAGTCCCTTCTTCGTATTTAACATGGGCTTTGAAACCCGTTGTTCCCTCGGGGAAGGTATACTCTGGTACATTCATCCAGCTATCCCATGCATTAAGGGTTACCTTGAAATATTTGTTGCCATCTATGCTTACAATTTCCCATCCACTGGCCAAATCACCTTCAAAGGTAGCAGGATCAACAATCACATTGGGATCAACAGGAATTTCGATAAATGCTTTCACCTGACCAATCCACAGTGTATCACCCGATACTGCATTCCAGCCCTGGGTTTCCTGTCCGGCTACCTGCATGTGTGTTACAGTACCTGCTGCCTTTGTTGGCATTTTATACATTTTGAAAGCACTGCTGCTTCCGGCTGCACCAACACCTAATTCCGCCCAGCCGTCACTTGAGTTATCGACGAGTTTCAGGAAAGTATTAATTTGGTTTACAGCAAAGCCTGAAGTTCCAACTGCATATTTTGCTTCAGCAGTAAAATGAGTCATTTCCGATGTCAAATCAAATGGCACATCGAGAGCGAAGCTCGATTGCCATCCGGCTAGTATTACCTGCAGGTATTTTTTCCCTTCGATGTCGACAATGCTCATCCCTTCGGGTAGTGAGTCAGCAACGGCTGTTTCCGGATCGAAAATCACCATGGGGTCGCCCAGCAGGAATAAATCAGCATTTTCGCTGATGGTATTTTCGTCCATCACACCGCTGTAGATGTTGAATTCATTAACTGTTCCCAGCCAGGTAGCATCGTTGGCGTATCCACCACGAGCAAGCCAGGCAAAATCGTTACTGAGTGCAGAAAGACTATTATTTTCAGTAAGTTCGTTTGTTCCTTTAAGTTCGCCATCAATGTAAAGCGAAAGGGTGGTTCCGTCGATGGTGACAACAACATGGTGCTTGCTTCCTGCTTCAGTTAGCGGGTCAGCTGTCACAGCACTTTCAACTGACCATGGTTCAGTGAGGTTGCCACACGAAATTGCTGCACGTGAAGCAGGTCCGTTCCAGTGATTGGGAGCAAAGAAAAGTCCATCACCACCTAAACCATTTGCTGATCCTCCAAGATATATGATCATAGCGTTTTGAGGTGTATTGTCACCAACTGTGATGTAGGTTTCAAAGCTTGCCGAGCTATAAGTATTAATGGCTATATCAGCAGCAGGGAGTTCAAGGTAGTCTCCATTTGTTGTTGTCTGTAATGCGCCACCGCTGATTGCAGCTCCGCCAATCAACGTGCCGTTGGCTCCACCAACAACATCGGCAGCTGTTCCATCTTCAAAAGTATAGGAATGCTTCAAAACCAACTCTTCTTCTTCGGCAACAGTAGAAATTGCTTTGATATAGTAAATATTAATGCCACTTGATTTTGAGAAGAGATAAATGGATGTGGCCCCACCAGTGTATTCGTAGCTTGCCATACTGATACTTTCACCAAGAGCCGGGAAAATATCAATGGTATCTCCTTCGGCCGTTAAGATGACGAGTTCCCTGTCGGAGCTGCTGCTCGACGACATGGCTGCAACAGTAATGGTTGTATTTCCGGGTACATCGAAACCTACCACGCGTGCAACAGGAACTCCTTCTTCCATACTTCCCGATCCACCTAACTTCAGACGGTGAGTGAAATCCATGCCTTCAACTGACTTGTTGTTGGCATCAACCGTTACTTTTTTATCGGCGTTGGCATAAATTGTAAGCCCTTCAATAACTGCAGTTTCAGTAATATCTCCCAGGGCATTAAAGGCGTCAGTACTGATGTTCCATTCTTGTTCCGTAGTTTGTGGTATTTCGTGGGTTTCTACCTTTAAATAGTATATGTTGATACCGCTCGATTTAGAGAAGAGATTAATCGATGTAGCTCCTCCTGTATATTCATAAGATTGGAGACTGATACTTTCACCGAGTGCCGGAAAGATATCAATGGTATCACCTTCAGCACTTAAAATAACCAGTTCTCTGTCGGAGCTGCTGCTCGACGACATGGCTGCAATGGTAATGGTAGCATTACCACTTACTTCAAAACCGACAACCCTGGCCACAGGAGTGCTGCCGTCAAGGCTTCCCGATCCTCCCAGTTTTAAACGGGAAGTAAAATCCATACCATCGATCGACTTGTTGTTGGCATCAACTGTCACGCTCTTGTCGGCAGTAGCATAGATTGTCAAACCGTCGATGGTGGTCGTTTCTGTTATATCACCCAATGCATTGAAAGCATCTGTACTGATGTTCCATTCACGAACATCAGCAAACATCGACATTGCAGTGATTAAACTTAGTAAAAGTGTAAAAGTTAAAATTCTCATAATTGTTAATTTTAATAGGTGATTAAATAGTCGTTCGGTTAAATATAGTCATAGTTTTTCTTTCTTCAATAAATTTCAATGTATCATTCTTTCAGTTTGCTTTAAAAACTAATTGTCAAATCAGTTCATATTTAAACTTAATTAATCCTTAATCTTTGCCTGATTCTAAATTGATGCTAAATTGATTATTATTGCCCCGAATTAAAATGAACGTAGATGAAGAAGCAAATTTCAATTGATCCTGAAGTGAAAGCACTTATTTTTGATATTGACGGAACCTTGGCAGATACGATGCCGGCCCATTTCAAAGCCTTTCAAAAAGTATTGGGAAAATACGGAATTCCGTTTAGCCACGATTTGTTTCTGTCATTTGCCGGTGTACCTGTTGGCCCACAAATGAAGATGCTAAAAGAACGATATCAACCAGAAAATTTTATACCTGAGAAGGTTGCGATTGAAAAGGAAGAAGAGTATTATAAAACCATCGATCAGGCACAACCGCTTGAAGTTGTATTTGATGTATTGCTTCGATATCACGGAAAATTGCCTATTGCATGTGGAACAGGTGGTGACCGAAGAATTGCCGGTCGAACCCTTGAGGTAATTGGGGCGATTGATAAAGTTGATGCTGTAGTTACCTGCGATGATGTTGAAAATGGCAAACCGGCACCTGATACCTTCCTCGAATGTGCACGAAAGCTAAATATTGATCCCCGGGACTGTTTGGTGTTCGAAGATGCCGATCCCGGAATACAGGCTGCCATTGCTGCCGGAATGAAAGTAATTGATGTTAGAAAATATCTTTAAATCAATTATTTCATATTTATCTGTCTGACCAACAGTATTTTTAATACCAAAATTTAAACAAAACCATGACCAAGCAGGCCAGTTTTTATGGACTGAGAAGAATCTTTTTTCTTTTCATTTCTAATCTTCTTTTCATACCATCCTGTGTTCATGCAGAAAATGAACACCTGAAATTCTATGGATTTATTCGCAACGACTTGTTTCTTGATAGTTACAAAGGCATAGACGGAGCACATGAGCAAATTTATTTATTGCCCGTTTTTAACGGAATCGATGCCAAAGGGGACGATATTAATGAGCAGTGGAGTGCTAACATGACAGCCATTGCCACCCGGATGGGGTTAACTGTTAGCGGTCCTGAACTATTGGGAGCTGCAACAAATGCGAATATCGAAGTTGATTTTGGAGGGATAATTGGAAGTGAACCTTCGCTATTGAGAATTCGGAAAGCTTTTACACAATTTAACTGGAAATCTGCCAGTCTGTTATTGGGTCAGGACTGGCATCCTTTCTGGGGCGGCGATATTTTCCCCACCGTGGCTTCTTTGAATACCGGAGCTCCATTTCAACCATTTAACCGTGCACCACAAATCTGCTTCACTTATCACTCCGGATCATTCAATTGGCTGGCTGCGGCGCTTTATCAACTTCAATACACTTCACCAGCGTTAAATTCATCTCATCAATCAACTGCCAATCAAGCCAAACGCAATGGCGTTCTTCCCGAGTTGGCAACGGGTTTGGAATACCGTAAAAACCAGTTGGTTTGGGGTGGGGGGATGTCGTACAACCGCACCAAACCCAAAATGACATTTGAATCGCCCTACCAACAGCTTTTCAAGTCAGAAAGCATGCTTAACAGTTTTTCATACAATGCTTATTTTCAGTATAAAACAGAGAATCTGAAAGTACAGATAAAAGGAATTTTGGGTCAAAACCTTAAACATTTATTGCTGCCGGGTGGATATGGCGTACGTGCTATTGAACAGGCCACCGGAGCTGAAAGTTATACCAATTACAACAATATTGTAGCATACATCAACCTTGTTTACGGTATAAATTGGCAATTTGGCCTTTTTGCCGGTAGTGGGAAAAACTTAGGTACAAGCCATTCATTGGCTGATACAGGAGGAGGAGAAGCACTAAGCGCAGGTTTTTTTACCAATGTTCAACAATATCATCGATTTGCACCACATATAGCCTATAACGTTTCTAAGCTGCGCTTAATGTTGGAATTTGAAGGAACTTTGGCTAACTATGGCTTGGGTAAAATAAATTTAAATAATGGATTGTACAACGAACACCATCTGGCTGTTAATAAACGAATGGTTTTTGTAATGCTGTATATGTTCTAAATAATTTTAAAAAATAAGACTTAAAGCCCATTGGCAATGAGTGTTTCAATCTCTTTCAGAATTGCCTTGTATTTAATTTCAGACAACTGAAGAGAATTTAAAACATCGGGATTGGATGTAAGCTGACGACAAATTACGATGCCTTTGTTCATTAGCTTCTGCTTATTTTCATCACTCAATTCATTTAATACCGTTATAGGATAAATCTTTTCACGGTCAATAATTTCTTTAAGGCTATTTCCTTTGGGATAATCCCAGGCCAGAAGTTTGAGTCCGACACATTCGCCATAAGCAATGGCATCGCTTGTAAAGCGGGTATTGGTAGCAATCGAGCCTGTAAATTGAAAGTCTTTAAATTCAGCTTCCTTTTCGCGCTTTAATACTATGTCTTCCACGCGAGAACGTATGTACAAGGGAACACGTACACTAACTGGTTTTCCGGCATCACGGGCATATTTACATTCGATTAATATTTGCTTCTTGTTGTTGGTTGCAATAACGTCTACTTCATGGCTAACACAACGTCCCTGAACAACAATTCCTGTTTGTGTTTCATAACCCTGAGCTTCCATTACCCGGCTTATCAGATGTTCAAACGGAAAGCCGGTATCTCCCAGTTCCATGATTGCATTTTTTAATTTGTAACGCGAAGCCGTGCTGTACTTTTGGGATTGTAAAAGAGCAAAAGCTCTTTTGTAGATCTTCTGAGTTGAAATTCCATTGGATATAGTTGATTGAATGTCATCAACGATCTGCTCTACAATTTCTGGATCAGCTCCTGCCCGTTCAAGTGAGCCTGTCAGCTTTTCAGGAGAGAATACCTGCTTCTCACCTGAAGCTTTGGTTACCATGATCTGCCTTGAAAGATCTTTCATGTACATCAATATTAAAATAGTGTTTGTCTGACAAATCGATTTTTTAGCTTTAACTCTCCCGATCCGTTGAAAAATCAGGCCTGTCTGCAAACAGATTATTGTTAAATGAGAAAAAATAGCTCTTTGCCCCGTTTATTGAGTAAAGAAGCATCTTTCAAAGATAATTTTATTTCATATGTTTTCTGGTTTTCACAGCAACACTTTTGATACCAGAAAACTTTTTGGGGATTTGACAGGCGAATAAAAGAAAGCAACATAGCAATTATTGAGGGCAGGAAAATGGTGTTCCGTTTAAGTCATGCGCATTGCGCTTCCTTAAAGTCTTTCACCAATAAATTGAATTTCTATGATTTTCAAACATATTTGTTTGCAATTTAGTTATTTAAAAATGAGTATAATCGTTTTATTGTTGTAAATAGTAATCATTTTATATAATACGCACCCCTTTGGCGAATTTAAAACTACAACAAATGGAAAAGAAGGAAAACGATCGTTACGATAAAATAATTAGTAACGAGCTAAAAAAGAAAGAGCTTGCCGAAAAGTATGGTGCTCATTTTGGGAAAGCCAGTGAATTGCCACCTGAAATTGAAAAAGAGTGGCTTGATTATGTCGAAGCCTTCGAACAGCAGTATGAAAATGTACAACGCATCACTGTTTGGGAATACATTGAGAAGCCATATTTTAAGAAGCTTGCCGAATTATCGGACCAGGAAATAGTACGTGAACTGGAGTATGTTTGCAAGCTGTTAAATCAATACAATATCTCACTTGATACTTTGTGTAAGGTAGAAGATCGAGAATTGTACCGTTTTATCACTGAAGAATTGTTTGTTTATGAAATGGATGATATGCGAATACCCGGAATGACCAGTTGTTTTATTTATGAAGAGTTTCATCCCAATGCCGGTATCGATATAGAACAGGCCATTGACTACTTTTTTAGTATGACCATGAAGAAAATGCAAGATTTTGGAGGTGAGGGCTACGATATGTTGTACATTGATTTGGATGAGTATAAAGATTCAGACAATAAAAGTATTGATAAGGAGAAGGTTGTATGTAGTGTGAACAATTTTCTCGATACTTTCGATTCTTTTGAAATTGTAAGCTATCATGAAAAGTTATTTAACATCAATAAGGAAAAAAGCGATGCGCTTATCAGTTTTTCAATTCATTATGTGGGTTTAGATAATAATAGTGGTACAAAATATGATTTTCAGGGAGATGGATGCTTCAAACTGAAGCCAAGTAAATATGGAGGGTGGAGCATATACCATATTGATCTTCCGGGGCTGTCAATCGCATAGGGAACTCGCAATGGTGTTTTTTTCAATTTAAATTTTACCCTGCTCGTTTCAGTTCGCTTCGCTCCTGCTGATTGAGCTGCAATTGACAACGATCCTGGTATCGCTTCGCTTACCGGGATGAGTTCGACCAGCGTTTTTCACAATGGATTTCTATTAATCATTATAACAGTATTTGGGATCCAAAGTCTATATTTCTAATTGATTGTCTGCCCATTGTGGAACTCGCAATGGTGTTTTTTTCAATTTGAATTTTACCCTGCTCGTTTCAGTTCGCTTCGCTCCTGCTGATTGAGCTGCAATTGACAACGATCCCGGTATCGCTTCGCTTACCGGGATGAGTTCGACCAGCGTTTTTCAGTTCGCTTCGCTCCTGAAAAACGGGTCTCACTCACTTCCCGATACAAAAGTTTTTAAAAATATTTCCAAGTATCTCATCTGTAGATATTTCACCTGTTATTTCACCAAGATAGTATAGACATTCGCGTATGTCCTGCGAGAGTAAATCGCCTGAGGTTCCCAGTGGAATAGCTTCGATAACCCGCTCAATAGCACGATTGGCATGTTGCAGTGATTCATAATGCCTCAGGTTGGTAACAATCACATCGCTTTCAGAATAGCCCTGTGTATCAACGGCTGCTACCAGATAATCCAGCAAATGATCGATGTTTTCGCGCTTTTTTGCTGATATAAGCAGTGTTGGAAACTCCATTTCACGCCCCATGCTTTGTAATTCATCAATGGCTTCGGGGCTTGCCATGTCGGTTTTATTGATCACCAAAGCTGTTTGTTTCTTGTGCAGTTTTTCGCTCATGCTGGTCAGAAACATGACTATTTCGTTGAACGACCGTGAAGCATCAATCATGGTGAGTACAACGCTTGCCTGTTCTATTTTCTGATAGGTGCGCTCGATACCCAGGTTTTCAATTGTGTCGATGGTCGTTCGGATTCCTGCAGTATCAATAAAGCGAAACTGAATTCCTTCAATAATCATTACATCCTCGATAACATCACGTGTGGTGCCGGCAATGTCGGATACGATGGCGCGTTCTTCGTTAAGAAGCGCGTTTAACAGCGTCGATTTTCCTACATTCGTATCGCCGATAATGGCCACAGGAATGCCGTTTTTTATTGCATTCCCATACTGGAAAGAGTTGGCCAGTTGGCTAATAAGCTGGTTTATTTTTTGGCTGAGTAGTAGCAATTGTTCCCGGTTGGCAAATTCTACGTCTTCTTCACTAAAATCCAGTTCAAGTTCTACCAGTGTAGTAAAGGTTAAAAGCTCATTGCGTAAATTTTTTATCTCAGATGAGATGCCACCCCGCATTTGTTTCAGGGCAACATGATGGGCGGCCTTCGACGAGGCTGCAATCAAATCGGCAACAGCTTCTGCCTGTGCAAGGTCCATTTTTCCATTCAGAAATGCACGTTGGGTAAATTCACCCGGACGGGCAAGCCGGGCTCCGTTGTCAAGAAGCAGTTGAAGAATGTTTTGTTGTATATAAACCGAACCATGACAGGCTATTTCAACCGAATCTTCACCGGTAAACGAGCGGGGAGCCCTGAACAGCGAAACAATCACCTCGTCGATCACCTGATCATTATTTACAATGCGGCCAAAGTGCAGGGTATTTCCCTTTTGTTCGGAAAGCTTTTTTCCTTCTTTGACCGGATGAAATACACGTTCGACTATTTCTATTGCTTTGAAACCTGATAATCGCAGCACGGCAATGGCTCCCATTCCCTGCGCAGTGCTGATGGCACAGATGGTTTGTTGATCAATCATTTTGCAAAAATACAATATTTCGTTATCATTGATGCTTATAAAAAAGCTTTACCACTGCTGTGCCGTTACTGTTTGGCTGTTTAATTCATGCCGATGCTTGTAACTGGCTTAGCTGCATAAAACAAAGGCCAGAATGCGTATCGGTTTTGATGCTAAAAGAGCATTTCACAATACCCGGGGACTGGGTAATTATTCTCGAATATTGATTGATGGATTATTAGAGTATTATCCTGAAAATCAGTATTTCCTGTTTGGCAAAAAACCAAAAACAGGAGTGGGGGCATCATGGATGAATACTTGTAATGATTCAACTGTGATGATTGAACCCCGTATTACTTCTTCGGTCGGGCAGGCTCTTTGGCGTAGCTGGGGAATGAGCAAAGCGATAAGAGAATATAAGATCGATTTGCATCATGGTTTGAGCCATGAGCTTCCTTTGCGAATGAACAATAACACCCGTTATGTGGTGACTATTCATGATTTGTTGTTTCTTCGTTTTCCACAATATTTCAAGTGGATTGACATTCAGATTTATCTTGCAAAAATTAAGTTTAGTTGTAAACATGCTCACCGTATCATTGCTGTAAGTGAGCAAACCCGTAACGATCTGATCGGCTTTCTACAGGTGCCGGCCGAGAAGATAGAGGTGTGCTATCAGTCGTGTTCTCCGGCTTTCTATCAACAGGCCAGTGATTTCGCCATCGCTGATGTAAAGCAACATTATGATCTGCCGGCTGAGTATTTCCTGTTTGTCGGGGCTTTGGTACGCCACAAAAATATTGGACGCATTCTTGAAGCGGTGGCCATGCTTCAAGTCAACCTTCAACTTCCTTTGGTAATTGTGGCAAAACCAAACAAATACAAGCTGGATCTATTGCAAAAAATAAACCGCCTGAATATTGCCGACAAGGTAATATTCGTCGATTATATTGCTTCGGAACACATGCCCATGCTATTGCAAGGGGCAAAACTGATGATATGGCCTTCGTTGTTCGAAGGTTTTGGGATTCCCATAATCGAAGCACAGTTTAGTCGATTACCGGTAATTACTTCCAATACGGGTTGTTTTCCTGAGGCGGGAGGGAAGGGCGCATATTATGTCGATCCGAATAATTCGGAAGAAATTTCGAAAGCAATAACGCATTTGATGACGCACAATGATTTATATGCTGAAATGCAACAGCTTGGATACGAACACGCACAAAAATTTCACCTTAAAAATACAAGCGCCGAGTTAATGAAAATCTATTCGCAGGTGGCAAAAATTGAATAATTCTGCAAGTTTGTTACATTTGTTCGCGTATCAAAAAACCTATTGAATAATGCTTAGCCACTGATATTGATGCCTGGTCAGGTACAATTACGGTACTTCAGAATAGATATAACACTTTAAACATAAGAATCATGAATTTATTAGACGGAAAAACAGCAATTATAACCGGAGCATCGCGTGGAATTGGAAAAGCGATTGCACTTTTCTTTGCTCAGGAAGGTTGTAATATTGCATTTACCGACCTTTTTGAAGATGAAAATATGAAAAACACCGAGGCTGAGATAGCAGCGCTGGGTGTGAAATCCAAAGGTTACGCTTCAGATGCAAGCAATTTTGAAGACACTCAGAAAGTAGTAGATCAGATTGTTGCTGATTTTGGTGTTGTCGACGTATTGGTAAATAATGCCGGTATTACCAAAGACACACTGTTGATGCGTATGAGCGAAGAGCAATGGGATGCCGTAATTAATGTAAATTTGAAATCGGTGTTTAATTTCACCAAAGCGGCACAAAAAGTGATGTTAAAACAACGTTCAGGCTCAATTATTAATCTCAGTTCAGTGGTAGGTGTTAGTGGAAATGCAGGTCAGTCGAATTATTCAGCGTCGAAAGCCGGAATAATTGGTTTCACCAAATCGATTGCCAGGGAGTTGGGTTCAAGAGGGATCCGTTCGAATGCCATTGCCCCCGGCTTTATTATTACCGAAATGACAGGGAAAATCCCCGAGGAAGCGCGTAAAGCCTGGGAAGCATCCATTCCACTAAAACGTGGGGGTGAGCCGGAAGAAGTGGCCAAAGTAGCAGCCTTCCTTGCTTCTGACCTTTCTTCGTATGTAAGTGGCCAGGTTATTAATGTATGTGGAGCCATGAATACTTAAAAATCTTATTTTGTTTATAAACAGATCCCCGCTATTTTTGGCGGGGTTTTTTATGTTTACACTTTTTATTAAACGATGAAAAAAGGATTGTTTATTGGTTTAACCACTGTTGATATTCAGTATTTTGTTGAAACCTGGCCCGAGCCAAACGCTAAAATGAAAACCGGAGCTCCGGTACTGGCTGCTGGCGGACCGGCAGCCAATGCAGCCATTGCTTTTTCATTTTTAGGTGGTGAAGCGCATTTTGTAAGTTGTATTGGAAAAAATGCCCTGAGCGATCTGCTGTTTTCCGATTTTAAACAACAGCAGGTTAAAGTGATCGATGTTGCTGATAAACAAAATTTTGATCCTGTATTGGCTACGGTAGTAACAAACATCACCAACAGTGAGCGGACCATTATTACCCATCATCCTGAACTGGATCATTTTCAGTACAAAATACCCCGGATCGATGTAGGGTCTTACGAATTTATTATGATTGACGGCTTCTATCCCGAAATAGCGCTGCCGCTCTGCCAGCAGGCTCAACAAAAAAAGATACCTGTAATTCTGGATGGAGGAAGCTGGAAGCCGCAACTTAGCGAACTCTTACCTTATGTTAATATTGCTATTTGTTCAGCCAATTTTATGCCTCCGGCTTGTTCAAACATCGACGATGCCTTTTCTTTTACCTTGAATAAAGGAGTTCAGCTTGTTGCTGTTTCAAGAGGAGGGGAGAGCATCGTCAGCACTGAAGGCGAAATAGCTGTTGAGAAAGTTGACGCCATCGATTCATTAGGGGCCGGCGATGTATTACATGGTGCGTTTTGTTGGTTCTCAGATACCAATGTAGATTTTAAGCAGGCTTTAAGCAAGGCGGCTGAAGTAGCTTCTTTTTCAAGTTGTTATAAAGGCACCCGTAGCTGGATGAATGTTGCTTCAGCGCTAAAGCAGCAGTGATATTTAAAATAACGAAATTGCCTGTCGGTGAAACTAATGAGTTTGGTTTCTTTTCAAATCCCTTTTTTGTAAATTGGCCTTCGTTTCATTTTACAAAACCAACAATAACAACAGTCAGGCCGGTGAGATTTAAAAAATTATCCAATCAACTGAATACAGCACATTTGCTGTATCTGACGGGCACCACCATTACCCTGTTGATACTTCACTTTTTCTTTTTGCGTGTGGTCATTGACCAAAATATTAACAAACAGGCAAATCAAAAAGCTGAATCACTTGAAACCATCATCCTCAATTCAATTAATATAGTTGAAAACAATGCACAATTGCTGATTTCTTGTTATGAAAAGAACAATGAAATCGATGCTAAGCTGCTGGAAAGTGTGTTACTAATTCAAATAATCGATTCGGTTAATATTGTTCATTCTTCCGACACAAATTTTGAACTTACTGGTAGTGAACGGGAATGGATATTTCGTTCAGGTAGCAACAATACATTTTCGTCGGTATACATCTGTCGTTTAAGTTTTGAAAAGCAAATGCAGATTGTACTTAAGCCTTCCACTGTGGGTGTTGTACTCAAAAAAAGCTTAATAACACCACCTTTTTTCTATATTCTTTGTAGTGCTACCGGACAGATTGTTGAATCAGATGATGAAATATTTGTTGGGCATCAGCTTGTTAGTGAAACGTCGTTGGCTAACTCTGTTGAAAAAAACAAGGAAAAACTGAAGGTAGCAATTCAAAGCGAAAGTAAATCACAGCATTTCGATGCTGCCATTCGCTACCTGCCTGAACTGGATCTATATCTTCTGGTCAATCATACCAACCGTTTCTTTATTGAGTACTTAAGGCGTTATCCCGCAATCATTCTACTCATAACAGCTTTTATTCTGGTTGTGGTTGGTTTTAGCATGATCCGGACAAATAATCGCTATACCCGGCCTTATTCCGATATCATTCAATCGTTGCGCAGTAGTAAGTATATTGGTTTAAATCCGAAATCGAAGGTCAGTGAGCCCATGTTAATAAAGCGAAGTATTGACCTGTTGCAGAATCAATTATCGTTTTATGTAAAGAATCTTGAGAAAACGAATAAAGAAAGTTTGAAGTTTGAGAATGACCTGAAAATAGCCAAAAGCCTGCAGCGGAACATTTTGCCTCGCAGCTTACCAAAGCTGGAACAACATCCCGAGATATCAATAAGTGCTCTTTCTGAATCGGCTTATCACATTGGTGGAGACCTGTACGATTATTTTATGCTTGATGACAATCGTTTGTTGTTTGCTGTTGGTGATATATCGGGAAAAGGAATTGCAGCTGCTTTGTTCATGATATATACGCAGACCTTGTTACGCTCGGTGGCACAAAAAGAGAGCCGGGTGGCAGCGATTGCGGCCAAATTAAATGAGAAACTGGTTGAAGAAAATATCAGCGATTTGTTTGTGACCATGATACTGGCAATAATTGATATGCGTACCGGCGCGCTGAGTTATTGTAATTGCGCTCACAATCAACCTCTTGTTATACGAAATGAAGGTAAAATTGATGAATTATCTGAGGTGCATGGAATTCCATTGGGTATTTATGCCAGGCGGGAATATAAACAGGCAGAGATAGTTCTTCATCCGGGAGATCAACTCCTGTTTTATACCGATGGAGTAATTGACACCATCGATGAAAATGGCATGAATTACTCGATGGATGTTTTGAAATACAACTTGATGGGAGCCTGGTTTCTTGAGCCGGAACCCTTATGCGAACGGCTTAAGTCGAGTGTAGACAGTTTCAGGGGAAACAAGGACCCCATGGATGATCTGACCTTGCTGGTCCTTCGATACAATTCCATGGGGTCGGTGTAAACTATTGATCTAAAAATCAGGCTTCCTTCTTTTGTGAAATTACACGCATACGCACTTTTTCATTTTTCGAATCGTAACCAATCGAAATGGTATCACCTTCCTGAAGGTCTGATTTTAAAATCACTTCGGCCATTTCATCCTCAAGGATTTTTTGAATGGCCCGTTTCAACGGACGGGCGCCATATTGCGGATCGAAACCCTTTTTGGCAATGAAAGTTTTTGCCGCTGTCGAGATTTTGAGATTGTAGTTAAGGCTTTTTACTCTCGAGAACAATCCTTTCAATTCAATATCAATAATTTTATTGATATCTGCTTCGGTTAGCGGGTTAAACATCACCACATCATCGATACGATTCAGGAATTCGGGAGCAAAGGCTTTCTTTAATGCTTTCTGGATAACATGGCCCGAATGATCGGCATCGTTGGTGTCGGCAGGGGTGGTAAAACCTACTCCACGACCAAAATCACTCAGCTGACGTGAGCCGATGTTCGAAGTCATAATTATAATGGTATTCTTGAAGTCTATCCGTCGTCCAAGGCTGTCGGTTAAACGGCCTTCATCCATTACCTGAAGCAGGAGGTGAAATACATCGGGATGTGCCTTTTCAATTTCATCGAGCAAAACAACCGAATAGGGCTTTCGTCGCACTTTTTCGGTCAATTGTCCGCCTTCTTCGTATCCCACATATCCCGGAGGAGCACCCACGAGTCTTGAGACAGCAAATTTCTCCATGTATTCACTCATGTCAACCCTGATTAAGGCATCATGTGAATCGAATAGATATTGGGCCAGCACTTTGGCAAGTTGGGTTTTACCAACTCCGGTTGGTCCAAGAAAAACAAAAGTACCAATCGGTTTATTGGGGTCTTTAAGTCCGGCCCTGTTGCGTTGAATAGCGCGGACAATCTTTTCGATGGCTGCATCCTGACCAACAACAGTTCCTTTCAGATCGCTGGTCATGTGTAAAAGCTTCTTGCTTTCAGCCTGAGCTACCCGTTGTACCGGTATTCCCGACATCATGGCCACCACTTCGGCAACTTTATCATCATCAACTCTTTCTCGATGGTTGATTAATTCTCGCTCCCAGTCTTCCTTTTCTCGTTCAAGTAACTGGATAAGATTTTTCTCTTTGTCGCGGAACGAAGCAGCCAATTCAAAATTTTGACTCTTCACAGCCTGAATTTTCTCTTCCCGTGTATGTTCAATTTTCTCTTCCAGCTTTACAATGGTTTCGGGAACATTGATGTTGGCAATGTGAACCCTCGATCCTGCTTCGTCAAGTGCATCAATGGCTTTGTCGGGCAAATGACGATCGGTGATGTACCGTGCGGTAAGGTTAACACAGGCCGCAATGGCTTCATCGGTATAAACCACGTTGTGATGGTCTTCGTAACGACTTTTAATATTGTTTAAAATCTGAATAGTTTCATCAACCGAAGTAGGATCGACCATTACCTTTTGAAAACGACGCTCAAGCGCTCCATCCTTTTCAATATTCTGACGGTATTCATCGAGCGTGGTGGCACCAATACACTGGATATCACCACGGGCCAGGGCCGGTTTCAGCATATTGGCTGCATCGAGCGATCCGGTTGCTCCACCTGCTCCTACGATGGTGTGAATTTCGTCGATAAACAAAATGACATTGTTAACCTTGGCCAGCTCGTTCAGAATGGCTTTCATGCGTTCCTCAAACTGTCCGCGGTATTTAGTGCCAGCTACAATCGATGCCAGATCGAGAGCGACCACGCGTTTGTCGAACAATACTCTTGAAACCTTTTTTTCAATGATACGAATGGCAAGTCCTTCGGCAATGGCCGATTTACCAACTCCCGGTTCACCAATCAATATCGGATTGTTCTTCTTCCGTCGGCTGAGGATTTGGGCCAGTCGTTCAATTTCCTTGTCGCGACCAACAATTGGGTCGAGGCTGCCTTCTTCAGCCGCCTGTGTAATGTCGATGCCAAAATTATCGAGCACAGGAGTTTCTGATTTCGAACCGCCTGTGGGTTGGTTTGTTCCCTGAGGTGGTTTTTGCTGAAAGAAGTCTGACGAATCATCATCTGAATCACCCGGAAAATCCGATTTTGATTCAATAGGCTTTTGATGATTGTAAGTTTCAAGCTGTGATTTTACCATGTAATAACTTACATTAAAATCATTTAAAACACTTGCTATCAACGATGACTCATCCTTCAGCAGTGTAAGCAGCAGGTGACCGGTGTTGATGGTGCTCCCACCCATTGAACGGGCCTCAAGATAAACCAGTTTCAACGACTTTTCAGCTGCTTTTAACAACTGGATCGATGCTCCCGGCTCAAGTGCCTTGTCTTCTTTGATCTCCTTTTCAATTTCTTTTTTCAAATCGAAAAGATCTACTCCCATGGTATTTAGTAAGTCGATGGCAACTCCTTCACCGTCACGCAATATACCCAGCAGGATATGTTCCAGTCCGATATAGTCATTCCCCATCCGAATCGCCTCTTCTCGACTATAACTCAATACATCTTTTATTTTTGGTGAAAATTTAGAATCCATATAATTACCCAATTTTGTCAAATTATCGAAGCTAATATACATATTTTCCTAACAGATTTAATTTATAAGACAGACGAAATCCATTATTGTTGAAAGAATGTAAGGCTATGTTAATTTTTTAGATTTATGTTATGCGCTTTCCCTTGTAAATAATGGTATTTTTGTATTTTTAACCGTTTTTTTGAGACTTAAAGAAAGGAATTTTACATGTCTGAAAATGAAAGAATTATAAAGATTAACATTGAAGAGCAGATGAAATCGGCCTACATCGACTATTCCATGTCGGTGATCGTGTCGCGTGCATTACCCGATGTTAGAGATGGTTTTAAGCCAGTTCACCGTAGGGTTTTATTCGGGATGAACGAGTTAGGTGTTACTTCAAATAAATCCTATAAAAAGTCGGCCAGAATTGTGGGTGAGGTACTAGGTAAGTATCACCCGCATGGTGATTCGTCGGTTTACATGACCATGGTGCGTATGGCGCAACAGTGGTCATTGCGCTATCCTTTGGTTGATGGCCAGGGAAACTTTGGCTCGATCGATGGTGACAGCCCTGCAGCAATGCGTTATACCGAAGCCCGCATGGCAAAAATTGCAGAGGAAACGCTGGCCGATCTCGACAAAAATACGGTTGATTTCACGCCCAACTTTGATGAGTCGTTAACTGAACCTTCGGTACTTCCAACCAGAATTCCGAATCTTTTGGTGAACGGAACGTCGGGGATAGCTGTGGGAATGGCCACCAACATGCCACCACATAATCTGGTTGATACCATCGATGCCATTATTTCCTATATCGATAATCACGATATAGAAATGGACGAGTTGATTGATATTATTAAGGCTCCCGATTTTCCAACCGGTGGTATCATTTATGGATATCAGGGTGTTCGCGATGCCTTCGAAACAGGTAAGGGGCGTATTGTACTTCGTGGAAAAGCCCACATTGAAACGACCCCAAATGGCCGTGAAAAAATCATTATCACCGAGATTCCCTACCAGGTTAACAAAGCCGAGCTAATTATAAAAATTGCTGAACTTGTAAATGAGAAAAAAATTGAAGGAATTTCGAATGTTAACGATGAATCGGACCGCAATGGAATGCGCATTGTTGTTGACATCAAAAAGGATGAAATTTCAAACGTTGTACTAAATAAACTTTATAAGTACACATTATTGCAATCGTCGTTCAGTGTGAATAACATTGCCCTGGTTAAAGGACGGCCAAAGTTGCTTAACCTGAAACAACTGATTTATCACTTTGTTGAACACCGCCACGATGTGGTAACCCGTCGTACCAGGTACGAACTTGAACAAGCTGAAAAACGGGCACATATTCTCGAAGGTCTGATCATTGCAAGCGACAACATCGATGAAGTAATCCGAATCATCAGGGCATCATCCAATGCTGATGAAGCACGTACACGCCTGATGGAAACTTTCGAGCTGACAGAAATACAGGCTCGTGCCATTGTCGAAATGCGTCTGCGTCAGCTTACCGGTCTGGAACAGGAAAAACTTCGTGCAGAATATGAAGAGTTACAAAAAACAATTGAACACCTGAAAAGTATCCTTGAAAATGAATGGATGAGAATGGACATCATCAAGCAGGAACTCAATGATGTAAAAGCTTCGTATCCTGAAGGCCGACGGACAGAGATTGTACCCAATGCCGAAGAGTTCAATCCCGAAGACTTTTATGCCGATGAAGAAATGCTGATCACCATTTCTCATTTAGGGTATATTAAACGTACTCCCTTAAGTGAATTCAGAACTCAAAGCAGGGGAGGTGTTGGTTCAAAAGGTGGAAGCACACGCGATGAAGATTTCCTTGAACACATGTTTGTTGCCACCATGCACAACACGCTGTTGTTGTTTACCAAAAAAGGCAAGTGTTTCTGGCAGAAGGTGTACCAAATTCCTGAAGGTTCACGTTCTTCAAAAGGACGAGCAATTCAAAATCTGCTTAATATTGAGCAGGACGATAAGGTGATGGCCTTTATCAATGTGAAAACACTTGATGATGCTGAATACATTAATAATAACTTCATTATTATGTGTACCAAGCGGGGAGTGATTAAGAAGACCTCGTTGGAGGCATATTCCCGTCCGCGTCAGAATGGGGTGAATGCAATCACCGTGCGTGATGGCGACCAGTTGCTGGAAGCACGCCTCACCAGTGGAAGCCACGAAATTATGCTGGCTGTTCGTACAGGAAAAGCAATCCGCTTTAATGAGAACATAGTAAGGGCGATTGGACGTACCGCTTCAGGCGTTCGGGGTATCTCCCTGAGTGAGAGCGATGAGGTGGTTGGCATGATTTGTGTTGAAAATGAATCAGAAGACGTAATGGTGGTTTCTGAAAACGGATATGGAAAACGTTCCAGAATTGAAGATTACCGGGTCACTAACCGCGGCGGAAAGGGAGTTAAAACCATTAATGTAACCGAAAAAACCGGAGCTTTAGTCGCTATTAAAAGTGTTACCGACGACGATGATTTAATGATCATCACCGAAAAGGGAATCACCATCAGAATGGCAGTAAATAGTGTACGCCTAATGGGACGCGCAGCTCAGGGAGTGCGTTTGATCAACCTGAGAGACAGCGATACCATTGCATCGGTTGCCAGAGTTAGTAAAAACAACGATGTCGAAGAATCACTGGATGACAATGGTGGGGAAGAGGCAGGCGAAATTAATTCGGAACCTACTGCAGAATAAATTGAAATGAATGTATAATAATTATATTGGAAGATTATTTTTGCAAAAAAACAAGATGAACACATTATGAAAAAATTAGGAACATTACTGTTATTGCTGATCATCGCCACGACGACCTTTGCTCAAAAAGGAAAGGTAACCAGTGCATTGAGCTATAAGGAAGCCGGTGAGATCGAAAAAGCCTGGGAGACGATTCAATTTGCATTGGATACCGTTGAGAATTCAAGGGCAGAAAAAGCAATCGACTGGCCTCGCTCGTATGAGGTAAAAGGTGAAATCCTTATGGAAATTTACCGTAAAGATATTAGCGGACTGGTAGATGAACCTCTTTTTGAGGCACTTGAAGCTTTCAAAACAGCTTTGAAGTACGATGACAAAGATCGTTATTCAAAGGCACTTGTGGTTGATTTGACTTTTCTTCAAACCGATCTTTCAAATTATGCCATCAAAACTTATGAAAATGAGCAGTATGCCACTGCAATGAAGTGTTTTGAGAAATTCATGGAAATCTCAAACATTTCAATTATGAAGGAAAGCAGTGAAGAAGTGATTGATACAGCCATTATTTACAATGCCGGTTTGGCAGCTTTTAAAGCAGAGGATTGGGAGAATGCTATTAAATACTTTAAAAAGTCGGCCGATAACGACTACAATGGCGCACCCAGCTATCACTTTGCATTCCAGGCATATCAATCTTTGGGCGATACCCTGAAGTCGATCAATATACTGCAGGAAGGCTTTGAGAAATATCCCGAAAGTGAGACACTTATTGTAGAGTTAATCAATTATTATATCGGACAAGGCAATGCCAACGATGCGATTAACTACCTGGATAAAGCCATTTCTCAAAATCCTAAAAATGTATCGTATTATACAGCCAAAGGTGCAACACTTGAGAAACTTGGAAAACAGGAAGATGCAATCGGAGTGTACAAAGAAGCAATTGAAATGGACAGCACACAGTTTACACCTTACTACAACCTGGGGGTAATTTTCTACAACCGTGGTGTTAATAAACTGAACGAAGCCAGTCAGCTGCCTCCAAGTGCAACCAAAGAATATGACGAGAAAATTGCAGAAGGCAAGAATCACCTGAAAGAAGCCTTACCATTTATTGAAAGCGCTTATTCAATCGATTCAAGTGAAATTGCAATTCTGGAATCGCTTCGCTTGATTTATTATCGCTTGCAAATGAATGATAAATACGAAGAGATCAATAAAAAAATTCAGAGCATTAATAAGTAATCTAAGAAAGCCGTGGAGAAATTCACGGTTTCTTTTTATATATCCTATTTAACATAATATGCATTATAAGACTTTTTGGGTAAATTAAAAGGTACAGCAAAACTGTACCTTTAATTCATTTAATGCTCGTGAGTATGGAAATACGAATCTGAAAATTCTTGTAGCGTTTCACGCATGAGCTGAATATATTCCAAATCGGTTGTTTGCTTTGCCTTCATTGAATACACCAACATGTGATGCAGTAACTCAAGACGTTTGATATAACTGGCATAAGCATGATTATTGGCAGGATCTGTTATTGGTAATCGTTGATGAAGAAAATACTGACTTACAATTTGCTGTATTTCATTCGCATGTTGTTCTTTGTTAGAAACCCAACGAACCAGCTGATTGTAATTTACGCTTTCTTCGGCCGATAATATCATGATCTGATTCATCGACTTTTCAATCGTTGTTATGTGTTCTGCAATCATTTCAATGCGCAGTGAATCGCCATAAATTCCACAGGGTATTTCACAATGCGCCTTTGCGGTATTGCTGACAGTCAAAAACGATGCTATCATTAAAAAACTAAATAAGATTCTTGTTTTCATTATGTTTGCTTTTTTGATGTTTACTGATATGTTTCTTATCTCTAACTCAAAAAACAAACAAACAATTCTTATGTTTACAAGATCTTACGATTTATTTGCTGCTTATTATTGCGACATTCCTGTATTTCTGGTCGAGTTCCGAAAAATATTGAATTCTCAGCGAGTTAAAATCAAAAAAACCAGCTGCTAACTTATTGACCAACTGCAAATTTGATGGTTTATTAATGATATTTTTACCTCATAATTGAAGTGTACCTGCCTTAAAGGCACTTTTTAATTGCTTTATATGCCAACTATAAATTGGATTGTTACGCAAATCAATCATTTCAAGATTGGGGATTTCGGCATAGCCCAATGGTAAAAGCTTTACCTGGTTATTTTTCAAATCAATTTTTCTAAGTGTTGGATGACTTTTCAAATCCTTGTCAAAAAGATCAATCTTGTTTCCTTCGAGTAAAATCTCTTCAAGTGCATTCATTCCCAGTATCACTTCACTCATTTCATTTAACTGATTTTGAGCCAGATTTAACTTGATTAATTTATTCAATTTTGTAAACTGACCAGGAAGAATATTTAAACTATTCATCTCAAGATCAATTGTTTTAATGTTTCCATTTGTAAATACATTTGTAAACTTTACAATTGTATTCATACTCAGATTCACTTCTTCGAGCAGCGGTGCATCGATATAAGATGCATTGATTATGCTTAATTTATTCTGACGTAAATTCAAACGCTCAAGCAATTCCAGTCCGGATAAATCAACAAGCTGTCTGAGTTGATTAAGCGAAAGATTGATGCTGATTAACTGGTGCATCTCTCCTATTGATTCTGGCAATTGCTGTAATTGATTGTTTGACAGGTTCAAATGCTCAATTAAAGTAAGTTTTCCAAAATTATCAGGCAAATGCTCCAGTTGGTTATCATTAATTGAAAGTACTTTCAGTTTGCTAAGCTGGCCAAAGTCGTCCGAAAGTGTTTTTAATTTGTTTTTTGAAGCTTTAAACTCCTCTAGATTAGCAAGTTGCCCGAAAGCGACCGGCAATGCTTCCAATTGATTCCAATCTACATCAAGGTGTTCAAGTTGGGATAAGTTCACCAAATCATGAGGTAAGCTTTCAATTTGATTGGAGAACAAATCGAGGTAGATCAGGTGTTTTAGCTTCGAAATACTATCAGGCAGACTTACTAGTTGATTTTCAGCCAACTTTAATGTTTTAAGTTGAGTGCAATTGTACAAAACAGGATCGACAACACTTAGTTTATTGTAATTAAAATCAAGTACTTCAAGTTGTTTGGCAAATGCAACTCCTTTTGGAATACGATTAAAGTTGTTATTACTCAGGTAAAGTTGCTGAAGCTTTTCAATTTTGAATAATTCATCAGGCAAAGTACTTAGCTGGTTATATCCAAGGTGTAGTACCTGAAGATTCTTGAAACGGTACAATTCTTTAGGTATGCTTGTCAGGTCATCGTTTTCGAGTTTTAAAACTACCACCGCATTCGGATTGGCCCTGGCTTCGGCCAATGAGGTGAAAATTGTTTCTTCTGAAAGTTCAGCTGCTGTTTTAAGTGTCAGTTGCTTTGTACTTGTACAGGAAAACATTAAAAACAAAAGCAGTAGTGCACTAATGTGAAGGATTTTCTTATGCATAATTTTAGAATCTATTGGTCTGAATATTGCTTCTCATCATTAATTTTTCTCATGATGTAAGCCGAATAATCTTTTATAATGGGTTGATAATTTTTATGAAACAATGGGCTTGAGATTACAAAATCAGCAGTGGAGCGATTGGTTGCTGTTGGTATATTGTACAAGGCCGAAATTCTTAAAAGTGCCTTTACATCTACATCGTGAGGTTGGGGTTGCATTGGATCCCAAAAAAAGATCAGCATATCAACTTTTTGCTCCGAGATGAGTGCACCCAGCTGCTGGTCTCCTCCCAATGGCCCTGATTTTAACTTGCTCACAAGCGGAGGAATCACGTTGAACTCATCACATTTTAAATGCAAAACCTGTTCAATCATCGATCCCGTTGTTCCGGTACAGACCAGGTTGTGAGGTGCGAGTTCTTTCCAGTTGTACCCCACCCATTCCACCATATCGGCTTTCCGGTTGTCGTGGGCAACCAAGGCAATGGTTTTCTTCTTGTTCATCATACTTATTTGCTATGGACTATTTATTTCATTAAAACCCTGTAAAGTTACGAAAGCTTTATGAACAGGTTTTAATTCTCTGTTACAACTTCATTACAAATGAAGTTGGTAGTGTCTTTTTCAATAAAGGCGTGACCATATTGTATTACTTTTTCAAAGTAATAATTTAACAAAGTTTGGCTTGTTATGTATTCAGGATCAATTGAGTAGTTGTCATATTTTTCAAGCTGATTCCAGTCAATTACCTTTTTTAATAACAAAGTATAAACTTCTCCATTTTCAGAATAACGATCAAGGGCCTCGATAAGTTGAATAACATCAGCCTCTTTGAAGCGCTCCTGTCTGAATTTGCGGTAAGCATTGTGTCTTCCAATCGTTAAAAAATAATGATCGATCGATTCGGCAACATTGTTGTATCGTTTCAGAAAGATTTGCTGATCATCACGATCGTAGCGTGATTTAATCACATTTTTATCGCAGCTGCTGGTCCACACACCAAAGAGATTATTACCTTCGATGGCAAAGCGTGACTGTCCCCACCCCGACTCAACTGCAGCCTGAGCCAGTACCAAACTTGTTGGATGTGGTTTCAGGCGTACCAGCAGGTTTTCATAGGAGTCGGCTCTGAAACGTGTCATCAGGCTGTCAGCAAATCTGCTTTCTTTGTCATTTAGCGCTTCATTCCTTTCGATTTTATTAATAAGGCGCTCAATATGTTTGCCCTTATTTTCCATTTGAAAGCGCACAATCAAAATGGCCGGAAGTACCTGGTCGATGAATTGTTTTTTTCTTTCACTAACGGTGGCCATTCTGTCAATAAGCAAGGTGTCGTATAAAACCGGAATAACCAGTGAATCTTCGACCGGAATAATTTCTTGAATGCTGTCTAAACGAATTTGAACGATTTCAAGCTGTGCCGCTTGTTTTATTCCTGAGAGCAATGCAATCATGATGACCGCGGAAGACAGAAAAAAAAAGGTTATATCAGTTTTCTTCACTTAGAATGTTTTTCTTGCTTTGGCAAAGATAAAAAATATGATTAAACAAGCCCTGTAAGGATCAACAGCCGATAATTTAAGCCTGTGCACAAAAGTGAAGTATAAAAACAATAAAAGGCTACCCTCAGGCAGCCTTTTATATTTATCTAAATATCAAAAGTTTATGAAAATTCTTTTTTGAGTTGTTCAATCCAGTTTTCAATTCTTTTTTTAGTCATACGTGCCTGATTTTCCTGGTCGATGCAGAGTCCGCAAAACTGATCGCCTCGTTCAGCTCTTGAACTTTCGTAGGTGTAGCCTTCACGCGAAGTGAAGCCAACAATTTCAGCACCTTGATTTTCAAGTATCTCGGCAAAAATACCGACTCCGTCGTTGAAATTCTCAGGGTATCCTTTCTGATCACCCAATCCATAAACGGCTGCTTTTTTACCTTTGAGACTGATGTCTTCCAGTGCCGGAACAAATTCATCCCAGTAATTGGGTAATTCTCCATCAAACCAGGTAGGCACGCCAATTATCATATTGTCGTATTTTGTGAACAATGCTTCGGTAACATCTTCAGCATTTACTGCTTCGATATCGGCATCGCCAAATGCTTCGAGTATCTTCTTGCCAATTTGGTTGGTTTTATTGGCATTAAAACTGTAAAAAATTCCGATTTTCTTCATTTCCGGTTTTCTTTATATTAATCAACAGGGGGTAAACCCATGTTAAATTTTAGTATGCTAATAAATCTTTAACAGCCTGAATTATTTTTTCAGTGTTGGGTAATATTGCTTTCTCAAATATTGGGTTAAAGCCAACGGGTGTATAGGGCGATCCAACACGTTTTACCGGACCATCGAGGTATTCAAAGGCTTCTTCCATAATGATTGAAGTGATTTCGGACCCAAAACCGGCGAACACTTTGTCTTCGTGAACAACCAGTGCCTTGTTGGTTTTTTTCACTGATTCAAGAATGCTTTCCTTGTCGAGCGGAATGAGCGAACGCAGGTCGATCACTTCTACCTCGATGCCTTCGCTGGCAAGCTTTTCAGCTGCTGCAAGGCTGTGAATGAGCGTATTTCCATAGGTTACCAACGTTAGGTCATTTCCTTCGCGGCGGATTCTGGCTTTTCCAAAAGGTACTTCGAAATCGTCGGGTACCGGAGCGGCCGCCTGTGGTGCATTGTACAGTGCTTTGGGTTCCATAAACACGGTCATTCCTTTTGATCGCATTGCAGTACGAAGCAATCCGGCTGCATCGTCGGCAAAAGTTGGGTAAACAATCCGCACACCGGGAATGGTTGCAAGTGCTCCTTCGATGTTTTGTGAGTGGTAAAGTCCCCCACCGATGTATCCTCCCGAAGCCAGACGGATGGTCATATTGGGTACAAACTGACCATTTGAGCGCCAGTAATCATGACTTGAGTCGACATACTGCTCCATGGCTGGCCAGAAATAATCGGCAAATTCGGCGCCTTCGATTACCAGTTTGATTTTATCGCTGAAGCGGCTCATGCCATTGGCTGTACCAACAATGTAATCTTCGGCTATGGGGGCACTGAACACTCTTTTCTCACCAAATTCCTTCTGCATTCCCTTGGTTACATTAAATGCACCTCCTTTGTCCTTATTGGCAACATCCTGTCCCCAGATAAAAGTGTCAGGATTTTCACGGAATTCCTGTTTCAGCGTCTCATTGATTGCTTCTACCAGTTTCTTTTTATCACCCTGGTAATTGTGCAGTCCTTCAGGGTATTTTTCAGCTTTGTAAGGCTCGGGCATCACAAAATCGAAGATGGTTTCCGGATCGGGATCGGGAGCCTTCATTGCTTTTTTATGGGCATCCTTTACGACGGCTTTTGCATTTTCTTCGATCGCTGTCAGCTCTTCTTCGGTAAAACGTTCATACCTTAACAGCATACGCCGGAATTTTTCGAGCGGATCGTATTCGCGCACATAATTCCGTTCGTGTTCGGTGCGGTAAAGTTCGTGCCGGTCGGAGTTTGAATGGGATTCGATACGAACACAGTTGGCCTGAAGTATAACGGGCTCGCCTTTTTCCAGTATGTGCTTTTTAGCTTCTGCCATGGCGTTCATTGAGTCGAAAATATCTTTTCCGTTACAATGAATGATGCGCAGGTTTTTAAAACTAGCAAAGTTATTGGCTACTTTTCGGGTTGCTGTTTGCATGTGTTTGGGTACCGAAATACCGTATCCATTGTCCTGCAAAACAAAAAGAACCGGAAGTTTTTCACGCGAAGCGCCATTGATTGCCTCGTATACATAGCCTTCGGAAGTGGCAGACTCACCGTGTGAGGTGATCGAAATTCCCTTATGGCCATAGTATTTCATGGCACGGGCTACTCCTACCGCATGCAGGTCGTGGTTACCGGTACACGATGAAACATTGTGAATGTTCCATTCGGGTTTGGCAAAGTGATTCGACATGTGGCGGCCTCCTCCAGCCACATCGGTGGCTTTAGAAATTCCGTTAAGAATGATTTCTTCGGCAGTAAGTCCTGCTGAAAAACAACTCATCATATCACGATAATAAGGGAAAAAATGGTCGGTTTCCTTATCGAAATGCTGACCTATGGCAAACTGAATTCCATCGTGACCGGCATACGGAGCATGATACGACCAACCAATGGCCTGTTTAAGGTAGTTGGGAGCTCTTTCATCGAGTCGTCGTCCAACAACCAGTGTAGTGTACCATTTCTGAAGCGTTTCCTTATCTACGTTCTTTATTGTGTACTTTTTCGGATAAATACTACTCATGGTTTGTTTTAAATTTTTCGGTTGATATCAAATTCTTCAAGAAGGTCGGCAATCCTGCGGAGGAAAGCTCCACCCAGCGCTCCGTCAACGATTCGGTGATCGTACGATAGCGAAAGAAACATTTTGTGTCGTACCACGATGGCATCGCCGGTTGGTGTTTCCAAAACAGCTGGTTTTTTCTCAATGCTACCTGTTGCCAGAATAGCTACCTGTGGCTGATTAATAATTGGCGTACCAATGATGTTTCTGAAAGAACCAAAGTTGGTTATACTAAAGGTTCCACCGCTTATTTCGTCGGGCGAAAGTTTGTTGTTACGCGCACGGTCGGCCAGATCGTTGAGTGATGAAGTAAGGCCCACCAGATTTTTTTGGTCAGCATCCCTGATCACAGGAACAATGAGATTTCCATCGGGCTTGGCTACGGCAATTCCAACATTCACTTTTCCGCGAAGAATCATTTTATCTCCATCGACCGAGGCATTCACCATTGGAAATTCACGGAGAGCAGTTGCAACCGCTTCGGTAAATACCGGCATAAAAGTGAGTTTTTGCCCGTATTTCTTCTGGAATTCATCTTTGGCTTTCTGACGCCACAGTACAAGGTTGGTAACATCAGCTTCGACAACCGAAGTTACATGAGGAGCCGTTTGTGCAGAATTAACCATGTGATCGGCAATCAGTTTGCGTACACGGTCCATTTCGACAATCTGGTCTTCGGCACCAATTGAAACAGGAGCCTTAGCAGCCGGTTTTGAACTACTTTCTTCTTTTTCAGCCTTACTGGCGGTTTCCTTCTTATCAGCTTTTTCTTTTTCAGGCTGATTATTATTCTCGAGATATGCAAGAAGATCCTTTTTTTGAACTCTTCCATTAGCCCCGCTACCTTCAATGCTTTCAAGTTCATCCATTGAGATGTTTTCTTCCTTAGCAATTGAACGTACCAATGGCGAATAGAAACGGGTAGCACCTTTTAGTTTGTCAGTTTGATCCTGATCAGATGCCTTATGTTCATTCTTTTCAGTTGATTCCGTGTTTTCTTTTTCCCCGCTTGTGTTGTTGGTCGCTTCTACTTCCTCTTCGCCTTCATCTTCAGTTTTAATTAATGCAACCAGCTCCCCAACAGGAACAACTGCATCAACATCGAACAATATTTTGGACACAACACCATCGACCGGTGATGGAATTTCCGAATCAACCTTTTCTGTGGCTATCTCAAAAAGCAGATCTTCTTCTTCGACCTTGTCGCCTTCTTTGACGAACCACTTCGTTATGGTTGCTTCCTGCACACTTTCACCCATTTTGGGCATGAGTACTTTAAATTCAGACATGTTCTATTTCATTTAAAATTCTTAACATATTAACAGCAATCGTTAGGGAATGTTTTAAAAAAAATGAAATAGTATTTATCATTTTAAATTACAGATATTTGCAGGCTAAATTTCAGCGTAAAAACCAATAAAATACTTGAAAAATACAGGGCAAAAACAGTAAATTGCCATCTCTGGATAGCAAAAAAAACAGCGGCGCTGATGTTATTAGCTTAAGGTGTTGTTTATTAGACGTATAAGATGGATTGTCTGACCAATGTACGTCGTCGAGGGTAAAAATGAAGTAGATTTTAATAAAGCAAAAGAAAGCACCTTCTAATTTACAGGCAATTGGTTGATGTTAAAAGGTACATAGCTAATGGCTTCAGGATCAAAATAATTGAACAAATCCTGTTCAGGCCATGAATCAACTTTTTTTAGTATTCTGCGCATTGTCCGGTTAATGTCATCGTAAAAACCGGGTCCCTGCCAGTTGCTTGTATTGCTAAGGAAAATCCATATCAAGCCGTCATTCCGCCGGTGTATCATGGCGGTAGTACCTGCAAAGCTGCCGGTCCGATACCAATATCCACTAACGCTTTCCCCCCATCCTATTGGTTTTCCAAGGGCACCTGTCATTTGCGCGATGCTTTCTTTTTTCAGCATGTCAGGTACCTTGTCGAAACCATCAATCAGGGTGATGAATCTTGCCAGCTCCGGGGCCGATGCAAGCCAGGCTCCGGCTGCTCCAAGCAGACGTACATCATTTCCGCCGTTTGATTTGGCGAGCAGGGCCTTACTGCCATCGCAGGCTGGTATTTTTAGCGATCCCTCCTGTTCATAATATCTGACTTCATTAGGGAAATGTGCTTGCTCGGTGTTGTGTGCCAGGTGCATATCGTAAATTCCATTTGGAAAAAGCAGCTGAAATTTTACGTAATCTTCATAAGGCATTCCACTTACGCGTTCAATAATTGCCCCCAAAAACATGTAGGCAATGTTTGAATAGCTGTACATGGTGCCCGGTGGATACATTAAGCGTCGTTTAATAACAAATTGCAGATAGCTGTCGATGGTAGCAGGTGGTTCATGACCAACTTTACGGGCAATGTCGAGTGGATGAAAGGCCGGATCGCCGTAACGTTGTGTCCAGCCGGAAGTATGATTCAACAGGTGGAGTATTTTTATTTTTTTCAGATTGGCATCCTTAATGTTTAAATATTGATCATCGTTGAAAATTCCTTCTGGCCCGAATACCTTGTCATCGAGGCTGAGCCGCCCTTCTTCAACAAGTTTCATAATGGCCACCGCTGTAATTAGTTTGGATACACTGGCCAGGCGAAAGAGATGTTCTGGTGAAGCTTCAATATTCTGTTCTTCATTGGCAAATCCATAAGCCCGGGTAAAGACCAGCTGCTCGTCTTGTACTATTGCCAGGGATACACCTTTCAGTGCCGATCGTTCCATAAAGCGTTCAATTTGACGGTCGATGTACGGACTGTCGTTAAATTCGCTTTTCTCGTTACTGATTCGTTGGTTGATAGGTTTTACCAGTTCTTCCGGAGTAAAAAAACCCATACTACTTACCCGCTCATGTGAAAATGGCGTGTACACAAGCATGCTAATTAAAAGTACGAAAGATTTTATGGTCAATCTCTTCATTAAAATACTGACAATGAGGGCTGATTACAATTGTAAACCGCCGATTATTTCGCTAACTGAATTCATTTTATGCCTTGTCAGGTATTGCTCAATACCCTGAATAATTTCAATGCTGATGTGGGGATTAATAAAATTGGCAGTACCAATCTGAACAGCAGAAGCACCTGCCAGCATAAATTCAATGGCATCGGTTGCATTCATGATTCCCCCCATCCCTATTACAGGTACTTTAACAGCTTGCGCTACCTGCCATACCATGCGTAATGCAATGGGTTTAATGGCTGGTCCCGAAAGTCCGCCTGTAACAGTAGAAAGTACCGGTGTTCTTTTTTCGGCATTAATCGCCATTCCTAAAAAGGTATTTACCAGCGACACACTGTCGGCCCCTTCTGATTCAACCGCTAATGCGATGTCGGCAATATTGGTGACATTGGGTGAAAGCTTAACGATGAGCGTTTTATCATACACTTTTCGCACGGCCCTGGTAACCTGTTCAGCCATGGGGCAACTGGTTCCAAAGGCCATTCCGCCTTCTTTTACATTCGGACAAGAAATATTTAATTCAATGGCAGCAATCTTATCCAGTTCATTGATTCGCTCGGTTAATTCGATGTACTCTTCAACAGTTGAGCCATTTACATTAACAATTACATTGGTGTCGTATTTAGCAACATGAGGATAAATGTGCTTGCAAAAGTAGTCTGCTCCTTTGTTTTGCAGGCCTACAGCATTCAGCATTCCCGATGGAGTTTCGGCCATACGTGGATAGTCATTTCCTTCGCGGTGATGCAGGGTGGTACCTTTTAGCAAAATTCCTCCCAGATCGCTTACATTGATAAAGTCGTCGAATTCAACACCATTTCCAAAGGTTCCTGATGCCGACATCACCGGGTTTTTTAACACCAACTTTCCAATATTAACTTTTAAATCTGCCATTCAAGATCATTTATATTGAACACGGGACCTTCGGTACAAACGCATTGATTGCCGGTTTTAGTCTTTGTAACGCAACAAAGACATACACCATAACCACAAGCCATCATATTTTCAAGTGAAACTTCGCAATCGATGTTCAGTTGTTTTGCTTTTTTAGCTACAGCCTGCATCATTGGATCGGGTCCACAGCAATAAATACGGTCAATATGCTTTGATTGATTGAGTATTGGATGGTCGGTTACAAAGCCCGGAATTCCCAGCGAACCATCGTTGCTGGTTAATAAGAGTTCGCCATGTTTTGAGAATTCGTCGAGAAGAATATGATCTTCAGCTGAACGGGCTCCCAGTAGTATAATGACTTTGGCACCAATTTCTTTCGACTCCCTTGCCATTTGCATCATGGGAGCAATTCCAACGCCTCCCCCAATTAATAAAATGGTTTCGCCCTTTTGAGGACTTGAAAATCCATTTCCAAGTGGAAACAGCACATCAAGTCGTTCACCGGCTTTTGCCCTGCTTAGATGAAAGCTACCTTCACCTACGGTCTTTACCAAAATAGAAAAGGAATTGTTGCTGTAATCAACATCATGAACCGAAAATGGCCGGCGCAGGAAAGTTGTCGAGGCATCTTTAACCCTGATGTTTACAAATTGTCCTGGTCGTATGGGTTCAAGAGCTTCTTCAGTTTGAAGAGTTATCAGATAATTGTCGTGATTGAGCTGTACATTTTCTGTTACCAGCAAATCACCAACTTTTTTCTTCATCCGCAAATATTGTTTATTGATGCAACAGGAATAAAATGAGCTGCTTATCTACTTCCAGCTGCTTACCTGTATTCGTTTATTTTTAATTGCGGCAAAGATACTACAATTATTTTGCAGGACGAAAATCTTCGAAAGTGTGGTCGTTATAAAATATCAACACCCTTACCACCTCTTTGTCCTGCTCCGCCTTAAGCGGCTCGTTGGCAGGTTCAGGTTGATACTGTTCATGTACAGTGTTATCAATGGTTTGCGGTGGTTTACCTGCCGGCTGTTCATTTACTGGCTGAGTGCTTGCAACTGTTGAAAACAAATCTTGTTCAATGGCTTTGTTTTCGGACTCATGCGGTGATTTATCGTAAATTTTACCCGACCCGGTCAACAACCATCTCGAATTAATGGAGGGATATGCTTCAAGTATTTTTTGAATAAAGGCAAACCCGGGATTATTTCTTCCATTTAATACATGGGAGACACTTGATCGTTGTACACCTATTTTATCAGCAAACTCGGCAGCACTTATTTGCTCGGCCTCTATGAATTCCAGTATTCGCTCACGCATACAGTACTTATGAAGGTTTTACATTTCTAAACAATTCCCGACAATCAACATGTTACAAATGTAGTTGAAATATTGTAAACAAGAAAACAGAAATGTAAACTATCTGGAATGTACAGATGTAACAGGGACATTGGGCCGCATATAAATCAAATCATTGTTTCATTGTCACTTAAGCCAAATTAGACCACGTGAAGTAATATTTGATGTAATCACCATAAAATATCTGGAATAGAGTGCTATAGTCTTTTATTATACCGAAATAAGCGCCATTGTTGACAATTGTACACAAAAACAACAAATCAGTTAAACAATTATTACAAATAACACGCTTTTATCACTGGTTATTAGTTATTTGATGCCTTTAAAGTGCTTTTATATAATGACTGGTTTTAGTATTGTCTTTAGTGTAGAATTGTAAAGTGTTATCAGTTGTTTTATGTAAATAATCGCCCAGAAAGTAAATTACATAGGTGAATCACAAATGTAACTTATCATGCTACACTGCGCTATTTACATTTCTATATTGATTTTAGTGACAATGTTCAATTTCATTTTTTCAATCGAATGCTTCTTTTCAAAACATTGCTGAATAACGATAAGATGAAATTCATCTTCCACTCCAACAGATTTGAAGTTCTTTGCCAGACCAAGAACTTATTCAAAGTAAAGCAGTATTAAACCATCAGATTTGATTTTTCATTACACTGGACGCAGAAAACAAAAAATGTGCGATTCTCAAGACCTGAAAATCGCACATTTCGACTATTAACTACTATCCTGTCAGTATGTTAATCGACGATTACGACTGACAAAACCTATTTAAAAAATACATTTTAACGTAAAAGCTCCCAATCGCCGTCATAAATCAGTTCATTGAGAGGTCTGCGTTTTCTCTCTTCGCCTACTGGAACTTTCAGATCTTCATCGAAGATTTCGTTTTTATCGGGATAACCGGCTGCCACCATTACAACTGGTTCATAGATTTCAGGAATCTGAAAATTTTCGATCGCCTTTTCAGGATCATAACCTCCCATATTTCTCAAATAAATTCCCATGCTCATGGCCTGTAAAGTGAAGTTTCCCATGGCCAGACCAAGCTGATAATCGACGTGCGAACGATTTTTATTCGTATTGGGATCGGTTTTTTGAACCAGTGCCAACATTAGAAAGGGTGCATTAGCGACCCATTTCTGATTCGATTCACTTAAACAATCAAAAAGTTTATTCCAGCGCCCGCTATCTTCTCTAACAGCATAAATAAAGCGCCACGGTTGATTGTTACGGGCCGAAGCTGCCCATCGTGCTGCCTCAAACAAGCTGGTTATTGTTGCCTCACTAAGGGCCGTGTTGGCATAAGCCCTTGGACTGTAGCGATCACTAATGTGCTTATTAATTTCGTTTTGTAACATCTGTTTTAAGTTTTTGGGTTAAACTATTAAAACAGACAATTCGAACGATGGTTTATGTTTAAAAGGTAAATTGAATATTGAAAAGAAAATCGAAGTGAAACGAGTTGTCGAACAAATAGGCCGAACGAATTCCCAGTTCAACAGGTGCAATAAAACCCAGGAGGTGCATGTTGGTACTGAGATCAATTCCGGACGATTGAAGTATCCCGCCATAGTCCGCACCAGTATCACTATTTTGGAGCTGACTGTAGTGTGTCTGGTCGTAAAAGACACTCATATTAAAACGCTTGAAGTAAGCAAGATGACCCAGCTGCCAGTCGGGATAAAACAGGGGAAGCTGGTATTCAGCACTTATGGTATAAAGCTTGTCGTTGCTCACATGAAGATGCCCACGGGCCACTCTGATGCGATCGGAAAATGCATATTCTGACCTGCTTCTCTGCTGATAGCCAGCATAGAGCGACAAACCGTGATTATTATGCAAGCCGGGCAAATAGGTGGTGGCTGCCAACGCATACATCGAACTGTTGCCGGCAATTCCTCCAAGTGAACGAATAAAAGCACCATCAAAAATGAAACCCAGATTAGGAAGCAGGTCCTGTTGAGACTGATGCATGATGTGGTAGAAATAAAGTCCGGCTTCCATCGCATGATAACTGCCATCGGTCCAACTTGCCGGAGCATCATCATTGGCTTTAACCGACGAAAGATTGTATCTGAGCCGTGGTTGAATTTTTGAAAAGAACCGTCCACGGCTCAAATTCAAAGGCAAATAAACGTGAAGATTGACATCGCTGTTTTTCCATCGGAAAGACTTAGAAATGGTATCGGTGCGAACTACCTCATGATTGGAATTGACATACTGATTGAGCTGCAAGTAGCTTGTTTCCCGAGGTCCGTGATCAATGCCAACATTCAGTACGGGGTACCAGCCCATGTATTTGAGATTGAGATAATATTCTCCTCGTTTCGAATTGTTAAAGTAACGGTACCCTGCAGTAAATTCCGTGGTACTGAGCATGTTTTGACTCATTACCGAAATTCCGGGATAAAGCCTGTAATGGTACGGATCGATTGAAACCGGAGCCCAACTGTGAAATTTAAACAATCTGGCAGTTTTGTTGTATTTTTCTGACTGATAGCTGATTCCATCATCGATAGAAAAATCAATTACCCCGGGCTCCTGACGTGCCAGCGTGTTTGCAATCGGATAATTAAATGGTATGCTATCGATGTTAACAAACTTAAATTGCAGTGAATCGACCGGAATACCAGCCAGCTGATAGCCTTTGGCAGTATAGGTACTAAAAACCAGTTCATTTTTAATGATTGCAGGATTGCTGAGTCCAAAGCGTGAAGCAACAAGCCTGAACAATTGTTTATTTTCATCCAGGAAATACAAGTCATCGACACCACTGTAGCCTGCAACAAATGCAAGCCCATTGTTCCATGCGATGGGATAGGCAATTTCCTGATTATTGTATGGAAAAACAACATTAAAACGCCCGGTTTCCAAATCGACTTTTCGAATGGACTTCTTGTTTTCGCGCATGGCCACTGTGTACAACACTTTCCCATCGGGACTCCATGAAGGGTTAATAAAGAAGTCGTTCTCTTTCGTTTTCAGCTCCTTTACAATTTTGCCACTTCCACGATCGATGACGATGAGCGAGAATTGATAACGGGCAACCTTTACCGCTGCAATGTATTCTTTATCAGGCGATAACACAGGACTAAACAGCGTGAAATCGTACCTGCGATTTTCATTCTTACGTGTATTAATATTAAATATTCGCAACAAGGAGCGGTCGTTGTGGTGCCAGCGCGGGTGAGCCAGTCTTTCACTCCAGATCAGCAGCTCATCCTGCTGCGATATTGAAGCCTTGAATGCAGAACCCGGAGTAAACAACTTTTCTTCACGACCGATTGAATCCAATACTACGAAACGGTCGATGTCATTCAATGATGAGCGAAGAGCAAGATATTTTTTATTGCCGAGTGGATATCCGTAACGATAATTGGTATAGGCCTCTTGTTTTGGCGATAGAAGCTGATAAGCAGTGGAAAATTTATACTTATCTTCTTCTCTCCAACGTTGTTCGAGGTAATTAAAAACGGTATCGTAGAGTTCTGTTTTATTCAAGCCAAGCGATTTTTTCAAACCCTGGTTAAAAGCAACAAAGCTGAACGGATGGGCTGCCACATGATGAACTACTTCATCCCAAACCGGCTTGTTGTAGAGCATGCGGGGCGTGGCAGTCATAAAATAGCCCATTTGATAGTGGTTGGGAACATGATCCTTGTACGATCCAAGATAAGCTTTACTGTAGGAGAATGGATTGTTTTCAACCAACTGAGCTTTCAATTCACGATGAAAAGCCGGAAATCGTCCCCTTCCACTGTTGCTAAGCCCTGTTTCGATGGCCACAGCATCGCCCTCGATGAACCAGAAAGGCAGATAAGCAGCGGTGATCAGTGCTGCTGCCTGTTCGCCAAAAAGAAAACGGAGTACACGGGGCATTTCCGACTCAATTTTACTTATTTGCACCATGTGTCTGAATTCATGAATGGCCAATTGTTCAAGCCAGTCCTGCGAATAAATTTCCGGATGCGGAGTGGTAAACATTTCGATCCGGCTGGGAGCCCAACCCAGAAAAGCATTCGATTTAACCGTTTCGGTGTGCAGTATGACCGATATTTTTTTAGGCTTTTGTTTCAGGGTAACGGTGGCATAATCGTACGATTTTTCCATCATCCCTGCGATGGCTTTTGCTTTTTCTTCAAATCCTTCAGGGAAAATTACCTCAAAATGAAGGCTTTCTATTCGTTTCCATTTTATGCCAGCACTGTTTTGCCCGTTATTGAAATACTGGGCATTTAGTACTGAAGCTGTCAGTAGAAAACACAAAAGGAGTATTAGTTGCTTCATTGTTTTGCGGTTCGCTTTGCTCAGATAATGGCGATAGCGCCTGATTTTTCAATAAAAAAAGCGATCAGTTAGCGATCGCTTTTTAAGATCATCTCATATAGAGCAGATTATGCATTTTGTGTTTCATCAACAAATACTCTTGCACCAAGATCCTTGTCGATCATAAACAAGCCCTGACCTTTGCCTTCAACCATTTTCAGGTTATCAATGATTTCCTGAACATTGGCTTCCTCTTCAACTTGCTCATCAACAAACCAGTGCAGCATGCTTCGGGTAGCATGGTCGCTCAGCTCAATCGAAATGTCCATCAGCTTGTTGATGGATTCTGTCACCATTTGCTCATGCTCAAGTACCCTTTCAAACAGGTTGATCACTGTTCCAAATTCGGTATCGACGCCGGCAATGGGTTGAAGCAATACCCTGGCATTTCGTTCATGCACATAGTCGAAAAACTTGTTGGCATGTGTTAGTTCTTCTTTTGCCTGAATTTTCATCCAGTTGGCAACACCCGGAAGTCCCAGGGTTTGAGCATAGGCACTCATCGATAGGTATAAGTAAGAAGAATACAGCTCCTTATTGATTTGCTCATTAAGCGCTTTTTCCATTTTTTCTTTTAACATCACTTTTCTTTTTATGGTTAAAATTGCTGTTCAATTTAATAATTTGACTTCATATTTCAAGCACTTTTATCTTTAATTAACCATTAAAATCGAGGTTAAACCTGTTTTTCAACAGAGCAAGTGCCGGATTTTTCTGGATCATGGCTTTCATTTTCTGTTCATCGGTTAATATTTTCTTTTCATTCGATGATTTAAGAAGCTGAATGCGCACATCGATCAGCGAGTTTTTTAACAAGCGCCGCAGGTAGCCCATTATTTCTGGTTTGAGCAAACGCAGCTTGTCTTGTTGCACTGAGTTTTCAACATTTATTTGCACGACATAGTTTTCGCGCAATACCGGTTTATTCACGAGTGTATTGTACAGATGTAACTGATCGGAATATTTTTCGGCTATGGCAGGCCACACTTCAAGGAGTTCTTTTTCCGAAAATGGGGTATTTGTTTCTACTTCTTCTTCCTTGAACTGTTTTTGCGCAAGCGGTTTGACTTCAGTCTCGCCATCACCGGTTTTACCCGATAAGGCACCAGAAATCGACGGGGTGCGCAATTCTCCGGCTTTTTTACGTTGAATACTTGGCGTACGGGCAATTCCATTTGGTGCTGCACTTTTTGCAGTACTGGCTACTTTCGTTTGATTAACTGCCGGATTGGTGGAAACAACTGCATTAAAAATCGGATCGAGTACCTTGTTGTTCTTAGCTGAACTTACTTTTTTTTTTGAGTGATTTGTGCAATTTTAATCAGGGTCAGTTCAACCAGAAGTCGCTTGTTCTGACTGGCTTTATAATTCAGATCACAAGCATTGGCCTGATCAAGTGCTTCAATTAAGAACTCATGTTCACACGATGTAGCTTGTACTTTGTATTTTTCCTGTATTTCACCTCCCACTTCTAGCAATCGATAAGTCGACGGATCTTTACAAACCAGCAAGTCGCGGAAATGGGTGCTTAAGCCTGAAATGAAATGATGTCCATCGAAACCATAATCCAGAATTTCACCAAAAGTGGTCAGGATTTCAGGAACCTGCCCTTTGAGGAAATAATCAGTCAGTTTGAAATAGTAATCATAATCAAGTACATTCAGGTTGCTGATCACATCCTGATAAGTAATTTTCTTTCCCGAAAAGCTGACAATCTGATCGAAGACCGAAAGCGCATCACGCATGGCTCCATCGGCTTTATGTGCAATTACATTTACCCCGGCCTCGTCTATTTCAACTTCTTCCTTGCCGGCCACTTCGAGCAAATGAGACGATATGTCGGCAATTTTGATGCGGTTGAAATCAAAGATCTGACAGCGTGATAAAATGGTTGGCAGTATTTTGTGCTTTTCGGTGGTAGCCAGAATGAAAATGGCGTGCTTTGGCGGCTCTTCAAGGGTTTTCAGAAAAGCATTAAATGCCGATGACGACAACATGTGTACCTCGTCGATGATGTAAACACTGTAATGCCCCAATTGCGGGGGAACCCTTACCTGATCGATCAGGTTGCGGATGTCATCGACCGAATTGTTCGATGCAGCATCGAGTTCGTGTATGTTGTATGAACGGTTTTCATTAAATGCCTGGCACGATTCACACTGATTGCAAGGCTCATGATCGGCAGTAATGTTTTGACAGTTGATGGTTTTGGCATAAATACGTGCACAGGTTGTTTTGCCAACCCCGCGAGGACCGCAAAACAGGTAAGCATGTGCCATGTGCTGATTACGGATGGCATTTTTTAAAGTCGCTGTAATCGACTGTTGCCCAACAACGCTTGAAAAAGTCGAAGGGCGATATTTACGCGCAGAAACTATAAATTCGTTCATCGAAGCATACAATTTGGGTTCAAATATAGAAATAAGCTCATTAAAATCAGCCTTGCTTATTGATGAACTTATTAACATTTGTCGGCTATCGCCGATGCAATCTCTGGTTGAATGTAAACAATCGGGGCAATGAACGGGTTTATTAGCTTTAATCTAAAAATAAAAAACAATGAGATCGATAATTTTCATTCTGGCCGCTTTTCTTGCTTTTACACTGGGAGCCCGGGCCGGAAACAATTTGCATTCATTTAAGGTAAACGACATTGAAGGAAATGTATACGACCTGGCACAGTTGAAAGGAAAAAAGGTACTAATTGTTAATACCGCTTCAAAATGCGGATTAACTCCTCAGTACGAGGATCTTGAAAAACTTTACCAGCAATACAGGGACGATAATTTTGTGATCATCGGTTTTCCTGCCAATAACTTTATGAAGCAGGAACCCGGCACCGATGAGGAAATCGCTGAATTTTGTCAGAAGAATTATGGCGTAACTTTCCCGATGATGTCGAAGATATCGGTAAAGGGCGACGATATTCATCCCTTGTACCAGTGGCTAACAAGTGAAGCAGATACAGAGATTCAATGGAATTTTCAAAAATTCATGATTGATGAAGAAGGCCGGCTGGTTGGTTTTGTTTCACCCAAAACAAAGCCCTTTGACGAGAAAATCATCAGCTGGATAGAAGAATAAAACCGAAAGTTACTGCCAAAGACAACACTTTGTTGATCGTACTTTACGGAACAATATTTATAAATGGTACAGCAAAAAACTATCTTTGCCTGTACCATTTTTTTACGTCAATAATAAATCCCGGCTTGTTCCTACTGCCGATTTTTATTAACAAAGCAACGAATAACAAACTGTAAAAGATATGAATAAAAGAGGTTTTGCAAGCGACAACAATTCGGGTGTTCATCCCGATGTACTGAATTCACTTCAAATGGTTAATAGTGGTCATGTAAGTGGTTATGGCACTGATCGCTACACAGAAAAAGCCATTGAATTATTTAAGCAGCAATTTGGTGAGGACATCGATGTTTATTTTGTGTTTAACGGCACAGGAGCCAACACGCTGTCAATCAATACACTCACCCACTCTTTTCATTCTGTCATTTGTCCGTCGACCGCTCATATTATGGTGGACGAATGTGGAGCTCCTGAAAAAATTTCGGGCTGTAAGCTGATTCCGATTGAAACAAATGATGGAAAACTCAGTCCCGAATTAATACGACCCCACCTTCATGGCTTCGATTTTGAGCATCATGCACAGCCTAAAATCATCTCTATTTCGCAGGTAAGCGAACTGGGTACCCTTTACACCGTCGATGAAATAAAAGCAATTACAAAACTGGCTCATCAGCACAATATGTATGTGCACATGGACGGAGCAAGAATTGCCAATGCTGCAGTAGCCCTCGATCTTCCTTTTAGTGCCTTTACGCGCGATGCCGGAATTGACGTACTTTCGTTTGGCGGAACAAAAAATGGCCTGTTGATGGGCGAAGCTGTCGTATTTTTCAATCCTGCATTGTCGCAAAATGCCAAATATTTCAGAAAACAATCGGCTCAGTTATTTTCAAAAATGCGTTTTGTTTCGGCCCAGTTTATTGCCTATTTTGAAAATGAACTGTGGAAGAAAAATGCAACACATGCCAACCGCATGGCAGCATTGCTGGCTGAAAAAGTTTCAGCCCTCGGAGTGAAAATTACGCAAAAGACCGAAGCCAACGGGATATTTGCCATCATCGACGATGATATTCGCGATGAACTGCAGAAACACTATTTCTTTTATCCCTGGAATGAAAATACACACGAAGTGCGCTGGATGACTTCTTTCGATACGACCGAAGAGGATATCAACAATTTTTGCCATACACTCGGGCAACTGTTGAAATGAGTCGCTTAACCTTCAGATATTATCCCGAGCCCCAGTCGGCTGAGCAAAGCAAGCTGGATAAAAAGATTTTTCGTTACAGTCTTTTTATCCCCCTTTTGATGTTGTTGCTCATGTGGCTGGTAAAATTTGCCGAGCTGGCCCTTGATGTCAGTTTTGTTGAATACGGAATGTTTCCGCGACATGCCAAAGGACTGACAGGAATCATTGCTTCACCTTTAATTCATGGCGACTGGCAGCATCTTATCGGAAATTCAACTTCATTTTTGGTATTGGCCACGGCCCTATTCTATTTTTATCGTAAAATGGCGCTGCGCATTTTCATTGTCAATTATTTGCTTTCGGGAGTTTTATTATGGCTTGGAGGGCGCGAGGTGTGGCACATAGGGGCCAGCGGAATTGTTTACGGTTTGGCTGCGTTTCTTTTATTTTCGGGTATTTTCAGACAGGATGTAAGGCTCTTAACCATTTCGTTAATTGTAATCTTTCTGTATGGAAGTCTTTTCTGGGGTTTATTTCCCATCGAAGAACACATTTCGTGGGATGGTCATTTAATGGGGGCTGTGTCGGGAGTTGTGCTTGCATCACTTTATTTCAGGCATGGGCCTCCCCGCAAGAAATTTGAATGGGAAGATGAACTGGAAGAAAATCAGGATGAATTGGACATTGAAAATCAGGTGTATCCTTTAAATGATGAACAAAGTGAGCGACATGATAATTGAAAACGCTGAATAATTTAATAACAAACCTGTGTTATTTTTATCGATCTTGAAGGTTTTCAATCGTTGTGGGTTGGCAAAAAAGACTATTTTTGTGCAAAAATTAAATCAGTTCTTTTAAATGATAAGCAGAAGAATCATCAGGATCAAGGCAATGCAGGCACTTTATGCATTCCATTCATCACCCGATCAGACGATTAAACAGGCTGAAAAGGAGCTTTTTCACAGCATTAACCGCTCCTACGATTTGTACCATTTATTGCTTCAGCTATTGGTCGATCTTCAACAGTATGCCGCTGATCGAATTGAAATCAAGCGTCACAAACAAATTCCTACCGCTGAGGATTTAAATCCAAACACCAAATTAATTAAAAACAGTATTTTAACTAAAGTTGCCGAAAACATTCCGCTTCAGGATTACAACGAAAAGGCAAAGTTAAGTTGGAATGACCATCCGGAGTTAATCAAAAAGCTGTACAATCAACTTATTGAATCAGATTTTTATCAGGAATACATGTCGAATACCGAAAATTCGATTTCGGAAGACCGTAAACTGGTAGAATTCTTTTTTGTTGAATTGGTAATAAATTCGGAAGACATTTATCAATTGCTTGAAGAAGAAAGCATTTATTGGAACGATGACATTGAGTTTGTAATCAGCATGATTCTGAAAACATTGCGTAAATTCAAATTGTCGACGCCTGAATTTAAAAGTCTGATGCCGCTTTTTAAAGATGAAGAAGACATCGATTTCACAAAGAAGCTTTTAAGAAAAGCCATCCTAAGCAGTGAGGAACACCGCGCAATCATCAAAGAACATTTACGTAACTGGGACCTCGAGCGCGTTGCATTTATCGACGTGCTCATTATGGAAATGGCCCTGTGCGAATTCCTCTACTTCCCCTCCATTCCAACCAAAGTATCGCTCAACGAATACATCGACCTGGCAAGGTATTACAGCACTGCCAAGAGCCGGACTTTCATCAATGGAATTCTGGATAAGATTCTGAAAACACTGAAAGACCGTGGTCAGATACAGAAAGCAGGAAGAGGATTGATAGGCGAAAATGAATAAGTACCTGCAAATAGTCTGTTTGCTTCTGTTTGTTGTGGGATGTAAATATCAGGGGCAACAACAGGTTCAGATAAAAAAATCGGAAGAAGGGATTCCAAAGTTTGCTGTTCAGCCAGAAATACATAATTTTGGAGAAATCGAAAGTGGCGAGATTCTTTACTATTCATTTAAAGTAAGTAATTTGGGCAGCGGAATTTTAAGCATCGATTCGATTGATGCCGGATGTGCATGCATAGAGGCACATTGGCCCGAAGTAAAACTTCTTCGGGGCGAGCAGGAATATTTGCAAATTGTATTTAACTCGGCAGGCGAATGGGGAAAGGTTTTAAAACCAATAATTGTATACAGCAATGGGCTTCCCGGACGCCATGAAATTTTTGTAGGAGCAAAGGTAAATAATCAACTTTTTAATTAAGGAATACAATATGAATTACATGAACTACATTTTAATGGCTCAGCCAGCCGAAGGCGCAGAATCGAATCCGCTGGGCATGTTTTTACCCCTTATCGCCATTTTGGTGATTTTCTGGGTATTCATGATCAGGCCACAGGCTAAGAGACAAAAGGAATTACGTAAATTCCGCGAATCGATCCAAAAAGGCGATAAAGTAATTACCAATGGCGGCATTTATGGTAAAGTTGCCGGATTAAAGGATAATGCAGTTATTTTACAGGTTGATGAAAACACCAAATTAACTGTTGACAAAAACAGCATTATAAAAGATCCAAGCGATCTGCAACAAGCTCAGAAATAAAGAAAAAGAAGGGCTCCCCTTCTTTTTTTTCACTTTTGAAATTGAATGTTGCATTATTCTGCATCCTATTTTCGCTTTTAAGCAAAAACGCAGTGTTGAAAGATTGGTATCACAACATAAAGCAGTATTTTATCCAGCTGAATCTTAAAAAAGATAACAGGCCGGTAATTTTTGCCATCTCCTTAATGATTGCCAGCATACTATGGTTGGTTAATGCACTTGGAGACCGATATGAAACAACCGTTTCGATGCCGGTTCAGTACACCAATCTTCCTGCAAATAAAGTACTTGTACAAGCCCCTCCTTCATCGGTTAAAGTAAAAATGGAAGCTAGTGGTTTTACTTTACTCCGTCATAAAATAAAATTGACAATCACTCCCGTCAATTTTAACGTCAAACAATTTACCAATAACATGATGGGGAAATCGGAAGCTTCATCTTTCAATGTTATTTCCGACAGGTACATTGATCAGATTTCGAAACAGGTTAGTTCTGAGATTAGTATTCTCGACCTTAGTCCCGACACCCTTACTTTTGTTTTTGACCAGGTAGTAAGTCAAAAAAAACCGGTAAAGCATCAGTTTGATCTCGACTTCGAAAACCAGTTTTTTTTAAGAGATTCTATTCGCTTTATTCCCGACAGTGTGTTGGTTAGCGGGCCCAAAAGCCGGGTCGATACCCTTACACATGTTAATGCAAAACATCAGCGCTTCAGATTACTGAATTCAACGGTAAAACGCAATGTTTCAATCGATCCGATTGAAGCTCTTGAAATTAGCCCCCGACGCGTCGTGGTCGAAATTCCGGTATCGCTTTATACCGAGTACATTGCTAAGGTAACTGTTTCGCAACTCAACGTCCCCGACAGCCTGAATTTGGTAACCTTCCCCGGTCAGGTACAGGTTAAATGCATCGTAGCTTTCGATCAGTACGAGAATCTTACCGCCTCGAGTTTTATGACTGGTGTCGATTTTGCAGATACAAAAAACAACATCGATAAGCTGCCAGTAAGCGTACTCAGAGCTCCCAACTACGTGAAATCGCTCAGTTTTCATCCTCAGGAAGTAGAATACATTATTGAGTCAGACAATGATTAAGGTAGCAGTTACCGGTGGAATAGGTTCGGGAAAAACTACTGTTTGTGAAGTTTTTAAGCAACTTGGCATTCCTGTATTTAATGCCGACGAAGCGGCAAAACAGCTTATGCACACCGATAAAAAGATCATAAGCGGGATTAAAAAATTGCTTGGAAATGAAAGTTACTCAGCAAAGGGAATACTCGAACGTGCATTGGTAGCTCAAAAAATATTCAACAATCCCAGCCTGCTGAAACAAATGAATGCACTGGTTCATCCTGCAGTGCGGGAAGCATTTCAAAAATGGGCCAAGCAACAGATGGCACCCTATGTTATTCAGGAAGTCGCCATATTGTTTGAAAATCATCAGGAAACATCTTTCGATTTCATCATTGCAGTTACTGCTCCTTTGGAGGTAAAACTGAAAAGGGTGATGGAGCGCGATCAAGTTGATCGGCAAAAAGTGATGGAACGAATGAAAAATCAGCTTCCGGATGAATATAAAACCGAAAAATCACACTTTGTTATTGTGAATGACGGTGACACCTTGTTATTACCTCAAATCATTAAAATACATCAAAAATTACGCTAACTATGGCAAAATTTGGAAAATGGATTGGCGCAGGATTGGGCGCATTTGCCGGAGGTCCTATCGGAGCAATTATTGGTTTTGTAATTGGATCGGCTTTTGATGCGGGAGAGCGCACAGGCATCAAGAATCCTTATCAGCGTTCTCAAACTTATGGCGATCCGTATGCACGAAGGCAAACCACCACCGGTGGCTATGCCATGAGTTTACTGGTTTTGGTTGCTGCCGTGATGAAAGCCGACGGAAAGACCATGAAATCGGAGCTTGACTATGTGAAAGCTTTTTTTGTCAGAAACTTTGGTGAGGCCTCGGCCAACGAAGCCATAAAAATGCTGCGCGATTTACTGCAGCAACAAATACCAGTGACCGATGTATGTCATCAGATACAGCGCAACATGGATCACTCATCACGTTTGCAGTTGTTGCATTTCCTGTTTGGAATTGCCATGGCCGACGGAGCTGTTCATGCTGAAGAACTCAAACTCATTGCCCATATTTCGGTAAATCTGGGAATCAGTAGCAAGGATTATGAATCGATCAAGTCGATGTTCATAAAAGACAGTGAGGGAGCCTACAAAATACTCGAAATTGATCCAAAGGCCAGCGACGAGGAAGTGAAAAAAGCGTATCGAAAAATGGCGATGAAATACCACCCCGACAAAGTGAGTTATCTGGGTGAAGACTTTCAGAAAGCCGCCAAAGAAAAATTTCAGAAAGTAAACGAAGCTTACGAAGAAATCAGGAAACAACGAAATATTGCATAAAAAATCCCGCTGAAGCGGGATTTTCTTTTTATCGGGCTAAGTCTTCAAATTCAACATTGGAATATTCAGCGGTAATTTCTTCCGGTTCTTCCAACTCTGTCATCATCGGCTGGTTTTCAGCAATGTATTCGATGATGTCATTCAATCCATCGGCAAATTTCTCAAAATCTTCTTTGTACAAAAATATTTTATGCTTTTCGTAGAAAGAATTACCGTTGGAGTCAGTGCGTTTTTTACTCTCGGTAATGGTCAGGTAATATTCATTCCTTCGGGTTGCTTTTACGTCGAAAAAATAAGTTCTTTTGCCAGCTCTCACTGCCTTCGAATGTACTTCTTCTCTAAATCTGCTTCCATTAAAACCTTTCGTCTCTCGCGTTTCTTTATTTTCCAGGCTCATAATTTCATAGTTAGTATTAGCATAGATTTCAAATATAGAAATTTTTTTTGTTAAAAACGGGGGCGTAAACAGGTTATGAAACACATATTGTTCAATACACTTTTTCTGATTCACAAAAAGATAAGGTGTCAAAAAGGCCGACACTTAACAGTATCAGCCTTATATCGTTTTAAGATAAATGTTTTAATGATTTTTTAGTTGAGCAGCCAATGTTTATTTGTATATGGCCTTAGTAGCTGCCAACAAGGTGTTTTTCAATAAGGAAACCCGGGTCATTGGTCCCACTCCTCCCGGAACCGGAGTAATGTAAGAGCATTTTTCGGCTACTTCTTCAAACAACACATCCCCTTTTAGTCTGAAACCGCTTTTGGTTTCGTTCGATGGTACTCTGGTGGTACCTACGTCAATTACCACTGCTCCTTCCTTCACCATGTCGCCTTTAATGAATTCAGGCGATCCGAGGGCAGCAATCAGGATATCAGCCGAAGCACATACCTCTTTTAGATTTTTAGTTCGGCTATGGGCAACTGTAACCGTAGTATTCATTGCTTTTTGCGACATGAGCACGCTCATTGGCCGACCTACAATGTTGCTGCGTCCAACCACCACACAATTCTTACCTGAAGTTTCAATCTGATACCGTTTAAGCAATTCAACAATTCCATCGGGAGTTGCCGACACAAATGAAGGCATCCCAATTACCATGCGTCCCACGTTAATGGGATGAAATCCATCCACATCCTTTTTAGGGTCGATGGCTTCAATCACCTTTTGTTCTGAAATATGTGCTGGTAACGGAAGCTGGACAATAAAGCCATCTACATCAGGATCATTGTTCAGTTCGTCGACCTTGGCGAGCAGTTCTTCTTCGCTTACATCATCTTCATAACGTACCAGTGACGATTTAAAACCAACCGATTCACAGTCTTTTATCTTGAACGCCACATAGGTTTCGCTACCACCATCATGTCCAACCAAAATGGCGGCCAGATGGGGGGTTTTTCCTCCCCTGGCTATTAATTCTTTTACTTGTTCGGCTATTTCTGCTTTTATTTCTGCAGCGATCTTTTTACCGTCGATGAGGTTCATAGTTATTTATTTTAAGATGATTATCGTCGGGCTCCCTGATTCAGGTTTCCAATACGCTTACCCTGGGCAACCATTTTCATCATTTTGCGGGTTTCTGTAAATTGCTTCAAAAGTCGGTTTACTTCCTGAACGGTGGTTCCTGATCCCTCAGCAATGCGTTTTCTGCGGGTACCATTCATAAGCGAAGGATCTTCGCGTTCATCGGGTGTCATCGAATAAATGATGGCTTCGATGTGCTTAAAGGCATCATCGTCAATATCGACGTCCTTGAGCGCTTTGCCCATGCCAGGGATCATTCCGGCCAGATCTTTCAGGTTACCCATTTTTTTCACCTGATTGATCTGTTTCAAGAAGTCGTTAAAGTTGAACTGATCTTTGGCCAGTTTCTTTTGAAGTCGTTTGGCTTCTTCCGCATCAAACTGCTCCTGTGCTTTCTCAACCAGCGAAACCACATCCCCCATACCCAATATGCGGTCGGCCATCCGTTCGGGGTGAAAAACATCAAGGGCATCGAGTTTCTCGCCGGTTCCAATGTATTTGATGGGCTTATTTACCACCGAGCGAATCGAAAGTGCTGCTCCACCCCGGGTATCACCATCGAGCTTGGTCAATACAACTCCGTCGAAATTGAGTCGGTCGTTAAATTCTTTGGCAGTATTCACAGCGTCCTGACCGGTCATTGAATCAACCACGAACAAAATTTCTTCGGGATCGATTGCCTTTTTGACCGCTGCAATTTCGTTCATCATTTGCTCATCGACAGCCAAACGACCGGCCGTATCGACAATAACCAGGTCGTGACCTGCCTTTTTCGCATGCTGAATGGCTGCATTGGCAATGCCCACCGGATCGAGATTGCCTTCTTCGGTATACACCGGAACTCCGATTTGCTCACCAAGTACTTTTAGCTGATCGATGGCTGCCGGACGATAAACGTCGCCTGCAACCAGCAAAGGGTTCTTGCCTCTTTTTTCCTTTAGTAATTTTGAAAGTTTACCGCTGAAAGTGGTCTTACCTGAACCCTGTAAGCCTGCAATTAAAATCACGGCAGGATTTCCTTTCAGGTTGATGTCAACCGATTTTGAGCCCATCAGTTCAGCCAGTTCATCGTGAACGATTTTCACCATCATCTGGCCGGGCTTAACGGCAGTCAGTACGTCCTGACCAAGGGCTTTATCCTTGACCGTATCGGTAAAGGTTTTAGCAATTTTAAAGTTGACGTCGGCATCGAGTAAGGCCCTGCGAACCTCTTTTAACGATTCGGCAATATTAATTTCGGTGATCTTTCCATGCCCTTTAAGTATTTTAAAAGAGCGTTCAAGTCGGTCGTTCAGATTTTCAAACATGCTGTTTACTTTTTATTACAGTGCTGCAAAAATAAAAAAAAACCGATGGTTTAGAGGTCTTCCTCATCGGTGATTTGGAATTTGGCTTGAAAAAATACTTTATGTTAAGCTGGGTGAAAAAAAAGGCGATTTTTCTTCATTTGTAACAAGCACAATATCAATATTATAAAAAATAATTTGAAAATAATTTGAATTTTTTTTCAAAAAGAGGGTAACCTTTTTACCTTTTTCGGAATATACTAGTGACACTACATTTGACTCGACCCTGTGAGTCTGTTTATGTTGAGCATTTATTTCCCTTCTTCGGCTCAAGTAAACGCCATTAAAAGTCTTTTCCATAAAGACAAACCCTTTTCACGTATCGCAATTGTGTAAAAAGGAGGCCTTACCCAGCCTCCTTTTTTTTACATTCTTTCAGGACATTCAATTCCGAGCAGTCCCATACCGTTGCGAATCACTTTGGCAGTGGTTTCAGCCAGTTTTAGCCTGAAGCAACGTTTAGCTTCATCGCTTTCCTTCATGATGCTGTAATCGTGATAAAACTGATTGAATTCCTTTACCAGATCGTAACAATAATTGGCAATGATGGCGGGGCTAAAATTGGAAGCTGCTTCGCTCACCACATCTGAGAAGTTGCTTATTTTCTTGATCAGCTCCAATTCTTTTTGTTCTGGTTCAATTTCGTATTGACTGTTTTTCCATTCTATTCCTTCATCGACTGCTTTTCGCAGCACACTTTGAATACGTGCATAAGTATATTGTATAAAGGGCCCTGTATTTCCATTGAAATCAATTGACTCTTCAGGGTTGAAAAGCATGGTCTTTTTTGGATCGACTTTTAAAATGAAATACTTTAAAGCACCCATGGCAATTTTACGGTAGATTTCCTGTTTTTCAGTTTCGTCGTATTCATCCAGCTTTCCAAGCTCTTCCGATGTTTTACGGGCAACGTCGATCATGCCTGCCATCAGATCATCGGCATCGACAACGGTACCTTCGCGCGATTTCATTTTTCCTTGTGGCAACTCTACCATTCCGTATGAAAAATGGTACAGGCTACTACCCCACTCAAATCCCAGTTTGTCGAGGAGAATGGACAATACCTGGAAATGGTAGTTTTGTTCATTTCCAACTACATACACCATTTTGTCGATGTTGTAGTCCTCGTATCGTAACTTGGCGGTTCCAATGTCCTGGGTCATGTAAACCGAAGTACCATCGGAGCGTAGCAGGATTTTCTGGTCGAGACCTTCCGCTTCGAGGTTGGCCCAAACCGATCCGTCGTCATGGCGTTCGAAAATGCCTTCTTTTAGGCCCCTTAAAACTTCATCGCGGCCCACGGTGTAGGTATCCGATTCGTAGTAAATTTTATCAAAGTCAACGCCAAGATTCTTATAAGTTACATCGAAGCCGGTATAAACCCATTGGTTCATTTTTGCCCAAAGAGAGCGGATTTCAGGATCGTTGGCTTCCCATTTAAGTAACATCTCACGTGCTCCCTTCATCGAGGGGGCTTCGGCTTCGGCTTCCTTTTGATCCATTCCGCCGGCTACCAGGCCGGCAACTTCTTTTTTGTAAAGCTGATCGAACTGCACATAGTAATCACCAACCAGGTGATCGCCTTTTTTGCCTGTACTATCAGGCGTTTCGTTTTTTCCCGACTGCATCCAGGCATACATCGATTTGCAGATGTGTATGCCCCGGTCGTTTACGATATTGGTTTTAACTACCTTTTTCCCATTGGCATTGAGTATGCTCGAAATCGAATAGCCAAGCAAATTGTTACGAATATGTCCCAGGTGCAGTGGTTTGTTGGTGTTCGGCGACGAATATTCGACCATATAAAGCGGCGAATTTTCATCTGTGAGTTCGTAGCCATAATCTTCATTGCTGGCAGCGCCGTCGAGGATGGTCGTCCAGTAGGCCGATGAAATGACGAGATTTAAAAAGCCTTTTACCACATTGAAACGATTAATTTCGGAAACATTTTCGGTAAGGTAGCTTCCGATATCGTTTGCTGTTTGTTCAGGTCCTTTTTTCGATATACGTGTAAAAGGAAAGACTACCACGGTAAGGTCGCCTTCAAATTCTTTACGCGTCATCTGGGTTTGAATTTTATCGGCATCGAAAGGTTCGCCGTATAATGTTGACAAGGCTTTCGCCACTTCTTCTCTGATCAGCAAATCGATATTCATAATACAATTTTTAAAATGCGCTGCAAAGATAATCAAATGCAACAATTTGTTACTTCCCTGAAGTCAGCTATGCTGTTCTTAATAAAGAATTCATGCAGCTTAACGCATAAAGAAGAAAGTTTCAAACTGCACCTTACGGGCCTTGCGGTATTTCTGATCGATCGACTGATTTTCTTCTCCCTCGGCAGTTTTAACCTCCTGAATTTCACCCAGTGCTTTCACCATGATCCGGTTTTCGGGAACTCCTTTGCGCATCAGGTATTTCTTAACGGCCTCCACCCTGCGTGCCGATAAAACCGCATTGTATTCCTTGGTTCCCCGCGGGTCGGCAAAACCATACAAACGAATATTCATCATTGGGTTCTCAAAGAGGTATTTTACCAGTACATTCATTTCTTCCTCTGCTTCGGGACCCAATTCATATTCATCGGTTTCGAAGTAAATCTCGGGCGTTGTTTCTTTCTCCATTGGTGGCCAGCCCACATCAGGTGGTTCGGGACAGCCCATGTACTCCATCGGGCCATATTCATCGGGGCACTGGTCTACATCGTCGGTCAGGCCGTCGCCGTCGCTGTCAATTGGACAACCGTATTCATCCACCACCACGCCCGGCTGAGTATCGGGACACAGGTCATCGGGATCGATCACCCCGTCGCCATCGCTGTCGGGGCATCCATTGTATTCAGGAATTCCCGGCAATTCAGGGCAGTCGTCTTCTTTATCGATGATACCGTCGCCATCGGTATCGGGACAGCCATTGTATTCAGGCAGGCCGGGTTCGTCGGGACAATCATCCTGAAAGTCGGGAATTCCGTCATTGTCGGTATCGAGCGGGCATCCTTTTTCATCGACCTTCACACCCGGTGGCGTATCGGGACATTCATCCTCACTGTTTGGCACACCGTCGTTATCGTCGTCTTCCTCACCCCCCAGTTTAATGTAAAAACCGATGCGGGCACCGCCAAAACGGTCGTTCTTACGATCCCAAACGGCACCATCAATTTCTTCGGTAGTTGCGAATACACCGTCTATTTCTGCAAAAACAGCAATTCGGCGGCTTAGATCGCTTTTAATTCCGGCAACAACATTCAACGAAATTTCATCGATAAAATGAGAAAAGGGCGCTCCACCCAATTGGTGACTGGTTCCGCTGCTTTCTCCAAGCATGAATGAAAAACCTGCTCCGGCATATGGTTTAAAGCGACTGTTCTCGGACAGGAGCTTTCCGTTGTAAAATTTATAGGTGAATAAAAAGCCGGGAGAGAAAAGATGCCCCGAGGCATCATAGTTTACACCATCGATCAAACCTTTCAGATTGAGATGATAATAATCGATGCCCAACTGTACATCAAAAGAAGCATCCAAATAACGCGAAAAGGCCAGTGACGCCCCATCGCTGCGATTCTCAATGCTGAAAAACTGATTTCCGAGTTCACCATGGTACTGCAACAGGGAATAGGATGGCTTGATGGCCCATTTAATATCCTTTTCCTGTGCTTTACCAAAAAGAACCGGTCCCCCAACCAGTAAAAGCAACAAAACTATTTTAAAGATTTTCTTAATCATTTGTTCAGCAGTCGCAGCCACAGAAACAAATATAATACTTTACGATTAATCCACTTCATTTATCAAAATTTGCTTTCCAAAATATTCCTATTTTTGTGGCGATGTACGCCATAACCGACATAGAAACCACCAGCGGAAGCAATAAAACAGGAAAAATTACCGAAATTGCCATTTATGTTTTTGATGGCGAAAAGATCATCGACTCGATGGTAACGCTAATTAATCCTGAATGTTACATTCCGCCCTACATTACCGAAATTACCGGCATCGACAACCGGATGGTGGCCGATGCCCCAAAGTTTTATGAAGTGGCCAGGCAAATTGTAGAAATTACTACGAACCGCATTTTTGTGGCGCACAATGTTAATTTCGACTATAATTTTATCCGCAAGGAATTCAATGAGCTGGGCTTCGAGTTTAAACGGCAAAAATTATGTACAGTGCAGCTAAGCCGGAAATATCTTCCGGGACACCGCTCCTATTCATTGGGTAAACTATGCAGTGAACTGGGCATCGCAATCAACGGCCGTCACAGGGCTTCGGGCGATGCATTGGCAACGGTCGAGCTGTTTGGCCGCATTTTGAAGCAACACAGTCTTCAAAACAATACCTTGTTTTGATTTTGTCTGGTGTTTAATCTTTTTAGGACAGATACAGTTTTTTCAACAATTGGACTACTTTTGCCCCATGATTTCAGAAATCAACATAGCAGATGTTTTTGAACTGAATTGGCCTGTGATCGATGTCAGATCGCCGGGAGAATACGAAAAAGGACACATTCCCGGAACCCATAATGTTCCGCTTTTCTCAAACGAGGAAAGAGCACATGTGGGGACTGTATACAAGCAGCAATCGAAAGAAGCGGCCATCAAAGCGGGTTATCAGTATGTGACTCCCAAACTTCAGCATTTTATTGATTGCGCCAAAAACCTTGCACCCGACGGCAAAGTTGTTGTTCATTGCTGGCGCGGAGGCATGCGCAGCCGATCGTTTGCACAGCATCTAAGCGACAATGGTTTCGGTGAAGTGAAGATAGCTACAGGAGGTTACAAAGCTTACCGCAACCATGTGCTCAATGCTTTTGAACAGAAAGCGGAACTCATGGTATTGGGTGGCTATACCGGAAGTGGGAAAACCCCCATCCTCTACGAATTGAAAAAGGCCGGACATCAGGTCATCGATCTCGAAGGACTTGCCCATCACAAAGGATCGGCTTTCGGAGGCATTGGTCAGGCTGAACAACCTACCGTCGAGCAGTTTGAAAACCAGCTGTATGAAGTCTGGAGGCAACTTGACCTGAACGCTCCAATATGGATCGAGGATGAAAGTCACAACATTGGTGCAGTAAAATTACCCATGCCTTTGTTCCGTCAAATTAGAACTTCGACATTGTACTTTATTGATATTCCCAGGGAAGAAAGGGTTAAGCACCTGGTAGAAGATTATGCTGCCTGTGATAAGGAAAAACTGGCAGCATCCATTCAACGCATTTCGAAACGCCTGGGAGGACAAAATGTAAATGAAGCACTTAACTTACTCGAACAAAATCAGTTTGACCAGGTAGCTTTTATCACCCTGCATTACTACGACAAAAGTTACACGAAAGGGATGAACATGAGGAATTCGCCCAAACTGAAACTCCCGCTTCGTGACACCAATGCGGCAAGAAATGCTGCTTTACTGCTTCAGTTTGCCAAATCACAGATTAAGGCTGAAACAGCTTCTGAACTTGATCAAAGTCAAAACAGTTAAATAATATTTCATGGAAGATTCTATCAAACTCACACAATACAGTCATGGCGCAGGTTGTGGCTGCAAAATTTCACCTTCGGTACTGAGTACCATTCTTAAAACCAACATTGAACAATCCGACATCAGCAGGTTGTTGGTAGGCAACGACAGTCGCGACGATGCTGCAGTTTTTGATCTGAATGACGGAACAGCCATCATCAGCACCACCGATTTCTTCATGCCCATCGTCGACGATCCCTTTACCTTCGGGCAAATTGCTGCTACCAATGCCATCAGTGATATTTATGCCATGGGCGGTACCCCGTTGATGGCCATTGCCATTCTTGGCTGGCCAATCGATAAGCTGGCACCCGAAATTGCCCAACAGGTGCTTGAGGGCGGCAGAACCTGTTGCCGCGACGCTGGGATTCCACTGGCTGGCGGACACAGCATCGACAGCCCCGAACCCATTTTCGGTCTGGCTGTTACCGGACGTGTGGCCATTGATCAGCTCAAGCGAAACGACACGGCCACCGAAGGCAATTTATTGTACCTGACCAAGCCGCTTGGTGTTGGTGTACTCACTACCGCTCAGAAACAGGGAAAATTGAAGAAAGAAGATGCTTCGCTGGCACCTGAATCAATGATCCGACTCAATAAGGTTGGCAGTGAACTGGCTAAAATCGAAGGGGTAAAAGCATTGACCGATGTAACCGGCTTTGGTTTGCTGGGCCATTTGGTCGAAATGTGTGAAGGCAGTAAGCTTTCGGCCACTATCGAACTCGGTAAAATACCGGTATTTCCGCAGGTAAAGGCTTACCTCGAAATGAATTGTGTGCCCGGAGGAACTCACCGAAACTGGGCCAGTTATGGTGAGCATGTTGTATTGAAAAATGACAGTGACAAATTCATTCTGTGTGACCCGCAAACCAGTGGCGGATTACTGATCGCTGTTGAAAAAAACAGCAAAGAAGAAGTGGAACAGCTCCTGAGAGCTCATCAACTACATGTGGCTTGTTTGGGGGAATTACTAGAGCAGAGTAAGCATTTAATTACCGTTGTATAAATCACTGTGCCTATGTACAGCATCAACATCGAAAATGTAGCAAAGCTAAACGAAGCACTTCAGGCGGTAAAACTGCCCGAGGGCATGCCCTACCAATTGCCTCCTCCTTCGTTTGCCACTTTGGGAGGCGAGTTCATCAATTATGAACCTGCACGAAAGTTACTTACCGGTTTCAGGGTTCCGCGCCATTTTTCCAATCCGCAGGGCACTGTACAGGGAGGAATTATTGCTGCCTGTTTCGACGACACCTTTGGTCCCCTGGGCGTGGCTACCTGTAAAAAACCGATTGTAAGCATCGATATGAATGTACAGTACCTGCGCCCGGTGCCACTTGACGAACCTTTTTACATCGAAACGGAAGTTACAGGTCACTCACGCACGACCCTGTTCTTAAGCGCCAAAGCTTTTAACCTGAAAAACAAGCTCATGGCACAGGCTACGACTAACCAGCTGATCGTTCGTTGATTTTTTCAACTTATTTTAACTGAAACTGTTTACTTCATTCTAATTAAAACTGAAATTTGTGCGAATGCTTGCTATAATACTTTTCATTTTATTCATCATAGCCATCCAACTCTATGCTTATTTGGGGCTGAGAGCATCTTTGTTCAGTGGCTCAGGATTCTTTCAACTGACCAGTATCGTATCAGCAGTGCTTATTGTTGCCGGCTTAATCATGATGATGACAGGAATGAGACAGCCTGAGGGAACCGGTCTTTTGCAAAATCTGCTTTTTGGAATGGCCTTTTCGCTTATCATGGCTAACCTGCTAATGACAGCCATCTTTTTCACCGAAGACATTTTACGGGGCTTTTTATGGCTCTTTCAATCGGCTGTTCAATTCAGACCGGCACAAATGATTACACGCAGTTTTGTTTCAGGTTCCTTAGCACTGGGAATTGCCTTTCTAACCTTCGTACTGGTTAATTATGGTGTTTGGTTTGGCCGTTATCAGTTCAGGCTTCATCATCAGCTCATACATTCTGAAAAAATTCCCGAAAGCTTCGATGGCTTCACCATAGCTCATATTTCGGACCTGCATTTGGGAACTTTCGATCAACAACAAAGGGTACAAAAAGGCTTTGACCTGCTGATGCAGCAAAAGCCCGATTTGATCTTGTTTTCAGGCGACATGGTGAACAATCGTGCCGAAGAAGCAGTGCCTTATGTTGAAATGTTAGCAGGATTGAAGGCTCCTTACGGTAAATTCAGTGTAATGGGCAATCACGATTATGGCGACTATGTGGACTGGAAAACGCCTGATGAAAAGAATCAAAATGTACAGTTCTTGCGTGATATTCAGCATGAAATGGGTTTCAGGCAAATGAAGAATGAACACCTTGCCCTGGCACGTGGTGGTGATACCATTTATCTGGCCGGGGTTGAAAACTGGGGTAAACCACCTTTTCCCCAGCACGGCGATCTTCAAAAAGCCCTCGATGGATTGACTTCGAACGATTTTGTAGTACTGCTCTCGCACGATCCCAGTCATTGGCGCGAACAGGTGGTTGACAGCGGGAAAGCCGATTTAACCCTCAGCGGGCATACCCACGGCATGCAGTTTGGCATCGAGCTGGGGCAATTCAAATGGAGCCCCGTAAAATACCGCTACCCCGAGTGGGCCGGGCTTTTTAGTGAAGGGAATAAGCATTTGTACGTTAACCGCGGCTTTGGAAGTATCGGCTATCCCGGACGTGTGGGGATCTGGCCCGAAATAACCCTTATTGAGTTGCGCAGCCAATAGCCACATCACTAAATCATACTTTCAAATTATCATATCGTTAATCAATGTAGTATTTATATTTGTATAATATGAGGTAATTGCCAGCATAAAACATTGTTTATCAGTAGTTAGTACTTGAGTTTTTGGTTCCTATTTCTTAAATTGAACAAAAAACCCAGACCATGAACGATCCCCGGCAAATGGAACTGTTGATGAATGATGCGCATGATTTTGTTAGCCACATCAATCAGTTGAATCCGCTCGATCAAATCAGCAATCAAGCTGAAGTGAATCAGGTTCTGAAGTATGTTGAATCGTATGCTTCGGACAAGTCTCCTCACCTCCCCCGTCAGTTTTTTGTTGTTGAAAGTGTTCAGGGTCACTTAGTATTTTCGCAAAAGCTTGAAGAGTATTTCAGTTTAAAGGGAGATTTTAAGCTTGGTGATTTGTATGCTTTTATTGGAGACCAATACCATTCGGCACACTATTTACGTGAATTTCTGTTCTGGAGCAAAGCCGCCTATCTTTTTTACCATTCCATCAAAGACAAGCATGATGTGCGTTTACTGGCTTTCTGTGCCCGTTTCCCAATGCATTTGTACAATGGAGAAAGCTTTTGGGTTGTGCGCGAAACAAAACCCCTGGCACTGAATCAGCAGAATCAACTGCTTTCACACATCAATACCTTCACCATCGAAAATCATTTTCATGAGCATGAATTGGTTGATATTAGCTTTGAAGTATACTACAACAAGCATTACCATCCCGAATGGAATCAACAGCTCAGGAAATTTCGTTTTGCCATACAACCCTTTCAATTACTTGCTGCGCAGACTGAGATCCTAAAGTTCTATCATGAGCACGTTGGTGCCAATACCGTCAACTGTTCAGAAGCATTAAAATATCCGCGAAATACCATCAAGAAATACATTTCCGACAGCCAGCATCATCGCGGCATCATCGATAAAGCCCGAATTGCTTTTCCTCACATCACCTTCAACTGCATGCACGACGTGATTGACTACCTCGACAAAATCGGGTGGTTCAATCAATAGCCGGTGGGTATAAAGATCCCCATAAATGGGTATAATCGACTCAAAACCATTACTATTCTGAAATAGCTTTCTTAACTTGTTATACAATAATGAACGGAATGCAGGTGGTAAGCAATTAAATCCGTCATTAACATTGCGATACGTAAAATAATTTGCACGATGCAAATGACATTCAACAAACGACAAAATGAAAGCTACCCTTTTTGCAGGAAAACGGGATAATTCATCCTGTGTAAAGGCTTATGCCCCATTTTTATTTTTCTACTTCCAGATCTGCTTCGGCTTTTGCGGTCCACCCGTCGTTTATAAAAAAGAAGCTGTAGCTCCATGCAGTTTTAAATGAACAACAGTATTACACCATGTCATATCTGGCTGAGGTGTAAATACATCAACATACTATCTTAAACATTCTACGATGCAACTAAAGTAAAAAAACAGCTAAAATGAAACCATATTCAGGTTTTGTTTTAATGCCATAACTTCAATAAAACATAATAAAAAGCCACTAAAAGAATAAATTATGAAAACGAAAAACAAAGCAATCTTTTCTTTCTCAGGAAAAGTGCTTTCAGGATTAGTAATCCTAATCATAATAACATTGGCAACAGTATCTGCTCAGGTACAGTTTCCGCAAACAACCAACGCCGACTTCTACAAAGGCAGCTACAACGACCTGGTTGTAACCAACAATTCAGTTAGCTTGCCATTTCAGGCTAACGGAGTTGGGCAATGGTTAACCACCACCGTATTGCCCCAAACCCTTATGGGGCATAAAACAGCAACATGGAACAATCGTTTTGTTTATGTTACTGGCGGTTTTAACGGCCTAAACTATTCGAATTCGGTTTATCATGCAGTATTGCAAGCTGGAGGAATAGGGGGATATACCTTATTAAGCCAATTACCCCAGGGGCTTAGGGATCATGCAATGGTTATAGGCACAAATGCTATTTATGTGCTGGGTGGCCGTAACGATACCGAAGTATTCAACGCCATTCATTATGCAACAATTAACACCGATGGTTCACTGAGTGACTGGCAAACGCTCGACGTTACACTGCCGACAAGCTTAAGGGGACATACTGCGGTTTACAGCAATGGCTTTATTTATGTAGCAGGTGGAGCTGAAAATGTTAGCGGTACAGATGCATGCAACAATGTTTATTGTGCACAAATTCTTCCTGACAACACACTCACCGAATTTTCAAATACAACGGATTTGCCGGTAGCTTTAACTGGACATACCATGGTGGTACAGGGCGAAAAAGTCTTTGTTCTTGGAGGCTTTACCATTGGTGGTGAAAAGGTCTCAACGGTTTATTCTGCGGTATCAGATGTTTCGGGCGAGTTGTCTGCTTGGACTAGCGAAACAAATTTGCCTGTAACAGTTAGCAACCACTCATCGGTAGTGATGAATGGCCTGATTACCGTGCTGGCAGGCGAAACAAACGGAACTTTGAACAATACGGTATATTATGCCGATATCAATTCTGCTCCAATGAGCTGGAATTTGGCAGCAAATGTAATGTATGATTATACCCGTGACGGTGCAGCTTTTTCTTCAAATGGACAAATAGGCTATTGTGGTGGTGTAAATAATTCGGGATCACCCATTCACAATACACGCTATGCAAACCTGGGCCTATCGCTTCAATATGAAAAAAATGGTCTTTTCGTCTCCAACCCCTTTTACGAATTGGGTGCCAACAGACAGATAACTGAATTGACATTTGACAAAACCACCCCCGAAGGAACTACCGTAAACATTGCATACCGCACGGCAGTTGCCGGCGAAAACTGGGGGCCATGGACAGCTTATTCTGCAACCAGCCCAATTGAAGTGAACGAAGACAAGCAGTACCTGCAATATAAAGTCAACTTTACAAGCACAGGAATGGCCAACGGCAGTTTTGACGAAATGAGGCTCTTTACTTTAGGTAGCCAACTGGCAGGAAACCTGAATCACATCCCAACTTTCACCAAAGCCATGAGCCCTTATTGGGCAACAGCCGACATCGTTTTTACCGCCGGCACACACACTTTTGAGGCCGGAACCGAAATTCTTTTCTTACCGGGTGTAGTAATGCATGTTGAGCAAGCCAACATCATTTGCCAGGGAACTGTTGCTGATTCTGTTAAGTTCCTTGGTTACACAAATACCGATGGCTTATGGGGAGGAATCTATTATCACACAAACAGCGACGAAGGGGTTTCATCACAGTTCCATTACACGGTAATTGCCAATGGCGGCCATGGTACCAACAACGCGAACTTATATTGTAGCGGCTCAAATGAACCTTTGCTAAAGAATTCAACCCTCCGAAATTCCTCTGGTAATGGAATTAGGCTAAACAACTCCCACATTAATCTGGAAGATTGTACCATTTCCAAAAATGCTGAAAATGGATTGTATCTCGAAAATTCGAATCCTACCCTGCTAAACTCTTCGATTGATAATAATACAGTGGCTGGAGTGCATTTAACATCAACGGCCTCGGTGCCAACCTACCACAGTACAAGCATATCGAACAACCTGTATGCAATAAGGTATCCTTCGCCCAACTTTACTTTCCATGAGCCCAATGGCTTACCTGTTTTAACCGGCAATACCTATAACGGCATTGTAATCGATGGTGGAAACGTAACCACTTCGAGCAAAGTGTGGAACTCCATATCGTACGATTATATTTTGCTGGGTAGTGTAAATATTGGCAACAACCCCGCCATCAGGCTGACCATCGAGCCCGGTAACAACATAAAGGCTGTTGTTGGAGCCAGGATTCAGGTAGGTGTTGAAAGTCCCATTTGGGCTGGTGGAGAGCTGTATGCGATAGGCACTGCCGATAGCACCATCACTTTCACCTCGTGGGATGGAAATATTGGCGGTTGGGAAGGTATTTATTTTCAACCCCGAAGTGACCAGAATCAAGCAGGCCCTTCGGTATTGGATTATGTAACCATCGAGAAAGGAAATGAATACAACTATTATGCAGATAATACCACCAGTGTTCATATTAAAAACAGCACCATTCAATTGGCACTGCTCGATGGCGCAAAATACCTGAACAGTTTTGGCTACATCGAAAATTGCAACTTCCTTAACAATGGGCGTTATCCGCTTTATCTGACTGACTGGTTGTCAAGCCCGGTAAATAAGTTGAACACCTACACCGGCAACAATCCCGATTTTATTGTATTGTCGGGCGGCATCTACACTGCTGACCGAACAGTTTATTTCGATGGTGCACCATATTGGGTCCAAAATGACATTAACTTACATGGTAATTGGTCTGACCAGCGCTTATTCACAATTGAAGCTGGCGTGAGTTTGCACTTTGCCCCTGAAAAAGGTTTGCTCATTGGATATGGTGGCAGTAGCCTAATTGCGGAGGGTACACCTCAACTGCCAATCACTTTTACGGCATATAATGGTGAATCAGGAGGTTGGAATGGAATTCTTTTCGAATATCGTAGCAGTAGCTATGGTAATTCATCGATCATGAACCATTGCATCGTTGAAAAAGGGAATGAATACAACATATACAGTGAAAACAATACAGAACCAAATATTGACAATTCGACTATTCAACTGGCAGCGGGAGATGGCATCAGACTTTTCAATTCATCCCCAAGTATTTTCAATACACAAATTATCAATAATGGTGCCTATCCGATAAACAATACCGACTGGCGTTGCAACCCGAATATTTCAGGAAATACTTACACTGGCAATAATCCCAATTATATAGCACTTTCAGGTGGAACCTATACTTCTAGCTTCACCATTTTAAACGATGGAGTACCTTACCATGTGCTGGATAATATCATTGTTGAATATGAATATCAAGGGATACGTACACTTAAGCTTAATCCCGGAGTGACACTTGCTTTTGATCTAGGGAAACGACTAGAGTTAAAAGGTTCAGGAACAAGTTATGGTAGCAGCCTCCATGCACAGGGTACTGCCGATAGTACCATTAAGTTTACTGCTTTCAATGGCGAAGTTGGAGGTTGGGAAGGTATTTATTTCGACCGAAGCGGCGGATGGGGTAACGAATCCTCTATGAAACATTGTGTCGTTGAAAAGGGGAATAATTACAATATTCGTATCAACCAGACCAATCAGCCGACAATCGAAAACAGCATTGTCCGACTGGCAGCACAAGATGGTTTCAGTCTCACTACTGCAAATCCTTCCATCACCAATAGCGATATTGTGAATAATGGAAGATATCCTATCTTTTTCACTAATTGGGATTGCAGCCCATATATATCGGGCAATACCTACAGCGATAATAAGCCCGATTACATTGCATTTCCGGGAGGAACGATCTATAAAAGTATTTCCTTCTTACACGATGGTGTACCTTATCATGTGCTGGATAATATCATTGTTGATTATGAATATCAAGGGATTCGCTCGCTTACGCTTAACCCTGGGGTGACACTTGCTTTTGAGCCAGGTAAACGCCTGGAGTTTAAAGGTTCTGGTACAAGTTATGGCAGCAGCTTGTTGGCAAATGGCTCAGCTGATAACCCAATTACTTTAACAGCTTATAACGGTGAAGTTGGTGGATGGGAAGGTATTTATTTCGACCGTAGCGGTGGAGCAAGTAATGAATCTACGATGAAACATTGTGTCGTTGAAAAAGGTAATTTGTACAATATTCGTTCGTCAAGTACTAATCAGCCGTTTATTGAGTCAAGTATCATTCGGAATGCCTTACAGGATGGGCTTGTTCTAAGCAATACAAGTATTACTTTACAAAAAAGCTCAATCGTGAACAATGGAGCGAATGGCATCTTATTAGACGGAACAAGTAACCCGGTGATAGGTGACAACCCGCTTTTTTCCTGCAATTTCTACAACAATGTGGGTTTTGATGTTTATAACAACAGCGTTAATAATATCAATGCCCGTTACAACTACTGGGGCACCATGGATTCAACCTTTGTAGCCCTGAAAGTGTTCGACAAATCGGACAACAACACAAAAGGACAGGTGGTTTTTACACCATTTGCCCATATACCAATATCAAATGATGAAAGCATGACTTTAAGTGGCACGCTTGGTTATTCCAACGATGCCAATTCGCCAATGATAAATGCTGCAATGGTCATCAAGGATTTTGATGGTAACGAGATTGCTACAACGGCCACCAACGATGCAGGAGTTTATGCTTTTGGCCAGTTTCCATCGGGCAGCTATCAGCTCGATATTGTACCATCTGATCCATGGGGAGGAGTTAATGCCACCGATGCCCTGGCTATTCTCAATCATTTTGCCAAAGTCAGCATACTTTCCGGCATTCCTTATGCTGCTGCTAATGTCAACTATAGTCAAAGCGTAAATGCCACCGATGCCTTGTTTGTGATGAAACGCTTTGCTGGCCTGATTAATGATTTTCCGACAGGCGATTATGTGTATCATGTTGACGACATATATTTTGAAGAGGAAGCCTGCACCCAAAACCTTAAAACGCTTTGTTTCGGCGATGTGAATATATCATACCTGCCTACAGGGGGTGGAGTCACCCCAGCTGCTCACTTAAAAGGGGGATCACTCTCGGCAAGCTCATCAGAAGTGTCGGGTAAGACCGGGAATGATGGCACTGGCATGCTGATTTCGCTTGTGCCGGAAGGTGTGCTTCCTATCAGCTCTTTTAGCTCTTTCGATTTGCCCGTGACAATTGAAACAGGTATGAATGTGGGTGCCGTTTCGCTTGCTTTTATTTATCCTGATGAGTTTTTGGAACTCGAAGCCGTTGAGTTTAGCGATGGTTCAAACAACCACTATTATGCTGCCCAGCATGGCCTGGTAAAAATCGCATGGTGCGACCTTAATCATCTGCAATTGGAAGATGGTGCTTTGCTGGTCAATTTGAAAATGAAAGCCCTTGATCTCAAAAACCTTTATGGCAACATTCAACTGGAAATTTATCCCAACAGCGAGCTTGCTGAACATAGCGGCCAGCCGGCCCATGGTGTTGTGTTGAAAGCACCAGAAATGCTTACCGCCAAAACAGGCATTCATGAATATGCAGGTTTGGCAAACTACAAGCTTTACCCCAATCCCACTAAGGGCAAAGCTAATCTAAGTTTTAGCCTTAGCGAAGATGCAAATGTTAAGGTAGAGGTTTATAATATTACAGGACAGTGCCAAATGCGTTTGTTCCATACTGATATGACTGAAGGTGAGCACAATTTACTTTTGGATGCTTCAAAACTTAAACCCGGGGTATATCAATTGAAAACTACCATTTTTAATGGTGTTGCTATGCAGGAACATGTGAGCAAAATGGTCATTTCATTTTAAGTCTTTAACCAATGAAGAAACGATTAAAATACCTATTGTTGCTCTTGGTTTTGCAATTTTTATGGCCTGCAATACTACATGCACAGACTATAGAGACGACAGCCCGATCGCTTACATCCTGCCCTTCGGAAATATTGGTGCCAATAGATGTCACCAATTTTAACCAGGTAGGAGCAATATCGCTGGTATTGAACTACAACGATCAATTGCTCAGCTATAAAGGGTATGAGAATGCCCATTCCGAATTGTCGGGTGGCATGCTCATTGTGAATGCAAATGCTGGTTCCGTTATCATTGTATGGACAAAACAATCAGGTGCCAATATAGGTGAAGGCACCCTTATGCAACTCAGGTTTTTGGCTGGTCCCGGTTTAAGCACATTGAACTGGGATACCCAAACTCCTGGCAACTGCGAATATGGGCATATTAACGGAACTACAATGCCGGCTACATTTATCAATGGACAAGCCGATATTCAGAGTGCACCACAAATCAATATTCAACCGCTTGATAAATTGGTTCTTGAAGATCAGAATATCAGTTTTACAGTAAATGCTACCGGCACTAACCTGGCTTACAGCTGGTATCAGAGTGTCGATAACGGGCTAAATTGGCAAATGCTTTCAAACGGGGATGGTTTCTCTGGAGTAAGCACACACACACTTATCATTAGCAATGTTCCCATAGCATACAATGGGTATTTGTACCGCTGTGAATTATCCGGCACATGCCCGTCCGTTCTGTCAACCGAACCTGCTTTGCTTACTGTTGTAAAGCCTTTGGTCACCTTCTTCGACATTTCGAGCATCTGCCCGGGTGAAGTGCCAATTCCTGTAATGACAGAAGAGTTCAACAATGTTGCAGCCTTTTCCCTGTCGTTCAATTACAACCCTGACTTGATTACCTACACTGGTTACAGGGGGCTTAACCCTGCATTGCAGGAAGGGGAATTTGTGCTTAATGCCGAAAATGGCACCCTCTATATGAGCTGGGCTTCGACCACAGCGAAGAGCTTTGGCACAAATAAGCAATTGGTGGAACTTCTTTTTGAAAGGGCAACAGGCACGGTTAACCTGAACTGGAATTCCGATATTACCGGCCAATGCGAGTATGTTCTCTTGGATGGGCAAAAAATTATAAGTGTGTTCCAAAACAAATCATTTAATGTTTTATTGCCTCCAACAATTAGCAAACAGCCCACTGCCCGTACCATTGCAGAGATGACAAATACCACCTTTGGTGTTGAGGCGCAGGCTACCGATATAAAATACCGCTGGCAAGTAAGTACCGATAACGGTCAAACCTTTGCAGATATTAACAATGGTGAGTTCTATGCGGGTGCAACAACAACTACGCTTACGCTTAACAATTCCAACCTTACATTGAGCGGGAATTATTACCGTTGCGTAATCACAGGTACTTGTAATCCTGAGTTGGTGTCGGAAGCAGTGCTTTTAACGGTTTTGCCAAAAATTACAACGCGGTTAAAAGCAATTGCTGAATGCCCGGAAAATACCCTTGTAATGCCCGTGAATGTAGAACGCTTTGTTGGCGTTTCAAGTATGTCGATAAGCTTCACTTACAACGATGTGCTCCTGACCTTCAAGGGCTACCAATCCCTTAACAGCAATTTGGCCAACGACAATTTTGTGGCCAATGCTATAGGGGGGAAAGTTTATCTCACCTGGTACAATACCGAAGAGGTAACAATAGGAAATGATTTACTCGTAGAGTTGTTGTTTGATGGTGCATCGGGAACATCCAATCTGGTTTGGGATACACAAACGCAAGGCCAATGCGAATATACCAATGCAGAAGGAACAGTTATTTTTACCGATTTCATCAATGGCAGTGTCACGGTAAACCTCACAACGGCGATCACGGCTGACCCGCAGAACAAATCAATACACGATGGAGGCAGCGTAAGCTTTGCTGTAGGTGCCAGCGGCACATCACTCACTTATCTTTGGCAAGTGAGCAGCGATGGTGGGCAAAACTGGACAGATTTGTCAACCACTTACCCTTATAGTGGTGTGACTACTAAAACGATGACCATCAACCCGGCAAACACCAACCTGAATGCTTTTCAATACCGTTGTCGCGTTACTGGTGCCTGCGAACCAGTTACCTATTCTACGGCAGCTACACTTACGGTAACTGCTGCGGCCATAAACACAGCATTAAGCCCGATTGTAAACTCCTGCACAACAAACATCGATGTACCCATAATGGTTACCAATTGTAACAATGTGGGGGGTATATCACTGACCTTGAGCTTTGACCAAAGCAAGCTTTCCTTCGATGGATATCATTCTCAGCACAGTGAGCTTAATTCCGGCTATCTTGTTGTGAACCAATCTGAAAACAAGGTAATTATGAGCTGGGCGTCACTACAGGCTGCAAATATTGGTTCCGGTCAATTGCTTACCTACAGGTTTAAAGCACAACCGGGTGTCAGCACAAGCCTTACCTGGGATACCCAGAGTCAGGAAAGCTGTGAATACAGTGATATACAAGGCAATCTCATTACTGCTTTTTTTAACAATGGCAATATATCTGTTGTTGCGAATCCTCTTCGGGTGAATGCAGGAACAGATGTTACTATTAACAAAGACGAATCGGTACAGTTGGAAGGCCTGGCAGAAGGTGGCGTGGAACCATTCGTTTACAACTGGACACCCGAAACGAGCCTTGACAATCCGGGTATTTCCGGTCCAATAGCATCGCCCGAAGTCAACACTACCTATACCTTAACCGTAACTGCAGGAAACAATTGTAGTGCTTACGATCAAGTAGATGTTGTTGTGTTGGGGAGCTGCTCAACACCTTCAAATTTGTCAGCCTTCAAGGTAACATCTTCTACAATTGATCTACAGTGGATATCTCAGGGTGCCGAGAATAGTTGGGATTTACTCTATGGTGCTCAGAATTTTAATCCTGAGAGTGGTGGTACATTAATAGGGCAGCTAAGCCAAAGAACCCACCAGGTTGAGGGACTATCAGCAAATACAAGCTACGATTTTTATGTTCGTGCCCGCTGTAGTCAGGATATTTTAAGTGACTGGGCTGGCCCGATTACGGTAACTACACAAGGTAGTGATGCTGGTTTTTTCATCATCACTGCTACAGCTGGCAATAATGGTATGATTGAACCTTCTGGAGAAGTGGAAGTAACATCTGGTTCCGAACAAGGTTTTGTAATTACCCCAAACGATGGCTATTATATTACCGATGTACTTGTTAATGGCCAAAGTATAGGTGCTGTTGATGAATACCTTTTCGAGAATGTAACACAAAACCATAGCATACAAGCCAGCTTTGCTTCCATTACCCATCACATTGCACTTAATACCGGTTGGAACATTATCTCGTCAACGGTGATCCCATCCGACCTGAACCTGAAGAACATTTTCCAACCTTTGATCGATAGCGGCAAGCTGCGCAAGGTGATGAACGAAAGCGGTAAATCGATCGAAGATCTGGGCAGTTTCCTGGGAGGATGGAACAACAACATTGGTGACCTGCTGAACACCGATGGTTATAAAGTGAATGTGACTGCCAATTGTGAATTGCAAATGGAAGGTGCACCGCTTGAAATGCCTTTTGTGATTCTGCTGAATGCAGGCTGGAACATTATCTCCTTCCCCACTTCGGGTAATCAGGATGGCAAGGCAGTGGTTCAGTCGCTTATTGATCAGGGAAAGCTCAGGAAAGTGATGGACGAAACCGGACAATCAATCGAAGACCTTGGCAGCTTTCTCGGAGGTTGGAACAACAGCATCGGCGACCTTGAACCCGGCAAAGGCTACAAGGTGAATGTAAGCGCCGCTTGTGAACTCACCATTAGCAACGACCTGTCGAAATCGGCCCTTGTGGTGCCCGAAAGGTTGGCATCGGCTTATTTCAGGCCGGCTTTTGAGGGCAACGGTACCGATCACATGAATATTTACCTGGTTGAATTAGCAGAAAATGGCTTTAATGCGGGCGACCAGATCGGGGTTTTCGATGGCGAAACATGCGTAGGATCTGCAACTATTGGCAATGGGCAAATGACAAGAAACTACCTCAGTATTCCGGTATCGAGGAACGATGGATTAAGTTCACTGCCAAATGGATATTGTGATGGCAATCCGATAGCAATCAGGCTGTATCGCAACGACCTGGAATCAGTCCTTGACTTTGCAGCGCTCAACAATACCACGACCTGCTTTGAACACGGTGAAACCCTTATAGCCAGTGCAAAAAACAAATCTGGCATTCTCCGAATGGATGAAAACGTGCTTACCATCAAGTGTTATCCTGTTCCTTCATCCCAGATTGTTAATATCGATTTAAAAACAACTAAACGAATGCAAGTAAGAGTGGCGGTATATGATGCACTGGGGAGGTTGGTTAATACGCTCTACGATGGCATGGCGGCAGGTGAGCTTCAGCTGCAATGGACGGGCGACAATATGGAAGGGAACAGTGTGAAACAAGGTTTCTATTTTTGCCAGATCAATGAAAAGACTGTAAAAATTATACTGAAATAGGCAGAAGAAAAGGAATAACACGTATCCTGTTTAATAAGGATTTAACAGGAAAGGATCAGCAAGAGAAATACCCTCCGTGGTTCTCTGTGGCCCTCTGTGTAGCTTTTTTTTATTTCACAGAGAACCACAGAGAAGAACACAGAGGGCCACAGAGGAAAAAATACAGTCATGGAAATAAATAAGATAAGCGAGATAATAATAGGCTGTGCCATCGAGGTGCATAAGCAACTTGGCCCGGGCTTGCTTGAATCTGCTTACGAAGAATGTTTGTGTTACGAGCTGAAAATTGCCGGGCTACGTTTCGAGCGTCAAAAGCCCGTTCCAGTCGTTTACAAAGAGATAAAACTGGATTGCGGATACCGGATTGATATTTTAGTTGAAGATACAGTTGTGATTGAACTTAAAACAGTCGAAGCTTTCAGCCCGGTTCACGAAGCACAAATACTGACCTATATGAAGTTTGCCAATAAAAAAATTGGCTTACTGATTAATTTTTATGTCACCCGACTAAAAGACGGATTAAAGAGATACATAAAATAACAATCTTACGACATGAATAGCTGCCTTGTTGAATTGGCTGAGAGCGGTTTGCAGGCAGGTTACAATGAAATTACCCCAACGCGTAAGAAAGAATTACTCACTCGAGTAAGAAAGAATTACTCACTCGGGTAAGATAGTATTACTCACTCGGGTAAGATGAGAATACTCCTTAAGGTTTTATAGTAAACGTCGTGTTTTACAACAAGCCGGGTTCTATTTAGCACATTGAACGTGGCATTGCACCAGAAACAGGGTTGTCCGCAAGGTATACGAAGTTAAAATGTTTAAAATTTTATGAAATCTGCGAGGCCGGTGGGTATAAAGATGCCCACAAGTGGGTATAATCTGCTTAAAACCATTACTATTCTGCAATAGCTTTCATAACTTGTTTTACAATAATGAACGGAATGCAGGTGGTAAGCAATCAAGCCGTCATTAACATTGCGATACGTAAAATAATTTTGCAGCATGCAAATAACACCCAATAAACGACAAAATGAAAGCTATCCTTTTTACAGGAAAGCAGGATAAACCTTTGTGTTTAATAGCTCCTGCCCCATTTTTAATGTTCTACTTCCATGTCTGTTTAGGCTATTGTGGTCCACCCTGTATGTATAAAAACAAGAGATAATTTCATGCAGTTTTAAGCAATTTAACTGCACTACACCAGGTCATATTTAGCTGATGTTTAAATACATCAGCATACTATCTTATTCCTTTTACTATATAACTAACGTAACAACTAAAACAGATGAAAAAAATTATACTTCTACTCGGTCTGCTTGGCTTTGTGTTGTTTGCACAAGCCCAGCTGGTAAAAAATCTAACACTCAACGCAGGTGAACTTACGACCCTGCTCACTTCAGACGAAAAAAACACCGTTACCGATCTTACCTTAAGCGGCACCATCGATGCCCGCGACTTTAAATGCATGCGCGATGAGATGCTTTTGCTTGCTGATTTGGATATTAGTGGAGTAAGCATCGCAGCCTATGAGGGAGAAGACGGCACTGCCGGTCCTTTGTATGGAAATTTTTATTATCCGGCAAATGAAGTACCATTTATTGCCTTTTTTGAAAAGTCAACTCTCAAAAATGTTGTTTTATCTGAAACTATAAATACGATTGGCCATCAGGCGTTTAATTACTGCAATAATCTGGAAGCCATTAACTTACCTCAATCATTGCAATCTATTGGTCATCACGCATTTGCATATTGTAGTTCCTTATTATCAGTTAACATTCACGACGGGCTTGAGCTAATAGAAACTGGTGCATTTTCCCGAACCAATTGCAGCTTTCAGGTAGCTGTGAATAACAATTATTTTGCATCTCAGGATGGCATTCTTTTTAACAAAGAACTAACAGTCTTAATCAAGTTTCCAGGTAACATCTCAGGTTCTTATGTGATACCTGAATCTGTTTCAACTTTGGAAGCAGATGCATTTGCAGGCTGCAGTCAAATAACATCGCTAACTTTGCCTTCCAACTTAAACACGATTGCACAAGGAGCCATCTCAAGTTGTGCAGGATTAAGTGATATTGAAATTCCATCCAGTGTAAAATCCATTGGTAATCAGGCATTCTATTATTGTCAGAATTTAATTAACATAAATGTAATAGGTGGTATTCCAGTTGATTTATCAAATTCTTCAGGAGTCTTTGATGGAATTAATTTATCTGTATGCAATTTAAATGTACCTTTTGGTACAAAGGCAGCTTACCAGGCCGCCAACCAGTGGCAGGATTTTGATAATATCGTTGAAGCTACCAGTGGTTTCTATGTTGAAACGAAGCAGTTTGAAGTCAATCACCTTCAGAATTCAGTCTTTGTGTACATCGATGCCAATGTGGCATGGACCGCCTCGTGCCCCGACAGCTGGGTAACTTTCTATCCTGTTTCGCCCAGTGGAGATGGAACAAGCGAGATCAGCATTGATGCCAACACGGATGAAAATGAACGAACGGCTCAAATCGAAATTGCTGCCGATGGTTATCCTTCACAATACATCAATGTAACACAGCAGGGAAAAGTATTACAGTTGATTATTTCTGAAGCACGTTATGATGCTGCCGACCAGGCCTATATTGAATTAACCAACATGGACAATCTGGCCATTGATCTGTCTTCCATTGAAGTTGGCAATATAACCCCATGGACCGACCCGTACAATGCAGCTGAAGATCACAAAATGCGTCTACCTGCTGTTGTGCTTCAACCGGGCGAAAGCTATCTGATAGCTTCGGTTTACGACTATGTTGAAGAAAACTACCAGCGCGATCCCAATAACTACATTAATTACCGCCGCAAAACGAAAGAAGAATTCTGGACACTGGCCGACTTAAAAATTCATTTTCCAGAATCAGCTAACAATGATCCTACAGATGAGATCACTCCCAATCATAACGTTTTCGACAGTTGGGACGGACGTTCTTGTTTGTATCTGCGCCATCATATCAATGATACCTTATCGAAAGTGATTGATCAGGTAGGTGGTGTATTTGATGGTCCAGAAGGACGCAACAATGCTATTCCCTATGATGTTGCCGGCTATACCGATGCAACGAAATGGACCACCCTGGTTCGAAAATACAGTGTAAAAACAGGCAACCTCGATTTTGCCAATGGCAGGGGAAGCACACCCGAAAACTCTGAATGGATCGTACTGCCCCACTTATTCACCAATTTCGAACCCGAAAGAGCCCTGTTCTGGACAGCCGGCAATCATGGAAACTATGAGCTCAATGAACAAAGCATCAGCTCTTCGGTGCTGCAAATCGACTGGAATACCAATACCATCACCGCTCCCTGGGGCATTCGTAACAACGACGACTTTGCAAGAGCCATCGATAAAGCACCCGGCATTGCATGGCACTACCAGCTGTCCGACAGCGATTTAGACAAGGCTTTTGCTTCGGCACGTACCGGCGACCGCTTTACCTTGTATGCCTGTGGCAATGAAAGGCAAAGCAGAAGCTTCGACATCGTGGTCGCCCCGCCTGTGGCCAGCGACAATATTGTGCTTCCCAAATTCCGTTCGAATAAAAACGGCTCCTTCCCCACTTCGATCAATAGCGGATTGGGTGAGGTATTCGAAGTAACACGCCATGAAACAGGCATGGACAGCATTACCCTGGGAAGCATTGGCATTCCCTTTGCCACGCGAGTCGATACCTTGTTTAAATATCTTGAGAAACCAGCCAACGCAGGCTGGGAAATGGTTTGGAAGAACGGAACACCACGCAGCGACCTGATGGATGGCGATCTGTTACGGGTTACAGCCGAAAATGGTGCTTTAAAAGACTATTACATCAAAGTAAACAGCTATCAGGCCAACGACAATGCCGAACTGGCAAGTATCAGCTGGCCCGATATTCCACAGGGACTTTACAACCAGAATGGCTGGGACAAAGATGTGATCCCCGGCTTTGTGAATACTAAGTTTTCCTACCTGCTAACGGTACCTTCCGAAGTGAATGTAGTTCCGGCCCTTGTAGCAAAAACAAGCAATGTAAATGCCTCGCTCGTTATTAACCGGGCTAAAAACCTACATGGAACAGAAGCCGATCGTACCACCACCTTTACTGTTACTGCTGAAAATGGTACGGATACAAGAGTTTACAAGGTGATTTTTGTAAAGGAAAAAGCTCCCGAAGACCTTCAGCCCAATACCAGCGAACCTTTCTTCTCACAAATAGTATGCAGGGAAGACTGGGCCAACAGCTTCATTGAGATTTACAATCCTGGAAATCAGCCCCTCGATTTAAGTCGATATATGGTAGTAAGAACAGTATTTGCCGATCCATTCAATGCTGTTTTGGAAAGCGCCTTGCCTTCGACCTTCGATTACCGCTATAAAAGATATGTTCCCGGATACATTTGGACAGAAAATCAGGAAGAATGGGATACAAATCCAGGTATTTTGTATCCCGATCAACTGGTCAATCCACTGGTACAACCGGGCGATGTCTTTGTTTTGGCTAAATGCAATCAAAACATGGCGAACGGACAACCCCATCCGCGCTACAACGAGGTGGATGTGAATTTCCTTGCCGGACATACCCCCTGGGGTTATAATATGCCGGATAATCAATATGTTGCTTATGGCTGGACCAATGAAACTTACTATCTCTATAAAATCCTGAACGACTCAGTTTTGAACGGTACGAAAGCTTTAATCAATCCGGCAGACATAGCTTTAATCGACGTTTTTGGAAGAGCAAATGGTGAGAATTGGGGAATGATTGATGGCCAATCGACCGATCAGAATTCAGGTTTTAAACGATTGGCAGAAATCCAAAATGGAAACACAATTCCCGGAGCTTCATTTGGAACAGGTGCGCCCGGTACTTCCGAATGGAAATATACCAACAGCTCCTATTGGCAAAATGAAGGATACAGCTGGCCATTAAACAACGTGATGAATTCCGATGGCATTGGCTACCACGACATGGATGCCAGTACCATCTACCGTTCAACAGTCAGTTCATACACTTACATTGTAAGCGAAGGCTATTCAATGAACGAAAGCATCCGGATTGTGAAAACCGGAACCACAGTGAATGCCTTCCTTGATCAGATCATCAAACATGATCCGACTCAGCAATTAAGTGTTCTAAGTGCAGCCGACGAAAGCCTTCTTAGTGGAGAAAGCCTGTTGCAAAACAACGATGCCCTGTTGGTAGTTTCGGCCAATGGAAAGAATACTACAAAATATTTTATTGAAGTAGACGATACCGGACTGAGCACCAATTCAATTCTTACTTCAACAATGTACAATATTGTATTTGGAGACACTTCTGTTCATATTACCGGCTTCGACTATGAAACCACCATCCGAAATGTGCTCAACAACGTAAATGTGCCTGCGGGTGCAACTTTGACAGTGCTCAATGGAAACAATGAACCTGTTCCGCTTCAAATACGAAATGATAATGAAACGACCACCGATCTGAAAGTAAACCACGACATCTACTTTGAAGTAGTGGCTGAAGACCGGATTAATACAATCGTTTATCAACTGTTACCTCAGAGTAACGAGGATGTATTTGTGACTTCTGCTATTTATGGAGTCGATCAGTCCGGAGCACTGATCAAATTCATTGAAAAAGGAGTTGCAGTAGAAGCCTTCCTGAACAATTTGCTTCCTTCTCAGGGAGCAGCCATGCAGGTAATCGACAAGGATGGCTATCCGCGCTCGCTGGGTGTTCTGGCCACCGACGACCGCCTGCTTGTTACAGCTGCCGACGGCGTGACGACTAAAATCTACCGGCTGTACTTTGTTGGCGATGATGTGCCGGCACTTGTCCCCGGTGGATTTGATGAATACTCTGTGGGCGATTACCTCGCGGTAGTTGATGATGCCTGGACCACCTGGAACGGGATTCATGGCGGAAGCTATGACGGACTCATCACTTCAGATCAAGCTTACAGTCAGCCCAACTCGGTAAAAGTTGAAGGAACTACCGGTTTGCTCTTCCCCATGGGCAACCGCACTTCCGGCAGGTATGAACTGGCGTTTAAAGTATATATTCCCGAAGGAAATACAGGCTATTTCCATGTTGAACATGACGATGCACCCGGTGGTGAATTGGGATTGGAATGCTTCTTTAATGTGAATGATGCATACATACTGATTGACGGACAGCAGCATCCTTTTAGTTATTTCCATAACGTTTGGTTTGATGTAAGACTCGAATTCGACATTGATAATGACCATGCCACTTTATATATCAACGATAATGTGATCAGGTGGTGGCAATGGAGCAAACTAGTCGATGGAAATGCTGGAATGAATCAGCTGGGCTGTTTGAACATGTACGCCAATACGGCAAATGGTGTTCCACTTCTATTTTTCGACAATCTGACATTTAAAACCCTGAATTCGATTCCATGCCAGGGTGTTGGTTTGGTGGGCTTATTCAACGGCTGGGGTGCTTCGGCAGATGTTCCCTTAACTGCCACAGGAAGTAATCCTTACGAGTTAAGTGTAAGCTATCAGTTCAACGAAAACACGGAGGTAAAATTCCGATCAAATAACGACTGGTCGGTAAATTGGGGCGGACATCAGTTTCCTGAAGGATTTTCCTTCCAGGACGGCCCCAACATTCAGGTACCTGCAGGCACTTATCTGATTCAATTTAATGCCTATACAGGATATTACCGTTTCTCTGCCAAAGATCCCTTGGTATTGCAGCATTCCTATACCTTTGAGGATGGAACTGCAGCAGATGTTGTAGGTGGGGCCCATGGAACGGTAGCTGGTGGAACGATTGATAACGGTATTTATTCGGCCAACAATCAAGGCAGTGATTACATTGAATTACCTGCTGCCGATATTGCCATCAACACCTATGATGCCATCACCTTCGAGGCCTATGTTGAAACAGGTGAAATGCGCAACGACGGGTACACGATGCTGGCTTATTTTGGTGATACCTTAAACCAAATGGCATACAATGGAATATTCCAGTCAATTGCCCGAGGTGATGATAACGGTCGTACTGCCATTTCTTGCTTAAATGACAATGAGCCCTGGGCAAGTGAAAGCGGTGTTTTTGGTCCCGAGCTGGAGTCAGCCGCCCTACACCACGTTGTGACCACCATCGAAGTCACTGGTATTAAATTCTATATCGACGGACAAATGCATGGTGAAGCTCAACTGTCGGCAGACAATAGCATTCCCAATCTGAGTAACAACCATGCATGGTTATGCAAGGGAGGATATGCCAACGATCCCACCTGGCTGGGTAAAATTCATGAATACAATATTTACAGCGGGGTCATGTTGCAAGGCGAAGTCTCGCAGAAAGCCCAGAACTTCCTTTCTTCGAATCTGTTTGCTTCGTTTGAAAGCTCCGTCAGGGAAACAACTCCGGGCACTAGCATCAACTTCACCGATCAATCAGCGGGTAATCCTACTGCATGGGCCTGGGACTTTGGCGACGGAGGCTCATCAACAGAACAGCATCCTTCACACATTTACCAGTCGGAAGGGGTCTATACGGTTACCCTTACCGTTAATAATGGCACCGTAAGTCATACAACAGTTAAAGAGCAATTAATCAAGGTAAATAGTCCGACCAGCATCGAACTGTTAAGCATCAGCTCACCGGTTCGGATGCCTAATGCCACGCATCATTGTGCTAGCAATTATGAATATCCGATTGAAATAAGGCTTGTAAACAAAGGCCAGACAACTGTTTCTGATCTGGTGGTAGTTTATCTTATTGATGATGTGGAAATGGGCCGCGAAACCATTACAACAAGCATCAATGTGGGTGATACCCTCACCCATCAGTTTTCAGGCAATGTCAATTTTTACACCAATAATTACCATCGGCGGTATAAAATTGAATGCCGCGTGGAAATAACTGACATTGACGAAGACGACAATGGCAAACTAATGTATTTCAATGTATTCGGCGACTACCAGGATGCTGAAAACTGGACTACCTACAACTCATGCGATGGCATGATCTCCGATATTTCATTTGCCCTTGCCGAAGATAAAAATGGAAACATTTGGTCAACCTGCTTTTATGGAGCATCACGTTACAATGGTACAAGCTGGGAAAAGCTCACGACCAATGAAGGACTCAATGAAAACTACAGCTGGGCCATTTTAAACGACAGCCAGGGAAATATCTGGCTGGCAGGAGCCGAAGTTAATACCATTACCATGTTTGATGGCAGCAATTTTACCTACTACCCGCAACCCCATGTTTTCGAAGAGTGTATTCATGAAGATGCACAGGGAAGACTTTGGTTTGGTGCTTATCAGGCACAGGGAATTGCCATGTTTAACGGCTCAACATGGACCTACTTCCTGAGTACCGAAGTTGATTTTGGCACCAATATTCAAAGCATTGGAAGTGATATAAATGGAAATATTTTTGTCTCCTGCTATGATTCAGAGACAGGCACTCCCTTTGTTAAGATGTACAATGGAACCAGCTGGTCCGACTTTGTAATACCAGGCAATGGTTATATAATTAGTGAAATCTTTCTCGACACCAGCGGAAAAACGTGGTTTACAGCAACTAACGGCACTTTCTATTCTTACGATGGAAGCAACTGGCAACAGTTTGCTCCTGAGGACGTGGGTGTTAATATGTACTGCAACGACATAAGCGAAGACCCCTGGGGCAATGTGTGGTTTGGAGGAAATCATGATGTAGTTTCATTCAATGGTTCAGACTTTGAGCACCATTTTGTACCAGCCGACGGACTAGCTGCTGCAACCAGCCATGAAGTGTATGCTGTTTATGCCGATTCAAAAGGCTATTTATGGGTAGGAACCTATGCCGGTGGAATTTCGGTTTTGAACCTGAACGCCCTGCAGACTACTCAGCAACATTTCCACACCGTGTGGGAAGGCAACGGTACCGACCACATGAATTTCAATGTAGTAACAGCTAAAATTGATGGTATTGACCTGGTTGCCGGTGATGAAATAGGTCTCTTTGATGGAGATTTATGTGTAGGTGCCGGTGTTTTGACCAGTACAGCCAGTTCATCCAATATCTTTAGCATGGTGGCTTCGGCCGACGATGGAAGCGGAAATGGTTATACTGCCGGAAACGACATCGTTTATAAGTTATATAAGCGAAGCAATGCGAAAGAATACACCACCGTTTCGGTAAATTATCGAACCGACATGCCTGGCTGGGTTACCGATGGTAAATATGAAATTAATGGAACAGCTGTCATCGAAATTGAAGCCTCTTCAAATATTACCCAGAACATTCCTCTCAATTCGGGCTGGAACATTATTTCTTCCATGGTAAATCCTGAACAGGCTGATATTAAAGTGCTTCTTCAAACACTAATCGATCAGGGAAAACTGAGAAAAGTAATGGACGAAACAGGAAATTCGCTCGAAGATCTGGGATCTTTCCTGGGAGGATGGAAAAACAACATAGGCGATTTGTTACAAACTGAAGGCTACAAGGTGAATGTGACTGAGAATTGTGCCATATCGCTTGAAGGTGCACCCGTATCAATACCATTAAGCATTCCGCTCAATGCAGGGTGGAACATCATATCCTTTCCTGCATCGGGTAATCAGGATGGAAAAGCGGTTGTTCAAGCCCTCATTGATGCTGGTAAGCTGAAAAAAGCAATGAATGAAACCGGTTTATCCATCGAAGACCTGGGTTCCTTCCTGGGCGGCTGGAAAAACAACATTGGTGATTTTGTTCCCGGCAAGGGTTACAAAATTAACGTAAGCACAGCCTGTGAATTGGTGTTGAACAATGACTTATCAAAATCGTCCGTTGTTGTACCCGAACTGTTGGCCTCTGACTATTTCAAACCAGTGTACATTGGGAACGGTACCGATCACATGAACATTAACCTGGTTCATCTTGCCGAAAGCGGAATTATGGAGGGTGACGAAATAGGAATTTTTGATGGCCCCTTGTGTGTTGGATCTGCAAAAATCGGAGCGGCCCAAATTAAGGAAGATTACATCAGCATTCCTGCTTCAATGAATGATGGACTTGCTCAAAAGCCCAATGGTTATTCTCAAGGTAATTCGATTCACTTAAGTATTTTCCGCAAGGGAAAAGAAGCAGAAATCAGCTTTGATCTGCTTAAGGGGACCAGCCTTTTTGCCAAAGGTGAATCAATGATTGCCAGCGTTGATCTTTCTAACATCTATAATGCACTGAATACTGATGATCATTCAATTTCAGTTTCGTGTTACCCAAATCCATTCGATCAGCATGTTTCCATTTTGCTTAGGACAAAAGAAAACGAATACATTAAAGTGGAAGTGCTTGATATGATTGGTAGGAAACGCAACGAATTGTTCAGTGGAAAAGTGAGTGGATTACACACCATCGAATGGAATGGAACTGATGAAAACGGAAGCAGATTACAGGATGGAACCTATTTTATCAGAGTAAATGAAAAAGTCATTAAAGTAATTTCGATGAACCGCTAAAAATAAATAAAAGGAGTTGCTGAAGTAGCTAGCCTCAACAACTCCTTTTTCTAAAAAGCTTAATTACAAAGAGAAAATTAATAAACTAAACATAAAAATTTAAACAAATGAAAAAGCTTTATCTTCTTCTAATTTTATTAGTGTTTGTATTGCCTCTCATGGCACAAACTCATTTTGTTCCTGCCTTTATTGGGAATGGAACCGATCACATGAATATTTATGTTGTTTCTGCAAAACTTGGTACTGAAGATCTGGAGGCAGGCGATGAAATTGCTGCCTTCGATGGCGATATTTGCGCTGGTGTTTTGGTATTAAGTCAGCCAATCATTTTTGGTGTATTTGACTCTTACCAACAGGTTAACCCTTCAAAAGATGAAGGAACGGGTAACGGTTACACACCGGGAAACCCCATTTCACTTCGCATTTGGGATGCCAGCGAGAATCAGGAATATAGTGATGTTACACTTGAATTTATTAATGGACAAACCGGTGAAACCATCTCTCCTCTTCCCTACGCAGTTGGTGAAACAGCCATTGTAAAAATCTCGGCCACCATGGACAACCGGGCTCCGACAGCCAATGCCGGTCCTGATCAGACCATTGTCGAAAACAGCGTGGTAACACTCGATGGTAGCGCCTCGAGCGATCCCGACGGCGATGCTCTCAGCTATCAATGGACTGCACCCGCAGGCATTACCCTCAGTGCAAGCAATGTGGCTCAGCCAACTTTTACGGCACCTGAGCAGAGTACCACAACAGACTATGTCTTCAGCCTGATAGTGAATGATGGTGAACTGAATTCAACAGCCGATGAAGTAACAATTACCATTAGCCATTTGAATCAACCACCAGTAGCCGATGCCGGTCCCGATCAGGAAGTCAATGAAGAAACTACTGTTACGCTTGACGGTTCCGAATCGTACGATCCTGACGGAGAAGCGCTGACCTACCAGTGGACAGCACCACAGGGAATTACCCTAAGTGCCAACGATGTGGCTCAGCCAACCTTCACTGCACCCGATGTCAATACCAATACAACCTTAGCTTTTGAATTGGTGGTAAGCGATGGCAATGAACTTTCACTTGATGTAGTTACCATAACCGTAAGGCACATCAATAAAGCACCGACAGCCAACGCCGGAAGCGATCAGCTGATTATCGAAAACAGCATCGTTACACTCGATGGCAGCGCTTCGAGCGATCCCGACGGCGATGTACTCTCCTACCAATGGACAGCACCGACAGGCATTACCCTCAGTGCCACCGATGTGGCACAGCCTACTTTTACGGCACCGGAGGTAAGTGCTACCACCGATTACCTGTTCACCCTTGTTGTGAGCGATGGAAGTCTGAATTCAACAGCCGATCAGATCACGGTAAAAGTGAAGCAGCTTAACAAACCACCGATGGCCAATGCCGGTGCTGATCAGGAAGTGAACGAAGGAAGTACGGTTACACTCGACGGAACGGCTTCGTCCGATCCCGACGGTGATCAGCTGACGTACACCTGGACTGCCCCAAGCGGCATAACCCTCAGTGCCACCGATGTGGCACAGCCCAGCTTTACAGCACCCGAAGTAACAACAAATACGCAGTATACCTTTTCACTCACTGTTAGCGATGGCCTTGAGCAGTCTCCTGTTGATGAGCTTGTTGTAACAGTGAAGCATGTAAACAAAATACCAGAGGCCAATGCAGGGCCGGATCAGGAAGTCGATGAAGGTGAAATCGTATACCTCGACGGATCAGCCTCGGCTGATGGCGATGGCGATGCTTTGACCTATGTGTGGACAGCCCCTGACGGCATAACGCTCAGTTCGACAACCATCGCTTCACCCGAATTTTCTACTCCGGATGTAACAACGGATACTAATTTCACCTTTACTTTGAAGGTAAACGATGGTACTGCCGATTCTGATTTGGATGAAGTAATTGTTACCGTAAAAAAAATTAACCAGCTGCCCCTTGCTGATGCAGGGGCCGACCAGCAGATGAATGAAGGCGCCGAAGTAACACTTGATGCCACTGGATCGTCTGATCCCGACGGAGACCCCCTTAGCTACCTGTGGACAGCTCCCGCGGGTATCACCCTGAGTGCGACAGATGTTGCACAGCCCACTTTTACGGCACCCGAAGTAAGTGCTGATACCGACTTTACCTTCTCACTGATTGTAAACGATGGCACAGATGCTTCACAGCCCGATGAAGTGCTTATCACGGTAAAACAGGTCAATAAAATTCCTGTTGCCGATGCCGGTCCTGACCAAACGGTGAATGAAGGCGAAACGCTTGCACTCGATGGAAGTGCATCAAGCGACGGCGACAATGAAACACTTAACTTCCAGTGGTCGGCACCACAAGGAATAACACTTTCTGCCATCGATGTTGCACAACCTGGCTTCACAGCCCCCGAGGTAAGTGCAGATACTGATTTCACATTTACCCTGGTGGTCGACGATGGCAAAGCACCTTCAAGTGCCGACGAAGTAGTTATTACTGTGAAACACGTTAATAAGGTTCCCCTGGCTGATGCAGGTCCTGATCAGCAAATGAACGAAGGATCGACCGTACAACTTGACGGAACTGCATCAAGCGATGCCGATATGGAGCAATTAAGCTATGCATGGACTGCTCCCGATGGCATCGTTCTGGATGATGCAAGCGCTGCACAGCCTTCATTTGTTGCTCCTGAAGTCAGCAGTGATACCGATTTCACGATTAGCCTGGTGGTTAGCGACGGTACCGATCAGTCAGTAGCCGATGAAGTTGTGATTACGGTAATCCATGTAAATAAAGCACCAGTTGCTAATGCCGGTCCCGATCGTTCAGTGAATAAAAACTTTACGGTAGCTTTAGACGCAAGTGCTTCGTATGATCCCGACGACGATGCCATCACCTATGAATGGATCGCTCCGCAGGGAATTACCCTGAGTTCACTCACCGAAGCTCAGCCAAGCTTTCTGACACCTGATGTTACAGCCGATACCGACTTCACCTTTTCACTGATGGTTTACGATGGTCAGTTGTATTCTCAGGCCGACGAAGTGGTGATAACGGTTCGTTTGCTCAATCAGGCGCCGCTTGCCAATGCAGGAGTAGACCTTTCAGGCGATGAAAATTCGGTAATTGCACTCGATGGTACTGCATCGTACGACCCCGACGGTGATCCTATTACTTATGAATGGATTGCACCACAAGGCATAACCCTTAACGATCATACTGCGGCTCAACCCGAATTCACTGCTCCCGAAGTTACTGAAGATACCGACTACACTTTCGAATTGTATGTAAGTGACGGTGTTGATTTTTCACTGGCCGACGAGGTCATAGTAACTGTAAAGCTCACCAACCGTCCGCCGGTTGCCAATGCAGGCGATGACATGTCGATTGAAGAAGGCATCTATTTCGCACTCGATGGTACCTTCTCTTCCGACCCCGATGGCGACCAGCTTATTTATAACTGGTCAGGCCCTGCTTCAATTACCCTGAGCGATGTACATGTAGTTCAGCCTACCTTTACCACACCCGATGTGGATGTAGCTACGACCTTCACTTTCACACTTTTTGTGAACGATGGTAAGGTTTCATCGGCCGAAGATCAGGTAAGCATCACAGTTACTCCGATAAACGATGCTCCGGTAGCCAACGCCGGTCCCGATCAGGAAGTAAACGAAGGAAGCACGGTCAATCTGGATGGAAGTGCTTCAAGTGACCTGAATCAGAACGAGCTGACTTATGCATGGTATGCACCCGAAGGAATTACACTAAGTTCAGCAAGCGAGGCTCAGCCTTCATTTGCAGCTCCTGAAGTTGCTTCAGACAGCTACTTCGAATTCATCCTCGTTGTTAATGACGGAACTGTTGATTCACAGGCTGATACTTGCAAGGTATTGGTAAAACAGGTAGAAGTGAATCATCCTCCGGTAGCCAATGCCGGAAATGACCAGCAGCTTGACGAAGGAAGTACTGTAACACTCGATGGAAGCGCTTCAAACGATCCCGATAATGACAACATCACCTATCTGTGGACAGCTTCTGCAGGCATTACACTGAGTGCCAATAATTCGGCACAGCCTACATTTACCGCTCCTGAGGTAGAAAGCGACAGCATCTTTGTTTTGGTTTTAACTGTAAATGACGGCAAATTGGATTCAGAATCCGACACCGTTCTTATAACTGTACTCAACAAGGTGAATCAGTTACCTGTGGCCGATGCCGGCGCCGATCAGCAAGTGAACGAAGGAAGTACAGTAACCCTCGACGGAAGTGCTTCAAGCGATCCCGATGGTGATGTCCTCACCTATTTATGGACCGCACCTGCTGAAATCACCCTCAGTGCAACCGATGTTGCACAAGCTACTTTCACTGCTCCTGAAGTGGAAACCGCTACTGACTTTACTTTCACATTGATTGTTAACGATGGAAGCGCAGATTCACAGGTAGATGAGATAGTAATAACAGTCAGTAATATTGCAGAAAATCAGGCTCCTGTGGCCAATGCCGGTGCCGACCAGCAGGTGGATGAAGGAAGTACAGTGACCCTCGACGGAAGTGCTTCAGGCGATCCCGATGGTGATGAAATCACTTACCTGTGGGTTTATCCTGCAGGAGTCACACTTAGTGCTACCAACGTGGCACAACCTAGCTTTACGGCCCCTGCAGTGGATGCTGACACCGACTTTATATTTACATTGATCGTTAACGACGGAACGGATGATTCGCATGTTGACGAGGTGATCATTACCGTAAGCAATGTAGCAGCAGTAAACCAGGCTCCTGTTGCCAATGCCGGCACCGACCAGCAGGTGGATGAAGGAAGTACAGTGATCCTCGACGGAAGCGCTTCAAGCGATCTTGATGGCGATGAACTCACCTATTTGTGGACCGCTCCTGCAGGCATTACACTCAGTGCAGCTGATGTAGCACAGCCAAGCTTCACTGCACCCGAAGTGGAAGCCAATACTGACTTTACCTTTACACTGATGGTCAACGACGGAACAGTTGATTCGCAGGCCGATGAAGTGGTGATCAGCGTAAGCAATGTGGTAGTAAACCAGGCTCCTGTAGCCAATGCGGGTTCCGACCAGCAGGTGGATGAAGGAAGTACAGTGACCCTCGATGGAAGCGCTTCAAACGATCCCGATGGTGATGCACTCACCTATTTGTGGACCGCTCCTGCAGGCATTACACTTAGTGCAAACAATGTAGCACAGCCAAGCTTCACCGCTCCCGAAGTGGACGTCAACACTGACTTTACCTTTACACTGATGGTCAACGACGGAACAGACGATTCGCAGGCCGATGAAGTGGTAATCACTGTAAACAATGTAGTAGTGAACCAGGCTCCTGTGGCCAATGCGGGTTCCGACCAGCAGGTGGATGAAGGAAGTACAGTGACTCTCGATGGAAGCGCTTCAAGCGATCCCGATGGCGACGCACTCACCTATTTGTGGACCGCTCCTGCAGGCATTACACTCAGTGCAAACAATGTAGCACAGCCAAGCTTCACCGCTCCCGAAGTGGACGTCAACACTGACTTTACCTTTACACTGGTGGTTAATGACGGAACAGTTGATTCGCAGGCCGACGAAGTGGTAATCACTGTAAACAATGTAGTAGTGAACCAGGCTCCTGTGGCCAATGCGGGTTCCGACCAGCAGGTGGATGAAGGAAGTACAGTGACCCTCGATGGAAGCGCTTCAAACGATCCCGATGGCGACGCCCTTAGTTATTTATGGACAGCTCCCGACGGTATTACACTTAGCGCAAACGATGCAGCACAGCCCACCTTTACCGCTCCCGAAGTGGACGTCAACACTGACTTTACCTTTACACTGGTGGTCAACGATGGAACGGACGATTCGCAGGCCGATGAAGTGGTAATTACCGTAAGCAATGTGGTAGTGAACCAGGCTCCTGTTGCCAATGCCGGTGCCGACCAGGAAGTGAAAGAAGGTACAGAAGTTACTTTGGACGGTACAGCTTCTTCCGATCCCGACAACGATCAGTTAAGCTATTTATGGACCGCCCCCGATGGCATTGTACTTAGTTCGGCTACCGATGCGCAGCCCACTTTCACGGCTCCAGATGTAAACAGCGATTCAGCACTTATTTTCACTCTTGTAGTCAGCGATGGAAGCATTGAATCGGAGCCCGATGAAGTGGTAATCAATGTGCTTTCGAATACAGGATGGGAGACTTACCAGCAACTGGCTCAACCCCTTGTTCAGATTTACCCCAATCCGGTAAATGAACCACTCACACTGAAACTGCTCAACCATGAGGTACAACTGGTTGAAATAACGCTTTATGGTCTGAATGGAAGAAAGCTGCTAGATCAATTGATGGAGCCAGGGATGAATGAGTGGGTTCTTGACTTGTCTGATTTCAACGAAGGAATCTATTTTATTGAAGTTAAATCAAACCATAAGATCCAGCGTGAAAAAATACTCATTATAAATAAGTAATTAATTCAGAGGAGAATGTATTGATTTATCTTCCTTTAAGCTTTAAGTATTTTTGGAGTACTATTGCAGAGAAGTGTTTTTAAAAAAGGGTCGTCGTGTGGACGGCCCTTTTGCTTAATCAACTTCCCAGTTTAACATTTATACCCTGAAACAATCTTTACCCAGGGTTTAATTGTTCACTCCTCATTCATCTTCACACTTTTTGGGAAACATTTTATTTCGTTCAGACTGGCTGATTTCTTTTCCTGAATTTTTCAAAAGCCGGGGAACGACAGCATTGGAAAATATACTAATCGCAATTGTCATGTATTTCACCCGTTTAAAACACATTAATAACAGATGCCATCGTTGTTCCCCGGCTATGACTATAGTTTTGAAAGTGCTTCGAGCAACATGGTTTTGCGGTGTTCCGGTATCGGAATTGAATACTGATTCACCATTAAAACCGACTGATCGCCATCTCCACTTACATTGATCAAATAGTTGAGATTGATAAGATCGTTTTCCCCCACACGCCAAAAAGCTTCACCATTTATCACTGCTTCAATCTGATCGAGTGGCATATTCACCCTCACAACATTGCCGTTCAATTGGTAAATTTCGCTCGAAAAAATATTTCCTTTGCAACAAACAATTTCCTTTTCATCGAAAACATAAATGGCATCGTTGGTGCTAAGCGTAACTTTTGATTTTCCTCTTCTTCTTTCCTTATTAATCATCACTGCGCAGGCTCTTTGTCAATTAGAAATCGAATATAAACAAAGAAAAAAGTTGCTTGCTGCCTGATGAGCAAGCGGGAGCATTTACATGCTGAAATAGCTGATTAAATGAAAATTTGATTTTATAACTGATTGAATACATTCAATAATTCTTCTCTTTTACGTTTCGATACCGGAACACGGCTTTTGTCAGACATAACCAACTCTCCTCCATCGGCTTTATCAAAACGAACAATGCAGTTGACGTTGATGAGGTGAGACTGATGCGAACGAAAAAAATCATAGGGTGCAAGCAAGTCATCAAACTCTTTCAATGTTCTCGACACCAGCAGCTTTCTATTATTACTTAAATAGAATTCAGTATAGTTATGATCGGCAACACAACGAATAATTTCTCCAACTTTTACTATGTGGATACTCTCCTGGGTTTTTAGCACAATCTTTTTTTCTTCTGCCGTATCACTATTCATATTTCGAATGAGCACTTTCAACTTTCGTGTCAGCTCTTCCTGTTCATGTATATTGCGGTATTTATCGATGGCTGATAGTAATTCGTCGATCTGGATGGGTTTAAGGACATAATCAATTGCGCTGAATTTAAATGCCCTAATGGCATAATCGTCGTAAGCAGTAATGAAAATTATTTTTGGCAACTGCTTGCCCAGTTTTTCGATGAGTTGGAAACCATCACCGTCAGGCAGGTTGATATCGAGCAGCACCAGATCGGGTTGGGTCGTTCTGATTAATGCAAGTGCCTCTTTTAAAGTGCCGGCTGTTCCGGCTGTCTGAACATCGGGGCAGAATGATGCTAAAAGCTTTGTGAGGAGCTCCTGTACCGGTTTTTCGTCGTCAATAATCACGGTTTTGATCATGGTGTGCTTACTTAATGATTGTGTAAATATGGAATGCTAAATTCGATCAGGGTACCATGCTGTTCAGGCGAAATATCGTTAAGATTGCTTACTTTGAGCTGGTAACTGCCTTTCATTTTTTTTGAAAGATTCTTCAACCGGGCTTTGGTGGCTTCGATGGCAAAACCCTTATGATGAAGCGCTTTCTGATCGTTATTCTCTTTTATGCCACTTCCGTTATCACTTATAGCAATATGCAGATTTTTGCCCTTCAGCAGGTAGCTGATTTCTATTTTCCCCTCATAATCAATTGATTTAAAGCCATGTTCAATAGCGTTCTCGATAAAGGGCTGGCTCAGCATTGGTGGTATTTTTACCTCATCGGGAACCAGTTGTTCATCAATGATGATGCGACTTGTAAATTTTCCGGGATAGCGTAGTTGCTGCAGTCGGAGATAGTTTTCAATCAATTGTTTTTCGCTCTCCAGATCGATTAATTCCTTCGATGATCCATCAATAATTTGACGCATTAGCGCTGCAAAACCTCCCAGATAATTGATGGCCTCCCTGGCAGAGTGACTCAGTATGTAGTTTTGAATGGCTGTTACCGCATTGAAAATAAAGTGCGGGTTCATTTGCGATCTTAGCAGTTTCTGTTCATTTTCGACTACCTGAAGCTGATCCTCGGCCCTTCGCCGCTTAAATTGAAGGTACATAAACAATAGTACCAGCAAAATAACAGCAACTACCAGATAAAATATAAAACGGTTTCGTTGCAAAATCAGTTTTTGGTTTTCATTTTCAAACAGTAACTGCACATTTTCGGCTTCCTTTTTTTCAGAATCATACTGTGCCCTTATTTCTTCAAGCTGACGGTGTTTTTCGGCACTGAAAACCGAGTCGTTCAGTTCCTTACTTTCCTTTAAAAAATGATAGGCCTTCAGGTAATCGGCTTCGGCAAGCGCAACTTCGGATAAACGTTGATAAATATCAATCATTTTATGTTTCAAGCCAATGCTATCGGCAATTTGCAGACTTCGATCGAAATAGCCAGTTGCGGTTTCCAAGCTGTTTTGCCTTAAGCTGATCACACCCAGATGATAAAAACTTGCGACCAAACCTTCGCGGTCAGCAATTTTTTCCCTTATTTCTTTTGCTTGTAAAAAGTAGATAAGGGCACTGTCCTCTTGGTTTTTTTGAAGAAACAGGCGTCCCAGGCTGGTTAATATCAGTCCCTCTCCCAGTTTATGCTGAATTGAACGGTATTTTACCAGTGCTTCCTGCAAATAGTTTTTAGCCAGCTCCTCTTGTTTCGTTTCAATATACCAGGCGCCAATATTTCCATAAATGGTTGCTTGCTCTTCCGTCGCATTTAATTTTTCAAAATAGGGTAAGGCTTGAAGAAAATATTCAATTGCCTGGTCGAACTGCTCCCATTGCCAGTACAATGCTCCGATGTTGTTCAGCGAATAGGCAATTCCCTTTTCATCTCCAAGCGCTTCTCTGATGCGCAAGGCACGCAGATTGTATTCCATGATATTTTCTTCATCCGACGAAAGGGCTTGTAGCAGCCAGCCAATGTCGCTTAAAGCTTCGGCAATTTTGATCGAATCGTGTGTTCTTTCATAGTAACCTAAGCCTTCGTTCATATTTTGAAGCGAAATATCATAACGTCCCAGATAGCCGTTGGCATAGCCCATTAATTTTAGAGCTGCATATTTTAATGAATCATTTTTTGTTTCATTGGCCACTTGCCAGGCCTGCTCGGCGTAATTGAGCGATTGTGGTGCTGCATTGTAAAGTGTCTGATCGGCTAAACTGATCAGTACAGCAGCCAGCTCATCCCCTTCACTGTTTTGTGCAGCGATCAGCAAACTATCGACAGTGCTGGCTGCATGAAGAAAGCAGGAATAAAAAAGAAACACCAGCATCCCGCTTATTCTTTTCACTATGTTGAAGGACCATTGCATAAGTGCTTAATCATCGTGTTATATCATTTTATTCTAATTCTCAAGCTTTTCAAAAAAACAAATGCACGAATTGGGTACTGTTACAGCACAAATTAGTCCCGGGAGTAGTTATCGGTTAGAACATTGCTAGTCCATTTTAGAAAACATAAAGTTATGTAAACAAACGTGAACAACGATGGTGTCCAGTAATTTATTCTCAGTACAAATAAAAACCTGAAGTACTTTAAAAAGCAGTTGTTTCGCATTCAGAACAGTTTTATATCTTTGCAGCCAAATAAATATGGGACGAGTATTAGCCATCGATTATGGTCGCAAACGTGTTGGAATAGCCGTTACCGATCCACTGCAGATCATTGCAAGTAAACTTACAACGGTCAGGGCACACGATATTTTTGATTTTCTGGATAACTATTTCGCAAAGGAAAAGGTCGATTGTGTTGTGGTTGGATACCCGAAGACGATGCAAAATGAGGCATCGGAGTCGATACGTTACATCAACCCTTTTCTGAAACAGTTTCAAAAAAGATATCCAGGGCTTCAACTGGAGCTGGCTGATGAACGTTTCACTTCAAAAATTGCCTTTCAGACGATGATTGATGCCGGATTGAAAAGGAAGGCAAGGCAGAACAAAGAGACAGTCGATGCTGTTAGTGCAACACTGATTTTGCAATCGTACCTTGAACAACAAAGAAATTTAAATAAGTAAGATGATTTTACCAGTAACTGTTTATGGTGATTCGCTTTTAAGGAAAGTAGCCAAAGCAATTGAAAAGGATGAACCGGGATTGAATGAGTTGATCGCAAACATGTTTGAAACAATGTACAATGCCGATGGAGTCGGATTGGCCGCCCCTCAAATTGGCAGATCGCTACGCTTATTTATCATTGATGCCTCTCCTGCTGCCGACGAGGAACCTGAACTGAAAGACTTTAAAAAAATATTTATCAATCCGGTGATACTTGACAAGCAGGGTACTCCCTGGGAAATGGAGGAAGGATGCCTTAGCCTTCCGAATATCAGGGAAAATGTAACGCGCGAAGAACAGGTCACTATTCGTTATTTCGACGAAAACTGGAACGAGCATACCGAAACCTATGGTGGTTTTGCAGCCCGGGTTATTTTGCATGAATACGATCACCTTGAAGGTAAAATGTTTATCGATTACATTTCGCCTCTGCGGAGAAAATTACTGAAAGGCAAGCTGGCTGCCATTGCCAAGGGCAAAGCAAAAGCACATTATCGGATAGTAAGCCCCAAATAAACACGAAGTTGATCAGACTTACCAATGGCATATTTTTCAATTCTCTTTATAAGGTAAAACGATTTTTATGTAACTTGCCACTGCTATGGCCCCCAACGGCTTCATATCAGGCAAGATGCCCTTTGTTGCTTACACGACTGCTTTAGCAACGGGTGTTGTATTGACGGGGATTGTGCATGATTCCGGCGCTGATCTTTTTATGTTCCTGCTGATCGCGGCCGTACTTTTACTACTCATTGTCAAAAACTTTGGATCGCTATATTCTTCATGGTATGCCAGCATATATCGTTTCGTATTTCTGCTGGTCCTGATTTTTGCCGGTGCCTTTTATAATCAACTGCATCACGAAAAGCTGTTTGATGAAAAACTGCCTGAAAGTGGATTTTATACAGGCAGAATCGAAGAAAAAGACCTGTCGGATGACCAGCGGATAAGGTATCGGCTACAGTTGTTGTCGTTTGGAAAAGATACCATTATCCCACTCGATGAGCGCATCGTGCTTTTTCTTTCCGACAGTTCGATCAACCAACGAAGTAAGCCCGGAGACCTACTCGCCTTTTGGGGCCGGCTCTATCCAATTACAAAGCAAATCAACCCCGGCAGCTTTGATTATCAGCGCTTCATGTACCGACGAGGCATCAGATACCAGGCCTATGTTAAAAAAGCGGACATGCTCCCGCGTAGTAGTCATACCATCAGCACCTACGCTTTAATGCGGCGCAATCACCTGCTGGCGATGTATCGCAATGCTTCGATTGAGGGGCCCTCGTTTGCTGTTCTGGCTGCGCTTACCCTGGGGGAGAAAAGTTCGCTCGATCAGGCAACCAGGACTTCGTTTGCGGCCAGCGGTGCCATGCACGTACTGGCGGTTTCGGGTTTGCATGTAGGAATTATTTACTGGGTTATTACCCTGTTTTTGAAGCCGCTTGAGCGCTTTCGCAAAGGACGTTTGCCGAAATGCCTTATTACCTTGTTGCTGCTATGGTCTTATGCATTCATGGCTGGCTTGTCACCTTCGGTAATGAGGGCTTCTGTAATGTTCTCCTTTGTAGTGATTGGTGAGAACCTGCATCGAAAAACCAATATCTACAATACGCTTGCCTTGTCTGCCTTTGTATTAATATTAATCAATCCGTTGATTATTTACGAAGTTGGTTTTCAGCTGTCCTATGCTGCTGTTACGGCCATCGTTTTCTTTCAGCCTAAAATTGTATCACTTTTTAAGATTAAGCAGGCAGTACTTCGATATTTGTGGGAGTTAAGTGCCGTTTCACTGGCTGCACAAGTTGGAACCTTTGCGCTGTCGATCTATTATTTTCACCAGTTTCCAGTCTATTTCCTTCTTACCAATTTACTGGTTATCCCCCTGGCTGGTGTTATTATTTACAGTGCATTTGCCTTCTTCATTGCTTCAATCGTACCACCTCTACATTTACTATTCGCATTTCTGCTTAAAGTTGAAACAAGCATCATGATTAAAGGAATAGAATGGATTGAGCAATTACCGGCAGCTTTAATCACCAACATTTGGATTGACCAATTCACACTGGTTTCACTATTTCTGCTGATAATTGCCATTGCTTCTGCGATGCAGGGCCGTAGGCTGATTCGCCTGCAGCCTGTATTAATTGCGTCTGTCCTTTTGCTTTTCCTATTGAATGTAAAACTCATAAAACACATGCGGCAATCGATGATCATTGTTTATCAGACCTACGATGGACAGTTGATGAGCCTCATTCATGGCAGAGATCATTTTTATTACTGTGATTCCGATTCAATTAGCAGCTATCAACAAGTACTCCTTGAAAATTCAAGCGGCTATTTCAGCACTTATAAACCGGTATCACTTACTGACAATCAAACAGATCCTGACTTCGCTACTTCGTACAATTCAATTCTTTTTTTTAAGAATATCAGAATTGAAGTAAGCGAAAGCGGGCAGCAAGCGGAAACCGAAGCAGTAGAAAAAGATGCAATCTGGCTGGCTGACGAAGGAAAGGTATTGGTCAAAAATTCTGAAAAAATCAGAATAAGGACCATTAAAAACAGTAACTTAACATCGTCCGTCAAATCTGACAGCATCGGACAAAAACTGTTCGATGTCAACACTTTTGGCGCAATAATTATTGAAGAAAGGCAGGCAATAAAAGCCATATCCTTTTTAAATTGATTAAAAGCGGCAAAAAACAGATTAGATTATTTGGACATTAGTGATCTTTATAATTTACTTTGCCCCGCAGTTTATAAATAGCTGCGATAAAATCAGTTTTGCTGCAATGCAAAAAACAAAGACTTTGACATATGAAAGTAGTTATTGCCGGTGCCGGTGAAGTTGGTACTCATCTTGCCAAGATGTTAAGCAAGGAAAGTCACGACATTGTGTTACTCGATGATGACCAGGAAAAGTTAGAAAGAATTGCCAGTCAGGTTGATTTGCTAACCGTTAATGGTGCTGCTAATTCAATCGACGATCTGAAAGAATGTGGTATTTCAAAAGCCGATCTCTTTATTGCAGTAACTCCTTACGAGTCGCGCAATGTTTTAGCCTGTATACTTGCCAAAGATCTTGGAGCCGGTAAAACACTCGCCCGTATCAACAATGCCGAATACCTGAAAAAAATCAACAAACCCAAATTCAATGCCCTTGGTGTCGACGAACTAATTTATCCCGAAACACTGGCTGCAAAAGAAATAATTGCATCGGTTAAACAACCCGGCGCCAGGGTGATGCATGAATTCTCGGGTGGCAAACTAATGCTCTTTGGAATCAAAATCAGGGAAAATGCGAGCATCGTTAACCAGTCACTTGCCGACATTGCAAAAACTACAAATGGCTTCAGGGCAGTAGCCATCACCCGAAACGAAAATACCATTATTCCCAAGGGAAAGGATTTCATTTTACCCGAAGACATTGTATATTTTGTCACAACCCGTGGTGCGATGCAGGAGCTTTACGACAAGGCGGGGAAACAGCTTTTTGGGGTAAAAAACATCATGTTTATGGGTGGAAGTCGTATTGCCCAGAAAACAGCCGAAAAACTTAAAGATCAGTTCAATATTAAAATTATAGAGCAAAACAAAGAGCGTTGTCAGAAAATTGCCGATCGCTTTAGTAATGTGCTGGTAATTAATGGTGACGGTCGTAACCTTGAATTGCTGAAAGAAGAAGGAATAGAAAAGATGGATGCCTTTGTGGCCGTTACAGGAAACTCTGAAACAAATATTCTTACCTGCCAGCTGGCTAAAAAGATGGGCGTAAAAAGAACAGTCGCCGAAATTGAAAACATCGACTTCATCAGTCTGGCCGAACAGGTGGGAATTGGAAGCGTAATCAATAAAAAATACATTGCAGCCAGTTTCATCTATCGATATTCCATGAATTCTGAAATTTCGAGCATTAAATGCCTCACTGCTACCGAAGCCGAAGCAGTAGAGTTAATTGCCCATGCAGGCTCAAAGGTTACCACACGGCTTATTAAGGACCTTAATTTTCCTGAAAATGCAAACATCGGTGGCATCGTGCGTGATGATAATGGTTTTATTGCAACAGGAGAGACACAAATCAGGGAAGGAGACAAGGTAGTTGTATTTGCCCTGCCCGATGCCATTAAGAAAATTGATACTTTTTTCAAATAGCACATGCTGAACTACAAAATCATACTCCGCTCACTGGGGTTTCTTTTGCTGGGTGAAAGCCTTTTCATGTTATTGTCAATGATCGTTGCCCTCATTTACAAAGAAGGCGATCTGAATGCTTTTATCTATTCGGCCGCTATTACCTTAAGTTGTGGTATCGTGCTGATTTTTTCAACCCGTCATGCTGAAAAAAAAATTGGCAAGCGGGAAGGCTACATCATTGTAAGTACCGTATGGCTTTTCTTTTCACTTTTTGGTAGTTTACCCTATTTGTTCAGTCACGCAATTCCTGAATACCACAATGCTTTTTTTGAAACCATGTCGGGCTTTACCACCACTGGTTCTTCCATACTCGATAATATTGAAGCCTTACCCCATGGCATCCTTTTTTGGCGAAGTCTCACCCAATGGCTTGGAGGCATGGGGATTGTCGTATTATCCCTGGCCATATTGCCCATCTTTGGCATTGGCGGCATGTCGCTTTTTGCTGCTGAATCGCCTGGTATTACTACCGATAAGCTCAATCCAAAAATTAAAGACACGGCTAAAATTCTCTGGAACGTTTATCTTATTTTTACCGTTGCCGAAGCCATACTCCTAACCCTTGGAGGCATGAGTGTTTTTGATGCCATTTGCCATTCGTTCACAACCATGGCAACGGGAGGCTATTCAACCAAACAAGCCAGTATTGCTCACTGGGATTCACCATTTATTCACTATGTGATCACTTTTTTCATGATACTGGCCGGAACCAACTTCTCACTTTCATATTTTGCTTTTACCGGAAAGCCTAAAAAGATGTTTAAAAATGAAGAGTTCAAATTTTATTTACTTTTCATCCTTGTATTCACATTTATTATTGCTGCCGGACTTCTGATCACCAGCAATCTGGGTCTGGAAGAAACTTTCAGAACCTCACTCTTCCAGGTAGTGTCGATTATTACTACTACCGGATATGCCACCGCCGATTATTTGCTTTGGACTCCCTTTTTAACCGCTATCATCCTCTTGCTTTTTTTTACCGGTGGTTCCACCGGATCGACTGGGGGTGGAATCAAAATTATGCGGATTGTATTGCTGCTCAAAAACAGTTATTACGAACTACGCAGACTGATCCATCCCAACGCCATAATTCCGGTACGTTTCAACAAGCGATCGGTTAATCAGCAAATCATCACCAATGTGCTGGCTTTTTTCTTTTTCTACATAGGTGTCTTTTTTATCAGCAGTCTTATTCTTATGGCTTTCGTTCCCGATTTTGAAACCGCCATTGGTGCAGTTGCAACCTCGCTTGGGAACATTGGCCCAGGGTTGGGATCGGTAGGACCCTCGGCTTCATTTTCCCATTTACCGGTAGCAGCAAAATGGTTTCTTTCTTTTCTGATGTTGCTGGGAAGGCTTGAATTGTTTACCATCCTTGTCATTTTCTCACCCGCTTTTTGGAAACGATAAAAAAGAAGCCCTATCTTTAACAGCAAGCAAAATAAAAACCGATGCTGATAAAGCTATACGAAGAAAATCCCGATCAGCGAAGAATTGATCAGGCTGTTGAAACACTCCGCAATGGTGGTGTAATCATCTATCCCACCGATACAGTTTACAGTATCGGCTGCGATATTATGAATCAGAAGGCAGTAGAGCAGGTAGCCCGTTTGAAGGGGATTAAAGTTGAAAAATCGCATTTTTCCTTTGTCAGTTACGATTTAAGTGAATTGTCGGATTATACGCGTCCGATTCCCAACAACATCTTCAAACTGATGCGCCGCAATTTGCCGGGTCCATTTACCTTTATTCTGAATGCCAACAACAACGTTCCGCGCTATTTTAAGGGTAAAAAGAAAACCGTTGGAATCAGAGTTCCCGACAACAACATTGCCCGAACGCTCGTTAAAGAGCTCGGAAACCCAATCTTCGCCACTTCGCTGCATAGTTCCGACAAAATTGAAGCCTTCTTAACCGATCCTGAATTGATACATGAAGAATTTAAAGACCAGGTCGATCTGGTCATCGATGGTGGTTTTGGCGACAACCGGGTATCCACCATCATCGACTGTACTGCCGACGAGCCTGTAATTACCCGACAGGGTAAAGGAGAGCTGCTCTACTAAACAACAACCCGGCAATTTATCATTTGAAACAGGTTTTTCCTATAAAAGATACCCGTGCTTATCGGCTGCTTTTATATCTTTGCACATCTGGTGGATTTGATTGCCTACGGCAGTCAGCCTTAATATGGGAATCCGGTGCTCTTGTGAAAAAGGATAATCCGGAGCTGTACCCGCAGCTGTAAGTCAATTTCCGTAGTTATTTACGGAACAATTGCTGAAAATACCAGGCCACTGTTTGTTGTTACTTTCTGAAAATCGAAGATCAGGTAACAGCAATGGGAAGGCATCAGCAGTATGACGAGCCAGAAGACCTGCCAGTAAAAACATACCAATACGAACTTCGGGAAAAAAGTTTCGTGATTCCGTTAATCGGATTCCAGATGCTCAAAATACCCGGTAAAACACTTACTATGCATCGCAAATTACCGATGATTCTGACTGCCTTGCTCCTGCTTGGCTCAATATTGCAGGCACAAAAACCAGTCAGAATTGTATCACTTGCCCAATCGCTCACAAAAAACCTGTATTACCTCGAAGCCGGCAGTCAGATGGCCGGATGTACCAGTTATTGTAACGAAGCATTAGCCGATGGTGTCGAAGTAGTGGCAACTGCCATCGATGTAAATATTGAAAAAACACTGAGCCTCGAACCCGATCTCATACTGGCTACCATCATCACACCGCCCGAAACCATCGAACTGCTTCAAAAAATGGGAATGAAGGTTGAAGTATTTCCCACACCCGTATCGTTCAACGAAATTTGTGAGCAGTTCATTCATCTGGGAAAACTGGTTGGGAATGAAGCTCTGGCCCGTGAAATTGTTGATGAAACCAGCAAAAAAGTTAGCGAACTCAGTCAAAAACCTGGCAACAGCAATACAAAAATGTTTTTTCAGATTGGAGCACAACCCATCTTTACGGTGGTCGATAATACCTTCATGAGCGATTATTTCAAGCTTACCGGCACCAGCAATATTGCCAGTAATTTAAAACATGGCACCATGACCCGCGAGAGTGTGCTGCTGAGTAATCCTGATGTTATTTTTATTACTTCAATGGGGCTTGTTGCCGATGAAGAGAAAAACACCTGGATGCAGTTCAGCCAGATGAATGCCGTTGTTCATCAAAAAATTTTTGTGATCGATGCTGAAAAGGCCTGTACTCCTACTCCTGTTACCTTTGTTGAAACCCTTGAAGAAATGGTAAAATTGATGCAGCAATGACCATCCAACAAAAATACCTGAAGTGGTCGCTTTTCACACTACTATTGATATTACTGGTGCTGGCGGCGGCATTGATCTCCATTCTTTCAGGAGAATTTGATATTTCCTTAAAAGATCTGCCTCAGATTGTGGCTTCGAAAGAAGGAATCCATTATGCCGTAATTGCCCACATTCGTCTGCCGCGCATGTTGCTTGCCTTTGCCATCGGAGGGGCTTTAAGTCTTACCGGAGCCATTTTGCAGGGCATCTACCGTAATCCATTGGTCGAACCCTACACCCTTGGAATTTCGGGAGGAGCTGCGCTGGGTGTGGCATTGGTCATTGTTCTGGGACTGCAATACAGCATCGGCACCTTCATGCTTCCTCTGGCCGGCTTTAGCGCTTCGGTGCTTTCAATTTTTGCTGTTTACTTTTTAAGTATTCGCCGGGGTGCCATTGACATTAACAGAATGCTGCTCATTGGCGTAATGGTGAGTTTTGTAGCATCGTCATCGATGATGTTCCTCATGTCGATCAGCACCAGCGACAATCTCCAGAACATTGTATTCTGGATGATGGGCTCACTCGAAGAGTCGAATACCTTCCTCATAAAGGCCATGGTTTGGGCTTCGCTTTCAGGTTTGCTAATCAGCTACTTTTTTGCCCGGCCATTGAATGCCTTGCGACTTGGCCAGGAAAAAGCCAGGCACCTGGGAATTCACACCACCGTAAGCATCCGGATCCTTTTTGTGGTGGCCTCGCTCCTAACCGGCATCTGTGTGGCTGTTGCCGGAATTATAGGCTTTGTCGGACTGGTCATTCCGCATCTGATCAGAATGATCATTGGTTCCGACTATCGCATCCTGCTGATAGGTTCATTTTTAGGCGGAAGTTTGTTCTTAATGATCAGTGACATTATTGCGCGAACCATTATTGCTCCCAACGAACTCCCGATTGGTGTGATCACCGGAATGGCAGGCGGACTTGTGTTTATCACCATACTGGCAAGGGCCGGATTAAAAAACAAATTGAATCACTTATGAGTGCCTATCTGAAACTGAACCAGCTCGTATGCGGTTACGAGAAATTCAATCTGAAAACCATCAGCTTTGAATTGCAGCGTGGTGTTTTTGCAGGGATTATCGGGCCCAACGGATCGGGCAAAACCACGCTCTTCAGGGCGCTTACCGGCGATCTGAAAATAAAAGAAGGGGAATTAACCCTAAAGGGAAAACAACTGTCGCAAATGCCAATCCGTGAAAGAGCAAGACAGGTGGCCGTGGTTTCACAGTTTACCGAACAAACCGATATTAGTGTTTATGACTATGTGATGATGGGACGTCTTCCCTATCGAAGCAATTTTCAGTTCTTCGAAACTCAAAACGACATCGCCATTGCCGAAAAATACATGCAATTAACCCATGTCGATCGCCTGAAAGACAAATCGATGATGGAGCTCAGCGGCGGAGAACAGCAACTGGCAGCCATTGCCCGTGCCCTTACCCAGGAGCCTGATTTGCTCCTGCTCGACGAACCCACCTCTCACCTGGATATTACGCACCAGGTACAGATACTCAACCTGATTCAGCGCCTGAACAAAGAACTCGGATTAAGCGTACTCATTATCATCCACGATCTGAATCTTGCCGGAGAATACTGTGATTACCTGCTTATGATGAAAGATGGTCAGTTACGGGCTAAAGGACGGCCTGCCGAAGTGCTGAATTACCAGATCATCGAAGACGTTTACGATACCGTGGTAATTACACGCGAAAATCCGGTGTCGAAAAAGCCCGTTGTTTTTCTGGTTTCCGACCGGATGATGAAGAACGTCGATCGACAGGATGCACGCTAGCCTACAAAAATAAAATGCAGTAGCTTGTTTTTCAGGAACATACAATTAAGACAGCCGATCTTTCAACATTTTATTAACTCCGGGTCAATCATCATCTTTTCTTTCTATCTTTGTCGTGATTTTGGTTCTGGTCTGATACTTCTCAGATTGGATTAAAATGGGAATCCGGTTAGAATCCGGAGCTGTACCCGCAGCTGTAAGCCTGTATCCCGTATTATAAACGGGAAGCTTTTCGAATCAAGCTGCCACTCTTCAACATTGCAAGAGCAATAAAGAAGGGGAAGGCCTCGAAAAGTAAGGTGAGCCAGAAGACCTGCCAGATGCTTATTTGTTAACCTTAGCTTCGGGACTAAAGCTGGTGAAAACTATCGAATAATTTTCACAACGCCCCTAGCTCATTTTTTATAAAGAATGAGACTTTTTATTTACACATTGATCACTGTTTTACTGACAGTTGATGCACTGGCCGAAGAACCGGTTCCATCGGTAAGCGACACCATCCATCTGGATGAGATTACTCTGTACAGCGATTACAGGAAATACCAGCCTGGTGCCAAATTTGATCAGATTTCAAAAGTACAGATTGAAAGCACCCAGGAAAGCAACATCGACCAACTGCTGATGCGGCTTACACCTGTGTATCTGAAAAGTACGGCCGGCGGCCTGTCGACCATTCGCATACGCGGCACATCTCCCAATCATACCTCGGTAAATTTTGGTGGAATCAATATTAACTCGCTTACGCTGGGACAATCCAACTTATCCTCCATCTCGTCCTTTCTTTTCGACCAGCTCGAAATACAGATGGGCAGCTCATCGACGCTGAACGGCTCAGGATCGATCGGAGGAGCCATTTACCTGGGGCAGCAAAACAAATGGACCGACGGTTTTGGGCTTGATATGAAAAACATCACCGGCTCCTTTGGCGAAAAATTGTACGGTGCAAAACTCTTTCTGGGGAACGGAAAGCTGGAATCGGTAAGCAAACTATACTCCTACCGCAAAGAAAATGACTTTCCCTTTCTGAACCCTTACACCGGTGATGTTGAAAACCGGGAGCCTTTCGAGGATATTCAAAAGGGAGCAAAGATTAATAATATGGGACTCATGCAGGAAATCAACTACCAGTTTACACCCAATGAATACTTCAAGTCGACTTTCTGGCTAGAAAAAAACTGGTATGAAATTCAACCCAATATGAAAAACAATCTGGATGATGCACCATCAGATGCCATGTTAAGCGAGCACATCAGAATTTGGACCAGTTATAAAAACGAGAACAACAAAATTGCCTACACCATTGGTTCAGGGTATGTTCATGATTTTCAGGAATACGACAGCATTGATGCGCAACAAATTATTACCGACCGTTTCATTGTTGAAGCCAGTGCCAAACAAAATATCAACCACAAACTGGAATACAAGGCCGGCCTGAAATACAAGTACATTGTTCCCGATGTTTATGCCTTTTCGGCTAACAACATCAAACAGGAACAGCACCTCGATTTTTATTCTTCCTTCTTCTATCAACCCATCAGGGTTTTAAAAACAACCATCAACTTAAGGCAGATGTTTGTGAGCAATTTTAAAGTACCATTTACTCCGTCGTTGGGAGCTGAATATACGCTGATTTCGAGTGACTCACGCATGTTGCAGTTCAGTGCAGCCCTTGCCAGAAGTCATCGCATCCCCACCCTGAACGACCGTTTCTGGGCCGACCAGGGAAATCCTGATCTTTTGCCGGAAGAAGGAATCAGCATCGAAGCCGGAATAAAATACCATCATTCCAATGGAGAAAATCATTCAACCTTCACATGGAATGCCTTTTACATGGACATAAACAACTGGATTGAATGGAGAAATTTTGGTGTTTGGCAGGCCCAAAATGTACAGCGCGTTATCAGCAAAGGAATTGAAATACATGGAGCAAGCCATTATCAACTGGGTGATTTCCATACCGATTTCAACCTGAATTACACCCTGAACCCCACCCGGGCTGCAGAAAGCATCATTGAAGGTGCTACCATCAATCATCAGTTGATTTACAACCCGATGCACATGGCCAATTTCTATTACGCATTAAAATACCATTCCCTCTCGGCCAACATCGATGGTACTTTTACAGGAAGCCGTTACACCAATTACGTCGGATCTAAACTACCGGCTTATTTTTTAACAAATTGCGGACTTGCACTTAAAAATGAATACAGGCAGCAAAGCTTCACCGTCTCATTTACCGTTCACAATCTGTTTAATGTGAGCTATCAGAATGAAAAGTACTATGCCATGCCCGGCCGGAGTTTCAGGCTTGGCTTATCCATTTCGTTACATTCAAATAACCCTTAATATTCAATTCATTATGAAAAATCTTTTTTATTACCTTGCCCTCTTTGTGGCTGTTAGTGTGCTGTTTCCTTCGTGTAACGAAGATGATCCGGATCTGTTCCCAAGCGAAAAAATCAAGGGAGCTTACATTATCAATTATGGAAACTACAACCACGAAGGCTCCAGTATCACAAAGTACAACTACGAAAGCGGTGAGCTGATCAACAATTATTACCAGCAACAAAACGATCTCGAACTGGTATCGAGTGTTCAGTATGCACTTACTTACAAGGATAGTATTTATATGATTGGCAATGTTAAAGACCAGCTGATAACTGTAAATCCACTATTTCAGCAGCACCTGAACGGAGTGACCGACGGGATCGCCAATCCGCGCTATGCCGTTGCCGATGGCGATTATCTCTACATTTCGTGTTTGGGTGAAACACCCGATTGGAGTAAAATGCCCGATTCGTACATTGCAAAGTTTAACATCAAAACCAACAAGGTTGAAGAAACAATTCCTTTGCCTGGCGGTCCCGAAGGCATGGAGATTGCCAATGGAAAAGTCTTTGTTGCAATGAATTACATCGACAGCATTGCCGTAATCAGCACTGCCGACAAAGCAATTGAATACATTGCAACCCCGGCTGTCTCCTCCTACTTTGTAAAAGATGCTGACAATAATTTGTATGTAACCCTTTTGAGCACTTGGACCGACCCCTCGGAACAAACCGGACTCGGCTACATCAACACCAGCACCAACGAACTTGAGAATATTTACCCGCTCGAAGGCATCTCAACCAGCTACAGCCAGGTTATTTCGATCAACAACGATGCTTCTCACATTTATGTGTTGCAGGCCTCATGGGGTCAAAGCGGAGTTGTTTATAATTTCGATGTCGCCTCAAAAGAATTTAACAGCTTTGCCGAAAACCTGACCGGTGCCAATGCGGTTGTCAGCAATCCTGTTAACAACGACATCTACATTCTTACTTCACCCGGTACAAGCGAAGCAGGTATAGTGAAAATTTATAATGAAAACGGAAGCTTTGTGAAAGACCTGATTTGTGGCATCAATCCCTACTGGGTACTTTTTCAGGAATAAGGGCTATTACCGTTTTATAATTTTTGTGCATAGTAATCATTATTCAATTTAAATAATCCCCTTTGAAAAAAAGAGAGCATTACCACCCCGATCTCTGCCATAAGTTTTGGAAGTGTAATGCTCTTCTTTTTAGATTAAAATTATTCAGTTTCCTTACCCTGCTCCTGTCTGTTACTGCTTCACTGTATTCATGCTGCTGCCCGTACTGCAAGCTGCAATCAGCTCGTAAATAGCAACATAACAGCTTGTCTTTTTTGGGTGAATGCTGTCAGAAAAAGTCTTCACCCAAGGCTTAATCGAAAACAGGGCATTGAATGTCGGTTTTTTTATATTATAAGGAAGCCAAATCGTGTAATTTTGATGCTTCATAGTTAAAAACATTTTACATGAGCAGGACGAAAAAATGGCAATTTGCAGCATTGATGGCAATTTTGTTTTTTGGCATAAGCACATTCTTTTTATTGAATAATACAAAGGAAGATTTTGAAGCCGAAAACGAAGAACGTCCCGACGATCCGGTGTTATCGGGTGAGGAAAAAGCCATGTTTCTCGATTACGTTTTGAGCCGTCAGGATGATCCTCAGTTGAAATCGCAAGCTGCCGATGATGGAAAAAGCACCTACGCCAATGGCCGGGTCAGTGGAACCTGGAAACAAAAAGAACTGCTAACAGGCTGGCATGGTTATCGAGTCGACAACTCGGCCTACGATTCACTGCAAAATGTTTTTTATGTGGTTAGTTATGCCGGTCATTTGTACCGCTTAGACTATGCCCATGAGGTAAAATGGACCCTGCTCAACCACAAAATTCAGCTTAATCCTCCCGACAATGGTTCAGCCAATCCTATTTTTGCCGGACTACATCTTCCCGATTCTACCTTTAGATTGATACGCAGCCACGATGAAGCCAATCGCATGGAGTATTCCGACGATGAAGGCCGAAACTGGGAAATAGCCACCGGAGCCAAAGTAAGCCGCAGCTGGTCAAATCAGGCTTATGTGATCAACAAAGGCAACGAAAAGCAAGTTATTCTTCATACCTACGATGCCAATTATCATCACCTTTATGTTTCGGATGATTATGGCAAAAGTTATAAGAAATCGGTGCTCTCCTTCCCCATTGCTACCTACGACGTACGCATTATCAAACCCTACAGACGCGATGAAGTGTTTATGTGGGTGTGGGGAAAAAACACTAAAAAGATCGATATTTATGAATATGCTGCCGAAGCAGGTGATTTCAATAAAACAGGCAGCTCTTCGTCGACAGTGGCCGGAACCAATTTATCGAATGTTGCCGGAAGCTGGATAGATGGAAACTATCATTTCTACCTTTCAACAATCAACCCCGATTATACTGTTTATTATTCGAACGATAAGGGGCAAACATGGGTTCAAAAGAACAGTGGACGCGACCGGCCTTTCGAAATAATGGGAAGCGACAAGCCCAATGTACTTATCAGCGGATTTGAGGACATGAAACTGTCGACCAACTATGGAGCCAGCTGGACCGGCTTCGATCATAAGTTGGGCTGGGACTTGCAGCATATGCGCAGCTATCCCACGAAAGACGGAAGTTTCATTACATTGGCCGGCCTCGATTTTGGCTGTTACATTTCAAAAACTCCCGAAGATAAAAATTCGTACACCTGGTGCAACAATGGTGCCTCGTATGCCATGCATTACGATGCCATTAGCAGTGAAAACTTTTCTTCGATGTACCTTGCCAACCAGGATCGGGGAACTACAGCCTATATCGATTCGGCCAATACGGTCAATACAAAAGACATTGATGGCACCGATGTATTGCGCGTTGCCCTGGCCAATCACGAAACATCGGTTTGGAGCTGGTTTTACTATGGCCGCATCAAGCACCGCTTTAATTTCGCCGGTGGTAAGTCGGGAGAAGCGGTTTACGACGGACTGGGCAACTGGTGGGCTGCACCGATCATTGCATCGCCCAACCCTGCCGAAGATGCCATCTATGCTGCTTATGGAAACAACTTGCAGATTTTTAGCTACGATGCTGCTTCCAACTCCATTAGCAAAACATCGCACCCCTTCGACTTTAAAGCCAAATTTGGCGGTGAACTGGGTGGATTTTCCTATTCTGAACTGAACCGCAAGCTCTGGTATGCCACGCTTACTAACGGTCTCTTCTTTTATTCGAAGGATGCAGGTCAAACCTGGACCAAATCGGCTTACATTGGCTTAACCCCCAAAGCCAACGATCAGAGCTATAACTATCATAAAAACCAAATTGTAATCAAGGCATCCGAAATCGATACCAACAAGGTGTACTATGCAGGAGTCGGAAACTATTTGCTGATTTCGGAAAACGCCGGAAAAACTTTTACAATTAAAAACAAAGGGCTTAAAATCTACCGAATTCGCGACATTGCTTTGTCGCCCGACGAAAAATTTATTTTTGCAGCCTGTGGATACGGTGGTGCATGGGTCTTCTCAGTCGAAAATGATCAGTGGTATCAAATGAACGACAATCCCATCCCAAGTGTCGACTTTACCGATGTGCAGTTCATTAAAAAGAAAAATTGCGTACGTTTTGCTACCTATGGCAGCGGAATTCATGACTTCTATATCGATCAGCAGTTCAATCCGCTTAGCTCCCCCGACGGACTGAGCTTATCGTTAAATAACAACAACCATGTTGTCCTTAAGTGGAACAATCCTGCAGGCGATCATCAGGGATTTTATGTCGAAAGAGCCAGCGATGTTGATTTTGTTCGAATTGCAAGCCTTGCAGCCGGCGAAACTTCTTTTACCGACACCGACGTAAAATACAGCCAAACCTGCTATTATCGAGTGAAAGCTTTCAGTGATGAAACGCTCTCCTTTGCATCCAATCTGGTTTATGTGACCCTTCCTGAAGAAGGAATGCTAAATCCGACAAACTGGAGCATTGTTGATTTTAGCAGCGAAGAAGTGAACGGTGAGCATGCTCCTGCACGTTATGCCATCGATAACAATACGGCTACTTTCTGGCATACCGAATGGCAGAATAACAAACCCGGTCATCCGCATTACCTGAGCATCGATCTGGGAAGTGAAAGCTCCGTGGCCGGATTCAGGTACCTGCCCCGTCAGGACGGAAACACCAACGGACAGGTGGCTGCCTACGAGATGCATGTATCGAACGATTACAACAGCTGGGGAAATCCGGTTGCCAAAGGTACTTTACCTTCAGGCGCAGGCTGGAAAGAAGTAATTTTTGACCAGTTGGCAACAGGACGCTACGTTAAATTTACCGCGCTTAGCGAAATAAACGGAAGTATTTATACCAGCATGGCCGAACTGGCTTTGCTCAACCAGGTTCCGCTTCCCGAAAAGCCAATCGGGGTAAGTGCCAGCAGCTTGAACGACTCTACCATCATGTTGCGCTGGACCGATAATTCGGACAATGAATCAGGCTTTATCATAGAGCAACAGATCGATGATATCTTTGTAAGCATCGATACGATTCAAAGAAATAAAACGGGCTACATCCATACCGGCCTGGCCGATTCAAGCACTTACACCTACCGTGTAAGAGCTTATAATCAGGGCGGAGCAAGCGAGCCCAGCGAGATCGTCGAAGCGACCACCCCATTGAAAGTAGGTGTCGGCGAGCAGGAATTCAACTGGAATCTTTATCCCAACCCGTTCACTGACCATTTCACGTTACAACTACCAGGAAATAAGGAAAATCTAAGTCTGAATGTAAGTGATCAGAATGGACGGATTGTTATTTCACAAAAACTGTCAGAAATGCAAGGCCAGGTTCGTATCGAAACCCAGGAGCTCCCGGCAGGACTGTATATTGTGGAAATAAGCGGTGAAAAGCTTCACTTCTCAAGGAAAATAATCAAAAAGTAATACTTTCTAAGCTAATAAAACCAGGCTTCTGACTACAGGAGCCTGGTTTTTTATGAAAAAGAAGCAAACTTATTTTGAATTGGAGTTCACCTGATAGTTATGCAGAATTTACACAAGTGCTCGAACAGCAACTGAATTACATCTGGGAATAATTGGGAGACTGATGTTCTACATTTAATAATTCATTCATTGAATTGTCCGATTTTGAAATTGATCGATTACACTTACCACCTCTTCGAATTGCTTGGTTTGCATTAGTTGATGCCTTAATACCGAGGCATCCTGAAAACCGGAAATGTATATTTTGAAAAAGCGTTTCAGAATATTGAAGTTCTTTGTTCCACCCCAGGTTTCATGATACAGTTTGGTGTGTTGAAGCAAAAGGTCGATACGCTCAGATTCCGAACGTTGTTCAAGGTCGTTGTTGGCAAAAAACCATGGATTGGAGAAAATACCACGACCAATCATCACCCCGTCGAGACCATATTTGCTGGTCTTTTCAAGTCCTTCGCTGTAGCTCATCACGTCGCCATTTCCCAAAAACGATATTTCCGGATCGACCTGTTTTGCTATTCTGGCCCCCAGTGCAATCTGATTCCAGTCGGCCTGTCCATCCGACTGTTGTTTCTGAGTACGACCATGAAGAATAATGGCGGCAGGATGGGTTGTTGCCAAAGCTCCAATCCATTCTTCGCTTACCGGCTTGCCAAGGCCAATGCGGGTTTTCACACTTACGGGTAATGAGCTGGCTTCCTTGCTGGCCAACATTATTTCCTGTGCCAGTTTCGGTGTTCCAATCAAGGCAGAGCAACAACCATTTTTGACCACATTCCGAACCGGACAGCCCATGTTTATATCGATGCCATCGAATTCTCCACTATCCGAAATCTCTTTTACAATTTTGTTAAATATTTCGGGATCCTTGCCCCATACCTGAGCTACCAGTTTGATATTCAGCTTTCGAAGCAAGTGTTTTTCCGAATCATTGACAATCAGACGCTCACCCACTCTTTCACGTCCAACAGGATGATTCATCCCGTCGACATTGGTAAATTCGGTATAAATTACATGCAGGCGCCCGGGATCACTAACACGCATCACAATTTCGCGAAAAACGGTATCGGTAACATCTTCCATGGGAGCCAGCGCAAAAAGCGGGGCCTTCATTTCCTTCCAGAAATTCGACATTTACTTTTAAATTACTCAGTTTGCATTCTCATTAAGCGAGCGCTCGTGTGCTAAAGGCTCATGCTCTGTTTTTCTGATCTTTTGAAGATCGGGGCGCAGACGACTGCGGAAGATTTTTGAACCGGAATACTGCTCATGCATTTTCTTACGATATACCAAACGAACTTCTTCGCTTGAATTTTTGATGGTCACACATGCTTCCGAACAACAGCCCTCGTATTCTATTGAGCACCGTTCGCACTGGATGAACAACAGGTGGCAATCGTCGTTATTACAATTGGTATGAGTATCAGCAGGAGCCCCGCACTGATGACAACGCGCAATCACGTCTTCACTGATTCGCTCTCCCAACCGCTCATCGAAAACAAAATTTTTGCCTATGAAATTCGACTTTAAACCAGCTTTCTTAATCTGTTGGGCATATTCAATGATCCCCCCATGTAACTGGTTCACATCGCTGAATCCTTTTTCACGAAGATAGGCGCTGGCCTTCTCGCAGCGAATTCCTCCCGTACAATAAAGCAGAATTTTATGATCTTTTTTTGTTTCCAGTTCCTTTTCTACCAATCGAATCTCCTCCCTGAAAGTGTCGGCATCGGGACATAGCGCCCCCTTAAAATGCCCTACTTCGCTTTCATAATGGTTGCGCATGTCCACCACAATGGCTTTGCCTTCATCTACCAGGCGATGAAAATCGAAGGCATCGAGGTGTTTTCCTACATTGGTAACATCGTATTCTTCGTCCATCAGTCCGTCGGCAACCAGTTTTGGGCGTACCTTGATGGTTAGCTTATAGAACGATTTTCCATCGTCTTCGATGGCTGTTTTAATGGGAATATCTCTGAATATTTCCCAATTGTTCAGGGAGGAAAGATAAAGCTCCCAATTTTGCTCCGGAACACTCATTTGGGCATTGATTCCTTCGCGTGCCACATAGATGCGGCCAAAACAGTTCAGCTCATCCCAGGCTTTGTATATTTCATCCCTGAATTGCCGGGGATCATCGAGATAAAAATAACGGTACAACGAGATGGTTTTCCGCTTAAAAGTTTCATCCATTAAGCGCTTTTTCAAATCTTCTTTACTGATACGGTTGTATAAAAACATGTTGAGAAATTACCAGGTTTTAAAATGCTATAAACAGTAAAAGGCGCCTTTGGTTGAATCAAAAACAAGAAAAAGCAGGCAGTTTATTGCCTCTTGCTTAAAATCAAATTACTTTTTATTGCCCACTATGTTTTCTTGAAAGTGTTGCTTATTTTTACACTTCACCTAACTGATCAATACCATGTTTTATCGAATTTGTTTGTTTGTAATTCTTTTGTCGCTTATACTGCCGGCTTCGTTTGCTCAAAAAATTCATTTGAAAAAACAGGATGGAGGATATTGGGTTTATGAAAACCAACGAAAAATCTTCTTTTTCCAACGCGAAATAAACGACTCACTTGCCAACTATTCACGCAATAATTATTTTCACCCGGTTTATGACCTGAAAGGCCGGATCATTACTGAAGATTTCCCGGCCGATCATCCTCATCATCGCGGGATTTTTTGGGCCTGGCATCAGATTCTGATTGATGGCAAGAAAATATGCGATGGCTGGGACATCGACAACTTTAGCCAGCAAATCGATCAGCTTGAGTTCAATATGAATGGCAGCAACGGTGTTTTCAGTTATTCTTCATTTTGGTATACCCTAAGTGCACCCGATGATCCCATCATGCGTGAACATACAAAAGTTGAAATTCATCCTAGGGAAGGCAGGTATCAACGGCTCGATTTCACCATAGCGCTCAGTGCTCTGGAAAACAATCTACTGCTGGGAGGCTCCGACGATGCCAAGGGTTATGGTGGCTTTTCACTGCGCATAAAAACTGACGAACTCACCCGGTTTACTGCTTTTAACGATGAGGCAGTCAGTCCGCAAACCAATGCGCTTGATGCCGGTCGCTGGATCAACATCGTGAATCCAGTCATGAAAAACGGAATAACCATTATTGTCCATCCCGCTCATCCCGATGATGCTCAATGGATTTTACGACAGACGGGAAGCATGCAAAACTGTGCCTGGCCCGGACGCACACCGGTTGAAATCGCCGTTAACGAAGCAACGGTCTTGCGTTATTCATTATTAATTCACAACGGGAAGCTGAAGCACAAACACATTCAGCGAATAATGAGTGATGTTCTTCAATAATTAAACAAATTGCTTGTATTTTCATTTCTTACAGAAGTAAAGCATTAATTTACCTTTTAACTAAAATTCGATCAAGTGAAGAAAATTATTTCAGCATACCAGGCAGGAAATACCTTACTGGTATTATTCGCACTACTTGTTGTTTTTCATATCACTATCATTGCAGGGATTCTGCCTTATGACATGGTTTGGGGAGGGCAAATCGACAAGGAAAACATTCTGCCACTCGAACTGATAGCCATTGTGTTTACCATTTCTTTCATGATGGTAGTGCTGATAAAACTACGTTACCTGCGTAATGGGATGAAAGGAAAAGTAGCCAATATTTTGTTATGGGCCATGGTACTTTATTTCGTTTTTAATACCTACGCCAATTTCACTGGACAAACCATTGCTGAACAATGGATTTTTGGACCGCTGGCCATCGTGATGGGTATTTTAACAGCACGGCTTGCCATCAGTTGAAAGCTTCTGAACTCAAAAAAGGCAGAAACAAATAAATGTTGCTGCCTTTCTTATATTGTTCATAATTATCTTACTTCTTACGCTTTGCAGCTTCCTGCTGTTTGGCAAGGTCTTCAAGTCGTTTTTGGAATCCTGATTTCTTTTTTGCCGGCTTTTTCTTATTGGCCATCAATTGCGCCCTTACCTTGTCCTCGTCGATGGTTTGACGGATAATATAGGTTTGACCAATGGTGAATACGTTGGCGAGGAAATAATAGTAGCTAAGGCCTGAAGAATACGAGTTCAGAATGAACATGAAAAATACAGGCATAAAATAGAGCATGTACTTCATTCCCGGCATGGCGCTGGTATCCTGTGTCTGGCTTGTCAAACGGGTTTGAATAATGGTGGTGATGGTCATTAACAGTGTAAACAGACTCACATGGTCACCAAATCCGAACGGAATTGTGAATGGCAGGTTGATTATGGAGTCGTAGGTTGAAAGGTCATGTGCCCAAAGGAAACTTTCCTGGCGCAATTCAATCGAACCCGGGAAGAAATAAAACATGGCAATAAGGAAAGGGAACTGAAACAACATGGGCAAACAACCGCCCATTGGATTAACCCCTACTTTCTTATACAAAGCCATAACTGCCTGTTGTTTCTCCATGGCTTTATCGGCCGGATACTTTTTACTCAGTTCGTCCATTTCGGGTTTCAGTGCCCGCATTTTGGCCTGCGAAACATACGATTTGTAGGTGAAGGGAAAAACGACAACCCGAATCATTATCGTCAAAATGAGGATAATAATTCCAAAATTGGCGATACGGCTACGCAGGAAGTTAAATACTGGAATAATCATGTATTTATTTACTTCGCGCACAACCGGCCATCCCAGGTTGATCAGTTTTTCCATATCGAAGCCCTGTTCTTTCAGGGTTTGATAGTGGTTAGGACCAAAATAGAATGCCATATCGTAATTGTTCTCACCGCGAGGATCGAAATCAAGCCCAATGTCAGACTTAAAGTAAGCCAGATAAGGGTTTTCTTCTCCATATTTTTCTGATGCAACTACGGCATTGTCGAAAGCATTATCGGCAATCAGGGCTGTTGAGAAGAATAGCTGTTTGTAGCCAATCCATTTTACAGGAGTATTGAGTGTTTCCTCATCACTCTTGTTCATATTCAAATTGTCGATTTCGTCGTCCTTGAATTTGTAATAGATTCCGGTATAACGGTCTTCACCGTATTTCGAAAAGCGTTCCTGCCGTGGAACTTCAAAATTGAAATTCAGGCTCAGGTAACCGGTATTGGTATTGATTACATTGTTTAAACCATGCACCCTGATCTGATAATCGACCTGGTAAGAGTTGTGGGTGATGGTGTAAATGTAATCGATGTAGCGATCGGAACCTGCATGCAGTCGCAGAATTACCTGATCGGAACTCCCCGGATTTTCCTCATTGAATTTTTGGCGACCTTCTCTTCCTACAGGTACTTCGGAACCAGAAACACTGACATTTTCTTTACCTGAGATCAGTTCGAAAAACAAATCATCGGTTTTGATGTTGCGGTTTTGTGCGAAGAAGGAAAGATTGTGCGTCGATTTGCCTTCTTCAATCAAATACAAATCAGTAGAATCGTGTCGTTTGTAGTTTTTCAGTTCAACACTTTTTACACTTCCACCTTTTGTTGAAAGCACCAGGCGCAGCAGGTTGTTTTCAAGAACTATCTCTTTTTCGCTTCCCATGGCAGCATGGCCAAAATCGCCGTAAAGATTGCTCATTTCAGTAGAAAGACTGCTACTGTCGATCAACTGCGGATTATCGGCAGCTTGAACGGGTGTGATACTGTTTTGCCGGGCTTCCAGATCTCTTGCCTGCTGGCGTTGTACCAGCTCAATTGAGTCACGTCGCTGCCGGGCTGCTTCAATTTCTTCCTGTGAGGGTTTGTTGATATAGCTGAATACTACCAATACTGCAAAAATCAGCACCAAACCTATTGTTGTATTTCTATCCATTGAATGTTTATTTCTTGTGTTAGAGGATGTTTTTTACTCTCCTGGCATGCAGGCTTTTACAAAGGCTGCAAACAAGGGGCTTGGATTTAAAACTGTACTGCTGTATTCAGGATGATACTGAACACCGATGAACCACTTGTGCTTGCTAAGCTCCATCGATTCAACCAAACCTGTATCAGGATTGGTACCCACAGCCATGAATCCATTCGATTCAAAATCATTCAAATACTTATCGTTGAATTCATAACGGTGGCGATGACGCTCATGAATTTGTTCCGATTGATAGGCTTCGTATAGTTTACTGCCTTTTTTCACCTTACAGGCAAAGGCACCAAGTCGCATGGTTCCGCCCATGTTGGTAATTCCTTTTTGGGCTTCCATCAGGTCGATGACCGGATACTTGGTTACTTCGTTCATTTCGGTTGAATCGGCACCGGTAAAGCCCAGCACGTTGCGGGCGAATTCGATTACGGCAATTTGCATCCCCAGGCAGATGCCCAGAAAAGGTACATTGTTTTCACGTGCAAATCGTGTCGCTTCAATTTTTCCCCTGATACCGCGATGACCAAAACCGGGTGCTACAAGAATTCCATCATAATCCTTTAAAACTTCCTCGACGTTGTGACGATTCACTTCTTCGGAATGTACATAAACGAGATCGACCTTGGTTTCATTCACAGCACCGGCATGTACAAACGATTCGGCAATCGATTTGTAGGCATCGGGCAATTCAACATATTTACCAACCAGGGCAATTTTTACTTTATGCTTCGGGTTTTTGTGTTTCTTAAGAAATGAATTCCAGGCATCCAATGCAGGTTCTTTACCCGGCGACATACCAAATTTTTTCAATACGGTAAGGTCGAGTTTTTCCGCCTTCATTTTAATGGGAACTTCGTAAATGGTAGGTACATCAATCGATTGCACTACGGCATCGGCATCGACATTGCAGAACAAGGCCACTTTTTTGCGGATACTTTCGCTCAGATTGTGTTCTGTACGTAAAACCAATACATCGGGTTGAACTCCATTTTCGAGTAAAGCCTTAACAGAGTGTTGTGTTGGTTTGGTTTTCAACTCGCCTGAAGCATTCAGGAAGGGAACCAAAGTAAGATGAATGACCATGGCCGATTTGCCCATCTCCCATTTAATCTGGCGAACCGCTTCGATGTAGGGCAGCGATTCCATATCGCCTACCGTTCCACCAATTTCAGTCAGTACAAAATCAAAATTGCCTTTTCGGCCCAGAAACTTGATGTTTCTTTTGATTTCATCGGTAATGTGCGGAATAATTTGTACGGTTTTACCAAGATAATCACCACGACGTTCCTTGTTTATTACCGATTGATATATTCGACCAGTGGTTACATTGTTGGCCTGCGAGGTCGGTTTATTTAGAAAACGTTCGTAATGCCCCAAATCAAGATCGGTTTCTGCCCCATCGTCGGTCACATAGCATTCGCCATGTTCATAGGGATTTAGCGTTCCGGGATCGACATTGATGTAGGGGTCGAGCTTTTGAATGGTCACGGAGTAACCTCGTGCCTGTAAAAGCTTTGCTAGCGATGCAATCAGAATTCCTTTGCCAAGTGAGGAAGTTACACCACCGGTTACAAAAATATACTTCGTTGACAAACTATTATTTTTTTAGGTTTGAAAATGAAAGTGCAAAGATAAGTATAAAAAGGATGAATCTAAAAATGAAAAGAAACGGTCTGAAAATTTTTTCAGACCGTCTGTATTATTTAAGCTTCATCGTCCTCCATTTCATCAACGATCCTTATTTTATCCTTAAGGTACTCAATTTGCTCTTCGATTTGCTCAATTTTGCGATTCACATCCTTAATAAGTCCTTCTGCATTTTTAGAATTGGCAAAAAAACCGATGTTATTCTGAAGGGTAAGAAGATCACTTTCCAGTTGTTTCAGCTTATTCGCATTCTTATCGCGTTCGGCATATACCTTGTTTTGTCCGCGTGAACTAGAAGTCAAACCAGACACTTTGTTTTTGTATTTCAGTAGATTACGATCACGATCATCCACTCTGAGCTGATCAAATTGTTTATTAATCGCTTCGCGGTATCGCTGCTGCACACTGTTTTTTTCCTTAAATGGAACATGTCCGATTTCCATCCAACGATTCTGAAAGGCCTTTAATTGTTCAAAGTCGGCTGCTTCATCACCTGTTGCTTTAAAAGCTGCTATTTCTTTGATTAATTCATTCTTCTTTTTCAGATTTTCAGCCTGAGTTACATCGATCGTTTTATAAAAAGCTGACTTTTTCTTGAAGAAGTAATCACAAGCCGAACGGAATCGTTTCCATACCATATCAGCGTGTTTACGGGGTACTGGTCCGATTTCCTTCCATCTTTTCTGAATGGCAACGTATTCTTCACCTGTTTTCTTCCAATCGGTACTTTCTTTAAGTGCCTCAGCCTGAACACAAAGATCGATTTTTAACTGCAAGTTGTTGCTTTGTATTTCTTTGTGCTTTGAATAAAATTCACGTTTTTTATCAAAAAAATCGTCGCAGGCTTTACGAAAACGCTCATAAACTGCACTGTTCTCTTTTTTTGGGGCATAACCTATGGTTCTCCATAGTTTTTGCATCTCAATGATCTCCTGCGATTTTTCTTCCCAAATCTTGTGGTGTTGGAAGTCCTGTTGAATAAAATCTTCTACCTTTTCACAAATAGTTATTTTTGTTTCAAGGTTTTTCTTTTGATTTTTCTTACGATTTTCAAAATAGTCCTGGTGTTTTTTATTGATGATGTTGGTAGCATCTCTGAACCGCTCCCAGACTTCTTCCTGCTTATCGTTGGGTGCCGGACCAACTTCCCGCCAGGCATCGTGCAATTTTTGCAAGCTATTAAAAGCTTTGATAACCGATGGTTCAAGCAACAGTGCTTCGGCTTTCTCACAAAGACCGATTTTCTCTTCCATGTTCTTTTTCAGGTCGAGATCGCGTAATTCTTTGTTGATTTTTATGTAGTCATAAAAATTCTCAACATGATGATGGTAATTTTCCCAAAGATCTTTGACATTGGCCTGAGGTACCAGTCCAATATCGCGCCACCGTTGCTGTAAAACTTTAAAATCCTGAAATGTTTTGTTAATCGATTCTTTTCGGTTTATCAGATCCTTTATTTCCTCAATTATTTGGTATTTTATTTTGAGATTTTCTTCCTTGACTTTTTCCAGATTTTTGTTGTGTTGCGCTCTCAATTGTCGAAACTGGCCCATTAAATCCTTCAAATCCTTTTCGTAGGGATCGGCTTCGGCCTTGAATTCTTCATCAAAACCGCCAGCTTCAAGAAACTTTTTTCTTTGCTCCTGAACCTTTATTTTGTGCTTCTTATAGAAACTGCTTCTGATGGCATCTACATCGGACTGAATGGCCTGATAATCGTTCTTTTCGAGCAGCTCCCTGAAGGCATTAATCAATTCGACTTCCGTCATTTTATTGTAATCAATGCCCGATTTTTCAACCTTCTCTGCATCTTTACTTTCAGCATTCGGGTTTTCGATCGTTTTATTGCTTTCTTCTTCTGGCTCTTCTTCCGATGCAAGCGTTTTTTCCTCACTTTGTTCCTCTGCCTTTTCATCAGCAGCAACGACAGGAGTTTCTAAAGCCACTTCGTTGCCTGGCTCTTCTACTACTTCGATCGTTTTTTCATCAACTGATTCAGCACTTACGTTTTCTGCTTGTTTTACTGTTTCGTCTTCGTCTGAAGCGGCTTTTTCTTTTACCTGATCTGCCTCCTCTTCAGCTTGCGTTGCAGACTGTTCATTGCTTGACAGGGGCGATTCTGTATTTTCACCCTTTTCATCAGTTGATTCGTTTTCGGGCAAGGCCGTTTCATCTAATACATCGGCAGACTGAATAGCTTCAGTTGCGTCATTAAGCTCATTTTTTTCAGCATTTTCAGCCTGTTGAGCTGAACTTTTCTCCTCATCATGAGGAGTTGAGTGCACTTTGTCTTTAGGTTCCATTTCAAAAAATTTGAGTATTCATCGCACTTTCAGAGATATACATTATCTGAAGGTTACGAAAGTAGCTATTAAATAATAATACTCAAATTTTTTAAAATATATTTTAATGACTTCTGTCACACATCAAAGCGCCATCTGTCGGCTGACTGATGGCGCTTTCTGATGATTGCCCCGCTTAATTGATGGCTATTTGTCGGTCGTGCGTCTTGTTTTCTACTTCCAGTTTGGGAATTACTATGCGTAATATCCCATTGCTGTAATTTGCCGAAATGTCCTCTTCGTTCACCGAATCGGGCAGTATAAAGCTGCGTTCAAACGGCTTGACAGCAAACTCCCTCCGATTATAGTTAAGCGTTTCATTTGTGCTTTCGGGTTCTGCTTTAACGCTCAACTGTCCTTCGTGACTTTTGATTGAAAAATGCTCTTTTTTGTAACCTGGCACTGAAAACTCGAGCTGATAATCCTTTTCACTCTCAGCTATGTTTACTGCCGGACGGAAGCATTTTGCCGAAGTCGGCGTTTTTGCAGCATTATTGCTTAACAAATGACTGAATAACTGATCAAGGTTATTACGATAAGCCGGGTGTTGAAATCTAACTAAGTTCATTATAAATCCTCCTTATTTTAATTTTCTTCTAAAATTTGTTTGTTGTCGATCCTGTATTCAACTTTTATTCCAGTGCCACTATTCAGACCAATTTGTCCGAAACACACAAAAACAACCTGTCATAATTTCCGGTTTACTAAAATTGCAGTGCCACAATTTCCGATTTTGTGTATTTTTCCAAATAGTGAGAAAAAATTGAAGCAATGATTCTAGTTTTGCAACAAAACAGGAAGCATGAGAATTGATATATTGACGATCTTTCCCGAAATACTGGAAAGCCCTTTTTCCCACTCGATGGTAAAACGTGCTGTTGACAAGGGATATAGCAATATCTATCTGCATAACATCAGAGATTATTCGAAAGACAGGCACCGCTCGGTTGATGATTATGCATTTGGTGGAGGAGCCGGAATGGTCATGCTCATACAGCCCATCGAAGAGCTGATTTTAAAGCTAAAGACTGAACGCAGCTATGATGAAATAATTTACATGACTCCTGATGCGCCGGTTTGGAAGCAAAGTGATGCCAACCGGATGTCGATGGCTGAAAACATCATGATTTTGTGTGGCCATTACAAGGGGGTCGATCAGCGAATCAGAGATCACTACATAACACGTGAAGTATCAATAGGTGATTATGTGCTAACGGGCGGCGAACTAGCAGCTGCTATTCTGGTCGACAGCATCGTCAGACTAATTCCGGGAGTTCTTTCTGATGAAACATCGGCCCTTTCCGACTCACATCAGGATGGCTTACTAAGCCCACCGGTTTATACGCGGCCGGCAAATCACAATGGATGGAAAGTTCCCGATATTTTACTTTCGGGCAATGAAGCACGTATTAACGAGTGGCGTGAAGAGCAGGCACTGGAACTCACACGCCGGGTACGTCCCGACCTGCTTGCCGACGATGAACAATAAGTGATTTATTGACCGAACGAAAACTGCAGTAGTTTTAATGTTCTCATGAATTCATCATGCATTGCAGCTTCAATAACAAGATCTTTTCCACTAAGCGGATGTTGCAGTTGTATTTTTGATGCGTGTAACAACATGGTGTTCATGTTCCATTTTTCTTTGAACAGGCGATTTTGTTTATTGCATCCATGAGGACGATCGCCAATTATGGGATGACGCAGATGATTAAAATGCTTTCTTATTTGGTGCATCCTGCCTGTAAGCGGATTTACTTCCACCAAGGTATAACGCTGTGTTGAATGTTTCCCCAGAGGAATGCTTACTTCAGTATATTCAAGGCTTTGGTAACGGGTAATTGCCTCTTGTAGCTGACCGTTTTCCTTGCGCAGGGGATAATTAACTGTTGCTTCCTTATCGGTGTAACCCCTGACCAGTGCAAGGTAGGTTTTATGAATTTCACCATGATCGAACATGGCATTCAGTTTTCGATTTACATCGTCGTTAAGAGCAAACAACAACACGCCAGCTGTTTTTCGGTCGAGTCGATGAACGGGCGTTACCCGTTGGCCCAGCTGGTCGCGCAACAGCTGCACTGCAAACTCGCTGGCATCGGCAGCCAGTTTACTTCGGTGCACCAGCAGTCCATGTGGCTTATTGATGGCCACCATGTGTTCATCGCGGTAAACAAGCTCCAGCTTCATTGATCAATATTAGTACTTAAGAAGGACAACAGCATTTGAATTAAGGGTAATACAGGTCCGGTAAATTTTATCCTGGAAAATTAAAGAATACTTTCAGGAAAGCACAATTCGCCGTTCATGATCTTGTAAATAGTTTCAAACAACTCGTCGGAAACATCCGTTTTATTAACAAAACCCAGAAAACCAGCTTCAATTAATTGAGTGAGATAGACCTTGTCCTGATACATGGTGATGGCCACAATTTTGATTCTGGAATAATCGAAATTGATGAGTCGTGCAGTTTGAATTCCATTCAAGCCCGGCATTTCCACGTCGAGTAACAAGAGATCAATATTATTGAGTTTATTGTATTTTAGAAGCGCCTCCCCTGAAGTAAAGCTGGCCAGCACCTCAAATTGATCTTCACTTTCAAACAGGGCACAGAGGCCTTCCAGAAAAGCCTCGTTGTCATCAACCAATACTACACGTATTTTATTCTTCATTAACAATAATTTCCTACAAAGTTAATTGAACGCAATGGCAATGTAACAGGACAAATACTGAAAATTAGTCTGCAAAAACCTTACACTGCATAAGGGAAAACCCTGAAGCCCTCACAAGCAAAAAGGCTTAAAATTCTACCAGTTTGTTTTTCAGTGCAAACAAGATCAGGCTGGTACTGTTTTTAACCCCCGTTTTTTTCAGCAAGCGGGTTTTGTGTGTTTCAATTGTTTTAGGACTCAAAAAAAGGTGTTCCGAAATTTCGAAGTTGGTCATTCCCTGGCAAAGCAGTTTAAGCACATCGAGTTCACGCTCTGTTATTTTGAGTTTATTGATGGTCTTTTGCCTGCCTTCCAGTTCAGGAATTTGCATTATCACCTGCTGCAATAATTTAGGTGAGAAGTAACTCTGATCGTTCAACACATCGTTGATGGCCTTTTCAAGTTCATCGGAAGTGGCTTCTTTCAGCACAAATCCGGATGCCCCGGCCCTGATCATTTCATAATAGTATTTTTGATCGCTGTACATCGACAGGGCGATGAACTTCAATGCCGGTAATTTCATTTTGGCTTCAGCAGTAGCTTCTATGCCATTCATAAAGGGCATTTCAATATCGATCAATACCAGGTCGATAGGATAGTCAAAAAGGGATTCAATAAATTCGCGCCCGTTGGCAAATTCAGCAACAACCCGATAATCCTTATTGTTTTCGAGCAATACTTTCAACCCTTCCCTGAAAAGGGTATGATCTTCAACAATGGCTATGTTTATCATTTTAAATGTTTGTTTCAATTTTTACTTTAACACCTTCACCTGGCTGGGTGGTATAGGTAATAAAACCGCCTATAGAATTTATTCTTGATTTAATGTTTAACAATCCTAAGCCCGACTTGTGTTCCAATACATTCTTATAATTGAATCCAACCCCATTATCGGCATAATAAAAATGCAACTTTTGGGCTTTTTCAAAGAGTCCTATTTCAATTTTAGAAGCACCCGAATGTTTTAATGTATTGTTTAGCAATTCGGTAGCTATACGATAAAGCGTTATTTCGATAATTTCATTGTAGCGTCGGATGGTTTCAAAATTTTGGTCAATTTCAATTTCATTGTAAGCAGAGTATTTATCGATAAAACTTTTTAGTGCATGAACCAGCCCAAAATTCCGTAAAACATGGGGACTCAAATTGTTGGAGATCTCTTTCACACCTGTTAGCGACTCGTTGATTAATTCGGAAAGCTTATTGTACGATCGTGATTCTTTTTCAGAATAATGTGCATTTTTTATACTGTGAAGGTAGATTTTACAAGTCGACAACAAGGGCCCCAGTCCGTCGTGCAAATCTTTTGCAATGCGTCCGCGTTCATCTTCCTCGGCTTTAACCGAAACAGTGTAAACCTGTTTTTCGAGACTTTTTCGTTCGCTGATATCGTTAAAAGCGGTTACAATGGCTGGTTGACCTTCGTAAGTAATTTTTCGGCTTCGAACTTCTATGGGAAAACGGCGGCCATAAACATCGCGAACATTGTATTCGGCTACCACTACCCTGCTGTTTCCAAGTTTTGTTACTTCATGAGCCACTTTTTTTAAGGCATTTTGATCGAAGATAAAATCAAATATGTTCAGTGTTTCCAGATCATCTGGACTTAAGCCGGTTAGTGCAAAAAAAGTTTCGTTGGCCGAAAGTACTTTCATGCTGTGATTAAAAATGAAAACAGCATCACTGGTATTGTTGTATATGTTTCGAAAATTCTCTTCACTATTTTTAAGCGCCTTTTGAGCTAAAAGCAATTCAGATATGTCATACCCCATGCCCATCAGGTAAATTTTCCCTTCGCGCTCGTATTGTATCGCAGAATTATAAAGTGAAATGATTTGCCCCTGCTTGGTTAACAAATCGGCTCTGAAATAGGCCGATTGTTCCTGTTGATTTCCCAACATGTTATTCTGTACACTATCGTATTCGCCGGTTCTAAAAAGTGTATTTGGATGGATTTGAGCAAGCTCTTCCGAAGTATAGCCACTAATGTATTTAAGACTATCGTTCCATCTTACCAACTTGTCGTAATTTTCGAAAACATAGAAAATACCCGGCATGGTCTCAATCAGTGCCTGTCCGAATTGCCTTTCTTCTTCAATTACCTTTTCGTATTTCTGTTGTTCAGCCACATCTCTGATCAGTGCATGATAGCGACCATCGGGCAGACGGCTGGCCCTGATGACAATCTGTCTTTTTTTTCCGTCAACGGTAATTATAGCCAGCTCCAAATCAACCACCTTTCCTTCTTTAATACGATCGAACGTTGTCACCCTTTCTGCAAAATCTCCTTCTAACAGCTTGTTAAAAAGAAGCCCTTTGATCGCTTCATTCTTATAACCCGAAATTTCTCTGAATTTTTCATTTACCAATTCTATTTGACCCTTTTTATCCAGAATTACGATGCCTTCACTCGACTGTTCAAAAAGCAAGCGATATCCCGACTCACTGTTTTTCGACTGTTCAAGCAGGCTGGTATAGGCAAGTTCAAAACGGGTAATAATCAAAACGATGCTATAACTGGCAACCAGCAAAATTACTCCTTTGGTAATCCACTGGTCCATTTGAGTTAACAAAATTATTTTTTCAAGCGGAAATTCATAAATCCCCAAAGCATTTAAGAGACCATTGGACAACATGATCAGGAATACAAAAGCAAGTGCTAAATAGCCATATTTTTTTCCTAAAAACAGGGTGGAAAAAACAATAAATAAGATAAGGAAGAGAATGCCTGAAGAAAACATTCCCTGAAAAAAAAGGCTCACAACTCCAAGCCCAAGCAAAACAACAGATAAAAAAACCGCCTTAACCATGAAACTCACCTGTTTTCTGAAAATCATCAGTATAATAATGATGAAAACCAAAAAAGCTTCCATAAAGAATGCAAGGTACATGCCCGTGGAAGCAAACCGCGAATAGGCGATAAACAAAAGGGGAACACCAATCAATGCATAAAAAGTGATCAAAAAATTGACAATCCGGTTTTTGATGCTTGAAATGGAAGATAAAATTTGCTTACGGATCATAGGGTCTCTGCCATTTTATTCATGTGAGAAATTTAACCATTTTTACTAAGCTCTGAAAATCGTTTGAAATTACACTATTTCTACCATAACAAAAAAGCAAACAAATGACGGTGGACTGCAAACATTTTTCTGCTTTGTTCCTTAATACACGGTATTATTCAAATGGAAGCCTTATTTTTGCGCTCTTAAACGAAAAAATGCATGAGTTTTAAAAGCGAAATAGAAAGAAGAAAGACCTTTGGCATTGTAAGTCATCCCGATGCAGGAAAAACAACGCTAACCGAAAAATTGCTCCTTTTTGGCGGTGCAATCAGGGAAGCCGGTGCTGTGAAAAGTAATAAAATTAAGAAAACAGCCACCTCCGACTTTATGGAAATTGAAAGGCAGCGTGGTATTTCGGTTGCTACTTCGGTAATGGGCTTTGAATACAATGACTATAAAGTAAACATTCTTGACACACCCGGTCACCAGGACTTTCAGGAAGATACCTTCAGAACACTTACTGCCGTCGACAGTGTGATTATTGTTATTGATGCGGCCAAAGGTGTTGAACCACAAACAGAAAAACTGATGAACGTTTGCCGTATGCGAAAAACGCCGGTAATTGTTTTCATCAATAAAATGGACCGGCCTTCGGAAGACACTTTTTTTCTGCTCGAAGAAATTGAAAAACAACTCCAGATTGCCACACGTCCGCTAACCTGGCCCATTAACAGCGGTCCCGATTTTAAAGGTGTTTACAACCTCCACAATTCGAGTTTGCAGCTTTTTAATCCCAATGTTCAGAAAATAGAAAAGAACATTGCCTTCGACCATCTTAACGATAAGGAACTCGATCGATGGATTGGTGCAAGCGATGCAGCTACTTTGCGAGAAGAAGTTGAACTCATCGAGGGCGTCTATCCCGAATTCGATGTCAATGAATACCTGGCCGGTAATCTGGCCCCAGTATTTTTTGGAAGTGCTCTCTACAATTTCGGAGTTCAGGAATTGCTCGACAGCTTTCTAAAAATTGCACCGACTCCCCGTGCAAGAAAAGCCCGCGAAAGGGTTGTTGATCCCTACGAAGAAGCATTTTCAGGCTTTGTTTTTAAAATCCATGCCAACATTGACCCCAATCACCGCAGCCGTATCGCCTTTGTAAAGGTATGCTCCGGAAGATTTGAACGCAACAAGGTTTATCAACATACCCGTTTAAACAAAAACTTCCGAATTTCAGCACCTACTGCTTTTATGGCTTCTAAAAAAGAAACCATCGATGAAGCCTATCCCGGTGACATTGTTGGGGTTCCCGACACGGGAAATTTCATTATTGGCGATACACTTACCGAAGGCGAGGCCCTGCATTTTGAAGGTTTGCCAAGCTTCTCTCCCGAGATGTTCCGCTACATCGAAAATGCTGACCCCATGAAAACGAAACAACTCGAAAAAGGTATCGATCAGCTCATGGACGAAGGGGTGGCCCAGTTATTTACCAGCCAGTTAAACGGCCGTAAAATTATTGGCTGCGTGGGGCAGTTGCAGTTCGAAGTAATCCAATACAGGCTTGAACATGAATACGGTGCCAAATGTCGTTTCGAGCCCATCCAAATGTACAAAGCCTGCTGGATTGAAAGCGAGAACCCAAAAAGCATTGAAGAATTCCGTAAACGCAAAGTTCAGCGAATGGCCAGTGACAAACGAGGAAGAAATGTGTTCATGGCTGATTCACAATTCATTCTTCAAATGGCACAACAAGACTTTGAAGACATTCACTTCCATTTCACTTCCGAGTTCTAAACCACGAAAATACCACTGTTATTTTCTTCAAACTGGTTAAAATGACCGAAGTCAAACGATAATTAAATCATTTGATAGTCATTTTAACCAGTTTTTATTTACAATAAACCCAACATACGATATTGCTTTTTCCTATATTTGCTTTGTGTATAAACTACACACTAAAGAAAAACGAAAATGTCAAACATCGTACCCAACATTTCTGTCGACTGTGTTATTTTTGGCTTCGACTTCAAACAGTTAACCGTACTTTTGGTTGAACGGAAGCTCGATGACCCCCAAAGCGGAAAAACACTGATCGACGACTGGACCTTAACAGGTTATCACATCTACGAAGATGAAAATTTTGACACAGCTGCAGCCCGGATACTAAAAAAGTTATCGGGCCTCGACAACATCTATCTTGAACAGTTTTATGCCTTTGGTGCTATCGACAGGGTGAATTCTGAGAAAGATCAGCTATGGCTCAACCATCAGTTGGAAGGATTCAGTCGCAGAATTGTTACGGTAGCTTATTATTCCCTGATCGATAACACCAGTGTCAGTTTATCGCTAAAAGAGCGCAATGTACAATGGTTCCCCGTGAACGAGCTGCCCGAAATGGGCTTCGATCACCGCGAAATACTCGAAAAAGCACTCGAAAAACTTCGGGCTAAACTTCGATCAGAACCTATCGGCTTTGAACTTTTGCCTGAAAAATTCACCATCTCGCAACTCCAGCGCTTGTACGAAGAAGTGTTGGGAACCACCTACGACAGGCGCAACTTCCGCAAAAAAGTGCTGCAAATGAAATACATTGTTCCACTTGATGAAAAACAACAGGGAGTGCGGCATAAACCAGCCCGACTCTTTAGCTTCGATCGTGGAATATATGAAAATACATTAACTGACCGCTTTGATTTTTCAATTTAACTAAATCATACCGCTTATATCTAACACATTTATAGCTTATGAACCTAACCAACACAAAACTAAAACTCAGCGAAAAAATTGGCTATGCCCTTGGTGATGGCGCAGCCAACATTGCCTGGCGGGGAGTAGCCACTTTTCTCTTTGTTTTCTACACCGACGTATTCGGTATTAATCCGGCAGCTGTAGGCTTGCTTATGCTAATCGCCCGTTCAAGCGATGGCATCAGCGACATCGTTATGGGCATTATCGGCGATCGTACCAATACCCGCTATGGAAAATTCCGCCCCTGGATTTTATGGACAGCCATTCCACTGGCAGGAATGCTTTCTCTGCTTTTTACCAGCCCCGACATGAGTCAGACCGGCAAAATAATTTATGCCTACACCACCTACATCATTTTTACGCTGGTGTATACCGCCAACAACATCCCTTACGGAGCCTTAATGGCTGTAATGACCGGCGATGATAAAGAGCGAACCAGCCTGGGGGCATACCGCATGGTTGGTGCTTTTGCCGGTGGAATGCTGGTACAGGGGGCTTTGCTTGTATTGGTGGCTCATTTTGGAAACATTAACCCCAGTATTGAGATTGCAAAACAGGCTGACCAGCGCTTCGAAGTAACCGTTTCGACAAGCAAAGATGTTGAGAATGTAAATATTAAAACAAAAGACGAAGTGGCCACTTTTGTATGGTCCGATGCCAGCCTTCCCGACAGCCTGAACATACCAACAAAAGGCAAAAGCTTTTCGATGGAAGCCAACCAGGATTATACTTTCATTGTTGAAGGTGAACCTGAAATCAACCAGGGCAATATTTTTATTGTCGACCAGAAACAGGGCTACAGCAAATCCATTTATCTGATGTCGATTGTATTGGCACTTGCACTCATGGTCACTTTTTACACCACCAGAGAGCGTGTTAAACCACCCAGAGCACAGCAATCGAATTTGGCTAAAGACCTGAAAGACCTTATCAAAAACAAACCATGGATTATCTTGCTGCTAATCGGATTATTGTTCAACATTTACAACTCGATAAAACAAGGCATAGTAGTCATCTATTTCACCCACTACCTGCATAATCAACTACTGGCAGGTTCCTACCTGGTGGCTTTAATGGTGGCTTCGATTGCCGGCGCCATGGCCACTGCATGGCTGGGCAAACGGTTGGGCAAGCGAAAGCTTTTCATATATGCCCTGATCTTCTCGGGACTCGTTAATGCCCTTTTTGTATTTTGCGGACCAGAGAATACCTTAAGCATTTTTGCCATTGGTATCATTTCCGAATTTGGAGCAGCCATCTTCCCCACCCTTTTCTTTGCCATGCTGGGCGATGCAGCCGATTATTCTGAATTCAAAAATGGACGCCGTGCAACCGGATTAATATATTCTGCTGGTTCATTTGCCACAAAATTTGGAGGTGGTATTGCCGGAGCAATCATAGGTTTTGTGCTGGCAGCCTTCAGTTACGACGGTCAAAATCAGGCAGCCATCCAACAGGCCATTCCTGGAATTATCATGCTCATGAGCTGGATACCCACTATTATTGCCATGCTTGCCGCTGTTCTTATGTGGTTTTATCCGCTCGATCAGGATAAACTCGATGAAATCACCATCGAACTAAATCGACGCAGAGCATTGGAAATAGAATAACACGCAAAAAACAACATAAAAATACCTAAAAATGAAATTTGGTTACTTTGACGACAAAAACAGGGAGTATGTAATTACCAATCCACAAACACCCTATCCCTGGATTAATTACCTTGGGAATGAAGATTTCTTTTCGCTCATTTCGAACACTGCCGGTGGCTATTCATTTTACAAAGATGCCAAATTCAGGCGCCTCACCCGTTACCGCTACAACAACGTCCCAACCGATGCAGGCGGACGTTATTTCTACATAAAAGATGAGGAAACCGTTTGGTCGCCGGGCTGGAAGCCCATGAAAACACCGCTCGACAAATACGAGTGCCGGCATGGGATGAACTACACCAGTATCGAAGGCGAAAAAGACGGATTGAATGCAAAAATTGTATTTTTTGTTCCCTTAAAAACCTGGGCCGAAATACAGAAAGTGACCCTTTCGAATACTACCGGCAAAACAAAAAAAGTGAAGCTATTCTCGTTTGCCGAATGGGCACTCTGGAATGCAGCCAGCGACATGGAAAATTTTCAGCGTAATTTTTCAACCGGCGAAGTCGAAATTGAAGGTTCGGTATTATACCACAAAACAGAATACAAGGAAAGACGCAATCATTTTGCCTATTATTCCGTAAACACGGCCATCGATGGTTACGATACCGATCGGGAATCGTTTTTCGGGCTGTACAACGGCTTTCACGAACCCGATGCCGTACTTGAAGGCAAACCCCGGATGAGCGAAGCACACGGCTGGTCGCCCATCGCTTCACATTACATCGAAGTTGAGCTGAAACCCGGCGAATCGAAAGATTTTGTTTTCGTTTTAGGCTATGTCGAAAACGATGAAGACGAGAAATGGGAAGCAAAAAATGTTATCAACAAAACAAAGGCAAAAGAAACCATTGGGCGTTTCGATACAGTTGAAAAAGCAGATGATGCCCTGGCTGAATTACGGACTTACTGGGACCAGCTTTTAAGTGTCTATACAATTAAAACAGGCCAGGAAAAGCTCGACCGGATGGTTAACATCTGGAACCAGTACCAATGCATGATCACCTTCAATTTTTCCCGCTCTGCTTCCTTCTTCGAAAGTGGCATTGGACGTGGTATGGGTTTCCGCGATTCGAATCAGGATCTGATCGGTTTTGTTCACCAGATTCCCGAACGTGCCCGCGAACGCATCATCGACATTGCCTCCACACAGTTTCCCGACGGAGGCTGCTACCACCAGTACCAGCCACTTACCAAGCGCGGTAACAACGACATTGGCGGCGGCTTTAACGACGATCCCCTTTGGCTTATTCTCGGAACAGTAAGTTACATTAAAGAAACCGGTGATTTCAGCTTACTCGACGAGCAAGTGCCCTTCGACAACGATATGAGCTTAGCCCGCCCGCTTTTCGACCACCTTACCGTATCGTTCGACCATGTGATAAACAACCTCGGACCTCATGGGCTGCCACTAATAGGCCGTGCTGACTGGAATGACTGTCTGAACCTCAATTGTTTTTCGAACGACCCCAACGAATCGTTTCAAACCACCGAAAATAAAACCGAGGGGTCAAAAGCAGAATCGCTGATGATCGCCGGACTTTTTGTGGTTTACGGACAGGAATATGTCGCATTGTGCAACAAACTGGGAAAAACCGGAGAAGCTGAACGTGCACAACAACATGTTGATGCAATGAAAACAGCCGTAAAAAAACACGGATGGGATGGTGATTGGTTCCTTCGTGCTTACGATTTTTATGGAAATAAAATCGGAAGCAAGGAAAACGAAGAAGGAAAAATCTTTATCGAATCGAACGGCTGGTGCAGCATGGCCGAAATTGGAAAGGAAGAAGGCATGCTCGAAAAAGCACTCGATTCAGTGAAAGAACATCTCGATTGCGAATACGGCATTGTATTGAACCACCCACCTTTTACAAAGTATTACATCGAATATGGCGAAATTTCGAGTTATCCGCAGGGCTACAAGGAAAATGCCGGTATTTTCTGTCACAACAATCCATGGATCATGATTGGCGAAACCAAGATCGGCCGTGGTGATCAGGCATGGGAATATTTCCGCAAAATATGCCCGTCGTACCTCGAAGAAATCAGCGAGCTGCACAAAACCGAACCCTATGTTTATTCACAGATGATCGCGGGGAAAGATGCCTTTAAGCCCGGTGAAGCAAAAAATTCATGGCTTACCGGAACCGCAGCATGGAATTTCTTTGCTATCAGCCAGTCAATCCTGGGTATTCAACCTGAATACGATGGTTTGAAGATCGATCCGTGCATCCCCAAAAGCTGGCCGTCTTATGAAGTAAAACGCAAATTCCGCAATGCAAACTACCACATCAGGGTCGAAAATAAACAAGGAGTAAGCAGCGGTGTAAAATCAGTGGTGGTCGACGGAGTACCCTACAACAGTAGGCTTATTCCAGCTTTCAATGATGGGCAAGACCACACCGTACTGGTTGAACTTGGAGAATAAAATAAGCACATATAAAAAAAGACGCCCGTGGTAAGCGGGCGTCTTTTTATGTCTTAATCATTGCTAAATGGTGTAAACTTTCCTTTAATCTTCATGTTAAATATGAATCACCTGAATTGAAAGCTGATGCAGATTAAAGCAAATACGCCCGAAGAATACCTCGATCAGTTGCCCGCCGATCGCAGGGAAGTAATGGTGGCATTAAGAGAAATCATTCAAGAGAACCTTCCCCAGGGCTTTGACGAAGTCATTAATTATGGTATGATTTCATGGGTGGTTCCTCACCGGAACTATCCCAGGGGCTATCATGTAAATCCAAAACTTCCACTACCTTTTATAAGTATTGCAGCACAGAAAAACCATTATGCACTGTATCACATGGGCCTGTATTCCAACAAAGCCTTACTGGACTGGTTTCTTGCAGCTTATTCCCAATTCACACACACGAAGCCCGATATGGGAAAAAGCTGCCTTCGTTTTAAAAAACCCGAACATGTTCCTTTTGATTTGCTGGGGCAATTGTGCCAAAAAATGTCGGTAGACGAATGGATTAAAGTGTACGAACAGTCGCTCAAAAACACTTAAACTGCTGTTGCATTAAGTGAAACTGTTGAAATTCTGAAATCGTCGATTGGTGCATTTTGGAGCCATTGCCGTTCATTTTCCCTACTAAGAATCACCGGCATACGCAACTTTGAATTGTGAATTTCGCGCATAATGCCCTGCGCTTCGGTAGTAACAATGCTGTATCCCTTCACTTTTTGTCCGTTTTGCGGGTTGGTCCATTCCGACCAGATCCCGGCAAAGGCAAACAATTCATCACCGGGCACTGTGATCAGATAACGTTGTTTTCTTTTTCCTTTGTTATCGAGCCACTTCCATTCATAAAAACCGTCGGCCAATATCATGCAGCGTTGATTCACTGCATCGCGAAACGAAGGTTTTTCTTTCAGCGTTTCAATGCGTGCATTCAGGGTGAATTTTCTGACCGACTCATCGCGGGCCCAATGAGGAATTAAGCCCCATTGAAAATGATCGATCACATTGGCTTGCTGATCGCTGATCACTGCTGTTTCGGGAAAAGCAAAACCATTGATATGCTCCGAAGGTTTGAATTTCAGCAAATCGTTGATTGCTGCGTTAAAACGCTGTTCGGCGGCCATGGCGTTTTTACTTTGTCGGCTGTGGAAACACATGATGCTTTTACGCTTATAATTTCACTTAGCCGGGTGGTATAGCGGGGTGAAAGCAAGTCCTGCTTCATTTTCCAGGTACGGTTCAAATCCTGACTCGCCAGTTTTACTTTTTGCTGCCCCATGCGCTGATTCACCCGGTCGATGCTTTTCATCAAAAGTACATGTTTTTGATTGGATTGAAAAAACAGATTTCCCTGTACTTCGTTCTCCGGTACCAGATCCATCACAATTACGCCGGCTTTCTTGTACTGATAGCCTTCTTTAAAAAGGCATTTAAGACCATTTATTGCATAGCGGGCCAGTTCGATGCCCGAATTGCTTGCCACCGGCAATTCCAGCACAATATTTTGTGCATACTGTTCGAGATCGGCTCTGAAACCGTTGGTGTGAATAAAAACCATCATGCTCCGGCAACAACTGTTTTGGGCTCTGAGTTTTTCGGCGCAGCTAACGGCGAAGGTTACAATTCGCTCTTTCAGTTCATCAAATCGGGTATACATCCTTTCGAACGAACGGGTGGTGGCAATGTTTTTCTTCTCCGCTACCTGCGCTGTTTGCACAGTTGGTTTTCCCTCCAGATCGTGCTTCAGCCGAAGGCCAACTACTGAAAAGTATTTTTTCACCCAGTTATCAGGCTGAAGTGTAAAATCAAAAGCGGTATTTATACCACTGGCTCTCAGTCGCCCGGCATAGCTGCCGCCTATTCCCCACACGTCGCCAATTTCGAGCCACTTAAGTGCCTTGATTCGTTTTTCATCCCCATCGATAAGGTATACGCCACCCGTACGATCGGCAAATTTTTTGGCGATGCGATTGGCCAGCTTTGCAAGCGATTGACTCGAAGCCATTCCTACACTTATTGGAATACCTGTTTCACGCTGCACGCGAATTTTGATTTTCCTGCCCAGATCTTCGAGTGTATTCACCGGAATTCCATCGAGCACGAGGAAAGCCTCATCGATGCTGTATATTTCCATGCCCGGAACCATCGAAGAAAGTACACTCATTACCCGCCTGCTCATATCGCCATACAAGGCATAGTTCGATGAAAAAACTGCAACCTGGTGCTTTTTGAACAAGGCCCGATAACGGAAGGCAGGTGCTCCCATTGGAATCCCCAGCTGTTTGGCCTCATCGCTGCGTGCAATCACACAGCCATCGTTGTTCGATAACACCACTACCGGCTTGCTTCGTAAATCAGGTCGAAACAACCGTTCGCACGAAGCATAAAAATTATTGCAATCAACCAATGCATACATCAAAACGACTTGATTACATGTTTTACAATACCCCAAATCACAAACTCATTGTCATTGTTCACTTTAAGCGGTTGGTACTGCTCATTGGCCGGCATCAACCAACAAGCATCGCTTGTGAAACGGAGCCTTTTCATCACAAATTCACCGTCAAGAAAACAAACAGCAATCATTCCATCGCGGGCTTCAATGCTACGATCGATTACCAAAAGATCGCCATCGTCGATTCCGGCATTCTTCATCGAATCGCCACGCACCCTTCCAAAAAAAGTAGCTGCCGGATGGCTTATCAACTCCTTGTTCAGGTCGATTGCCGCATCCATAAAATCGCTGGCCGGTGAAGGAAATCCTGCGCTAATTCCATTGGCGAACAGGGGAATCGACAACGCTTCGCCAGGAGATAGGCAAGCATGCAAAAGCATCGCTTCACCCCTGGGCGTCATTTCCGGCTTATGATAATTTTTCCTGTCAATCATACTACAAAAATAAGCACAACTTTAAAGCATTACTAATATATTTAGCTATTTATTGCGACTTGCAATCTTTTTTATCATGATGCAGGCACCAGCCAGGATTAAGAAGAATGAAAAATTTGTTTACGGCATATTTTTACTAAATTGAGGAAGCATATTCTACCATTACAAAGAAGTATTCAGATGCAAGACATTGTTGTTATTTCAGCCAATGATGCATTGAAAGAAAAGCTCCTTCAATTGCGCAATAACTACTTTCCGGGTTGTTCTGTTACATCAGCAGCCGATTATGACAATCTGATCTTACCCGGTGATAAAAAGGTTGATCTTATAATTATCGAAATGGCGCCATCCGATGATGGAATGCTGCTTACAGAAGCTGTTAGCAATAAAATATTGTCTGCGCATGGCAATCTTCTTCTGCTAAGTGAAGCAGCTGATGCATTGAGCAAAGTACTACCTGCTCACAAAATGCATAAAATCAGCATTGTGTCGCTTCCAATAAGGGAAGACACACTTGTTCCACACATTATTACACTACTCGAAAACAGCCGGCTACGCAAAAATGCCAGGATGACCTCCGAAGAAGCCGTAATTACCTCTTCTGAACTGAATGCAAAGCAGAACCATGCGCTGACTGAGCGAATCAAAGAACTGAATTGCCTGTACCAATGCTATCGCCTGATTGATTTACCAGGCATTAGCCTTGCTCAGCTGGCCAGAGAGCTTGTCAGCATTATACCGGCGTCGTGGCAATACCCTGAATCGACCTGTGCAAGGATTTCAATTGGGGAAGACCAATATTTTTCTGAAAATTTCAGCAATACAGAATGGATGCAGCAGTCGCTCATCGTTGCAGGCGGCCACCCTGTCGGTTCCATTGAAGTCTGCTACCAGCATCAGCATCCAAAGCTCGACGAAGGGCCATTTATGAAAGAAGAACGAACGCTGCTTGATACACTTGCCGGAATTGTTGGTCATTTCATCGAACGCAGGAACACTGAGCAGGATCTGCTCAATAGTCGGCAACTGCTAATTAATGCTCAACAGCTGGCGCACATGGGCGATTTTACCTGGCACATCGAAAGTGGCAAGGTACGATGGTCAAAGGCCATGTACCACTTATTGGGTTACGCTGGTGATGAAGCAATCAATTTCGATGAGGTGAACCAAAACATCCATCATCCCGACGACGCCAAATGGGTTAACCAATGGCTCAAAGAATGTATTCTATCGAATAACACCAACTTTGAACCAAGAACTTACCGTCTTATCAAAAAAGATGGAAGCACCATGCATGTTCAGACTAATATCACTGTTAAACGGGCACATGGCAAGGCAATTGAACTTTTTGGCACAGTGCAGGATATCACCCAGCTGAAGCAACTCGAATGGCAGCAACAGGCAAGCGACCAACTGCAACAAAGCATCGTAGACTCCTCTCCCATTCCAATTTTCAGTGTCGACATGGAAGGGACCGTACTCAGCTGGAATAAAGCTGCTGAATTGAACTTTGGATGGACTGCTAAAGAGGCCGTCGGAAGATTCCTGCCCATTATTCCTGTCGACAAAAAAGAAGAATACATGCAAAACCGTCTAAAAGTAGTTGAATCCGGAGGATACACCGGATTGGAATTACTTCGGCAGACCAAAGATGGCAGATTACTGGAAGTAAGCCTGAACACGGCACCTATCAGAGATCAGAAAGGGAGAATTACCGGCATAATGGCCACTATGGAAGTAATAACCCAGCGCAAAGCAGCGGAGCGAAACCTGCTCGCGAGCGAGGAAAGACTCAGAACCACTTTACATTCGATAGGCGATGCGGTAATCACAACCGATATTGAAGGCAGAATTGAACGCATGAATCCCATTGCAGAGCAACTCACCGCCTGGCCGGAGAAAAAAGCACTTGGACAAGCACTTAGCAAGGTCTTCAACATTGTGAATGCCCTAACGGGAGAACAGGTTGAGAATCCTGTCAAAAAAGTACTCGACAGCGGTAAAATCGTGGGACTGGCCAACCACACCAAACTGCTTGCCAAAAACGGAAAAGAATATCAGATAGCTGATTCTGGTGCTCCTATTTTTGATGCAAATGGCAAAATTAGCGGAGTTGTACTTGTCTTTCGTGATGTAAGCAATGAATACAAAATGCAGGAGAAGCTGATTGAAAGCGAACAGGGCTTTCGCTTAATGTTTGAAAACAATCCACATCCCATGTGGATTTACGATTTGGAAACACTCTCCTTCCTGGCTGTAAACAATGCGGCACTTCAACTATATGCTTACTCAGCTGAAGAATTTAGTCAAATGACCATTTTGGACATACGTCCCGAAAAAGACAGAAAAAGACTGGATGAAGATCTTAAACATGCCCAGCAAGGCTATCAGATCAGTGGAGCATGGCAACACATCAGGAAGGATGGTTCACTGATTGAAGTCGAAATTTCCTCTCATTCACTTACCTTTAATAAACGCAAGGCAAGGCATGTGTTGATCCACGATATTACGGAAAAAAAACTTCAGGAAAAAGCACTCGAGGCCAACGAGCAACGCTTCAGAAGCATCGTAGAAGGTGCCCCCGATCCCATTTTCATTCTTCAAAAGGAAAAATTCAGCTATCTCAATCCCTCAGCCTGCCACTTTTTTGGTATAGCAAAGCAAAAACAGCTCACTGGTACCAGGGTTGAAGACACCATCCATTCCGATCAACGAAGCGAAGTTGGAAAGTGGCTCGAGCGACCAGCTTCCAGCGTTGACGATGGCAAACTCGATGTGATTCAGTTTATTCGACCGGACGGGAAATTAGTATGGGCCGAGATTTCGGGTGAACCCATCGACTATGAAGGACAACAAAGCATGCTTGTTTTCTTAAGGGATGTAACGCTTCGTATTCAATCGGAAAATGCATTGCATGAGAGTGAACAGCGCTGGCAGTATGCGCTCGAAAGTGCTGGCGATGGCTTATGGGACTGGAACCTGAAAACCAACGAGATTTTCTTTTCTGAACACTGGAAAAGCATGTTAGGCTATGCGCCCGACGAAATTCGGGATCATTTTTCCGAATGGGAGGAACGGGTACACCCCGATGATTTACCCTTGGTTTTAGATGCCATCCAAAAATACTTAAAGGGATTTTCATCCTATGAACCTTCGGCAATACCGCTTTTTCAAATTGAACATCGTATTCGCTGTAAAAACAAACAATATAAATGGATCGTAGTCAGGGGAAAGGTAATTGAAAGTGACAAACAACAAAATCCCTTGCGCTTTATTGGCACGCATACCGATATCACCGAACGCAAACTAACTGAACTTCAACTTAAAACCACACAGTTTGGCATCGATCATGCCCAAATAGGGATCTATCAGATAGAAGAAGACGGATCAATTATTTATGCGAACCAATATGCTGCTCAAAGTTTAGGATATACCCGTGAGGAATTGCTTCACTTATCACTTTTTGATATCACCCCTGCTTTTGACAAAAAAACATTCAGCGACCATCGTGTACAAACACGAAAGCTGGGAAGCAAGACCCTGGTCACTGAGCATCGTAAAAAAGACGGAACCATTTTCCCCGTTGAGGTCACCATAAATTACTTCCATTTTAACGACAAAACCATGTCGTTCTCGTTTGTAAAAGATATTACCAAACAACAAAAAATACAGCAGCAACTTGCCCACACAAACGAACTGATGCGCTACATCATTGAGCATGCCAACAGTGCTGTGGCCGTTTTCGACTGCAACATGAACTATGTTTTTGTAAGCCAGCGCTTCATCGATGAACATCAAATTGCTGATGCTGAAATCATCGGGAAAAATCATTACGAGATTTTTCCCAATATTCCGTCCAAATGGAAAACTATTCACCAACAGGCCCTTGCCGGTGAGGTGCTGCATAAAAACCGCGACATGATCCAAAAATCGGATGGCAGCATGATCTGGACCCGCTGGGAATGCCGTCCATGGTTTAAAGGTGCCGGAGTAATCGGAGGCATAGTGCTTTATACTGAAGAAATCACTGCACGGGTGAAAGCAGAGCATGCCATCCGCGAAAGTGAACAAAAATACCGCAGTCTGGCCGAAAATATATCGGAAGCCATCTGGACCACCGATGTGCACTTCAATACAAACTACATCAGTCCGGCAATTGAAAAAATAATTGGAATTTCTCCTGCCAAATACATGCAACTAAAGCTTGATGAACGATTCCCTCCTTCTTCTGTAAAAATTCTTGAAGAAATGATAAGCAGGGAATTAAAGAACGACGAAATTCCTGAAATCGATAAAAACCGTTCACTCCGTTTTCAGTTGGAACACTATCATCACAAAGGCGGTACATTATGGATTAGTATGAATATTGCCTTAATCAGGGATGAAAATGGAACCATAACCGGTTTTCATGGAATTACACATGATATAACAGCACAGAAGAAAGCAGAACTGGCTTTGAGAAAATTAAAAGGACAGCTTGAAGAACAGGTCGCAGAAAAGACAAAAGAGCTCAACGAACGCGTCAGGGAACTTCAACGCTTCCACGATGCCACCATTGACAGGGAGTTCCGGATCAAAGCCTTGCGCGATGAAATCAAACAACTTAAAGGTGGAAAATCATGATAGGCAGACTTATTATCATCATTCAACTATTGGGCTGCTTATGGCTGTTTTCGTCAAATGCCGAAGCTGCACTTCCTTCAATTCCCGACAGCATCGTTGTAGGCACCGAACCCGACTATCCGCCCTATTGTTCGCTCGACGAGAACAACCAGCCAACAGGTTTTGCTGTTGAACTGATCAGGGAAGCAGCTCGTGCCGCGGGCATGAAAGTCCAATTCAAGTTAGGTCCCTGGATGTCCATCAACGATCAATTGGCCGAAGGAAGAATTGATGCACTCCCCATAGTCGCCCGTATCCCCGAACGCAATGCAAAATATGACTTTACCATACCTTATCTGACACTCAACGGGGCTGTTTTTGTAAAAAAAGATGACCGTTCAATCAGCTCATTAAACGACCTTAAAAATAAAAAGGTATATGTAATGAGGGGAGATAATGCTGAATATTATGTACGTCGGGAAAACATCAGTTCATCGATTTACACCACCACGACCTTCGACGAAGCCTTCGAAAAACTAGCCAATGGCGAAGCCGATGCGGTAATAACCCAGCGCATAATCGGTCTGAAAATTATTGAACGCCTGAAGTTGAAAAGCATTGCACCACTCGATATTGAACTTCCTACTTTCAGAGTACAATTTTGTTTTGCAGTAAAAAAGGGCAATCAGCCATTGCTTAAATTACTGAACGAAGGTTTATCGATTGTAATAGCGAATGGAACATTTACCAATATCCACACAAAATGGTTTGGTCCCACCATCAAGGAAAAATTATCGAAACGCGATATCTTTCAGATCGTTTTGTATGTGAGTGTCCCTTTAATTATTCTGCTGTCACTATTTTGGATTTTTGCCCTTCGTCGTGAAGTAAAACGACGCACACGCCATCTCAAAGCCGAGACCCGCGAACACAAAAACACCTGGCAGACACTCCGACAAAAACAAATTCTTTTGGAGGAAAGAGAAGCACAAAACAACCTTCTGCTCAATTCGACGGCCGAAGGAATATATGGTATCGACATTCATGGCAAATGTACTTTCATCAACAAATCGGCGCTTGAATATCTTCGTTTTGAAAATGAAAATGATTTGATTGGCAGGGATATGCATGCGCTGATCCACCACACAGGTACCGATGACCGGCCCTGTGAACGAAGCAAGTGTAAAATTTACCAGGCTGTTAATACAGGAGAAGGAACCCATGATTCGGAAGAAATATTCTGGCGTTCGGACAACAGCAGTTTCGAGGTAGAATACTTCTCTTATCCCATTCGTAAAGAGGGTGTTATCATTGGCGCCGTGGTCACCTTTTGGGATATTTCGGACCGAAAAAAAGCCGAACAAGAGCTACGTCAACTCAAAAACCAGCTTGAATTGCAGGTTGAAGAACGCACCGCACAATTGAATAAGCAAATTGAAAAATTAAATAAAAGCCAGCAAGCCATGCTCTTCATGGTCGAAGATCTGAATGAGCTTACTTCAAAAATGAATGACGAAAGACAGAAGTTGGAGCAGTCAAACAAAGAGCTGGATGCATTTACCTATTCCGTATCGCACGACCTGAGAGCTCCCTTACGGGCAATTAACGGTTATTCGGGTTTTCTGCTTGAAGATTATGCGTCCGATCTCGATGCCGAAGCTCAACGTTTTTTGACGATCATTCGCGATAATGCCAATAAAATGGATCGCCTTATCACCGACATGCTTAATCTGTCAAGAATATCGAGAGCCGAAATGCGCTTCTCCAAAGTTGATATGCAGGCCGTTGCCAACGATACTTTTTATGACCTTGCTACAGAAAAAGAAAAAGCAGCCTTTCAATTGATCATTCATCCCCTGCCGCTGATTGAATGCGATTATGGACAAATAAAGCAGGTGTGGCAAAACCTGATAGGCAACGCGCTAAAATACAGTGCAAATGCTGAAAACAAACAAATTGAAATTAAGGCTGAAAAACAGGATGACGAATACCATTTTCATGTAATCGATCAGGGCGCAGGGTTCGATCCCAAATATGGCGACAAGTTATTTGGCGTTTTTCAACGCCTCCACAGCGACGAAGAATTTGAGGGTACCGGAGTCGGACTTGCCATTGTACAGCGCATTATTCACCGGCATGGCGGTCGTGTTTGGGCCAAGGCACAGCCCAACAAGGGGGCCACTTTTAGCTTTTCTTTACCAAGCAACAGTAATATTTCCTAAAATTGCACTAAAGTACTGAACAATAAGGATGATAACTGACTTACTACTACATCGTAACACGATAAACCCGTGAACCCAATGAAAAACTATGGAAAATTTAAAAGAAGTTGAGATACTGATTGTTGAAGACAATCCGCTGGATGCCGAAATGGCATTGAGAGCCCTGAAAAAAAACAAGCTGACCAACAATGTAATGGTCGTTGGTGACGGAGAAGAAGCCCTTGACTTCCTGTTTGCCAAAGGCAAATATGAAGAAAGGATCAACATCAACCGACCAAAGATTATTCTACTCGATCTGAAACTTCCCAAAATCAACGGTCTGGAGGTATTAAAGGTTTTGAAAAGTGACCCGCAAACGAAAATTATTCCGGTAATCATGCTCACCTCGTCAAAAGAAGAATCGGATGTTATAAAAAGTTACGAGTTAGGCGTTAACAGCTATATTGTAAAACCTGTCGATTTTGATAAATTTGTTGAAGCCATCAGAAACCTGGGTTATTACTGGCTCCTGCTCAATCAGCAAACAAGCTGATATTAAAAACAACAGACAAGCAAGGTAAAATCAATGACAAGTTCATCTGGTATGAATCAAAATGAAATAATTAAAATACTTTTTGCAGAAGACTCGAAACATGATGCAGAACTGGTTCAAAGAGAAATAAAAAAATCATTTGCTAATGCCATTTTTGAGATCACTGACAATCGATTTGGCTTCGAAGAAGCGCTTCGTAATTTTAAACCCGACCTGGTTGTTTCTGATTATCGCATGCCCTCCTTTTCGGGAATGGAAGCACTTCAAATTGTGCAGAAAAGTGCTCCCGACCTGCCTCTTATTGTTGTAACCGGATCAATCGACGAAGAAACAGCCGTTGAATGTTTAAAGGCTGGAGCCGTCGACTACATACTCAAAGAATCGATGAAACGTTTGGGGCAGGCCATTAAACAGGCCATGGACCAAAAGGAAATCAAACTAAAAAGGAAGAAAGCAGAAGCACTGCTAAAAGCAAGCGAGGAGCGTTTCCGCCGACTCACAGAACACGCTCAGGACATGATCTTCCGCATCGAACGGTATCCGGAAAAACATTTTGGCTATGTAAATCATGCGGCACTGAAAATCACAGGTTACACCCCCGAAGAATTTTACCTGAATCCGCAGCTTACCACATCGATTGTGCACCCCGACGACAGACACCTTCAGGAACAGCTGCTTAACGATCAAATTGATATTCGAACTCCGCTGACCCTTCGATGGATCAAAAAGAACGGGGCCATTCGCTGGACCGAAATTCGTAACATCCCCGTTTACGACGAAAAGGGAAAGCTTATCTCCATCGAAGGCATCGCACGCGATATTCACGAACAAAAGCAAAATGAACAAAAACTACTTCAAAGCGACCGGATTTTCAACTTCTCACTCGACCTTTTTTGCATGGTCGATTTCAAGGGCTATTTCCAACTGCTAAATCCAGCCTGGGAGTTTACACTTGGCTGGAGACGTGAAGAACTCATGGAAAAACCCTGGGTTGAATTTGTACACCCCGACGACCAGGAACAAGCGATACACATGCAGGAAAAGATCATTGAGGGAAATGAGGTTTTTCGTTTTGAAAACCGCTATCTGTGCAAAAATGGTGCACTAAAATGGCTTGCCTGGAATGTACACCCTTTTCCCGAAGAACAAATGATGATTGCCACTTGTCGCGATATTACCCAGTATAAGCAGGTACTGACAGAACTCACCCTAAGGGAACAGGAATACCGTGGTCTCATCAATGGAATGAACGAAAGCATTTGGATAATCAGCAATGAGGGACATCTACTCGATGTAAACCAGGCTGCTGTCGACATGCTGGAGTATTCGCGGGAAGAATTACTTTCACCTGCATTCGAGAGCGTTATACAAGTGAACCTGAAAAAAACCATTAACTACAACACGGATCAGCTAGCTGAAAATAAAACACAGGTTTTCGAAACGCTTCATACCACCAAAAGTGGAACTGATATTCCCGTCGAGGTGAGTACTACCCCCATGATATTCAGGGGAAAGCGGGTGCTTCTTTGTGTAGCACGCGACATTACAGAACGTCAGGAACAACAAAAAGCACTCCTCCAAAGCGAAGAGAAATTCAGATCACTTTTTAACAATCATTCCGCTGCAAAAATGATGATCGACCCTGAAAATGGCTTTATTGTCGAAGCCAATAAGGCGGCTGCCTCCTTGTATGGCTGGCCGGTGCAGCATCTTACCCAAATGAATATTCGCGACCTTGATCCGTTTGCAGATAAACGAATTGAAGAGCTTCTGACCAATGTTAACGACAATACTTCTTTAAATCTTGAGCTCAAACACCAAAAAGCAGATAATACAGTATTCGATGTTGAGGTTTTCAGTAGCAAGGTGGAGGTAAATAACAAAGCCTACCTTCATGCCATCATACACGATATTACCGAGAAAAAAATGAGTGAACGGGAATTAAGACTGCTCAAACGGGCTGTTGAACAAAGCCCGGTTACTATGCTGATTACTAACAAACAAGGACAAATCGAATATGTTAATCCAACCTTCACCAAAGTAACCGGTTATGAGTTGAATGAGGTAAAAGGCAAAAATCCCCGTTTTCTCAAGTCAGGTTTTCATAACCAGCAATTCTATGAAAACATGTGGTCGGCTTTGCTTTCGGGCAACGACTGGATGGGGGAACTCCACAACAAACGAAAGGATGGCAACTTTTACTGGGAAGATGCGGTCATCTCCCCTATTTTTAACAGTCAGAAAAAAATTACCCATTTCGTATCGGTTCGTGAAGACATTACCGAGAAGAAAAAAATGATTGAAGACCTGGTGAGCGCTAAAGAGAAAGCGGAGGAAAGTGATCGTCTGAAATCGGCCTTTCTGGCCAATATGAGTCACGAAATCAGAACACCAATGAACGGCATTCTGGGTTTTGCCGAATTACTTAAAGAACCCCATCTGAACGATGCTACCAAAGAACAATACATCAAAATTATTGAAGAAAGTGGTCAGCGCATGCTCGAAACCATCAACGACCTGGTCGACATTTCACGCATTGAATCCGGAACGGTCGAGGTGGAGTATTCCAGTGTGTGCATTCATGAAAAACTCGATGCGCTCTATCACTTTTTTCAACCCGAAGCAAACAAAAAGGGGCTTGAACTACGTTACATTTCCGAACCAGAAAATCAAGATACCCATCTGAATACCGACCAGTTTAAACTGAATGCCATTTTGATCAACCTCATTAAAAATGCCATTAAATACACCAGCAAAGGCTGGGTGGAACTTGGATTCAGGAAAGGAAATAACAGCATCTTGTTTTATGTGAAAGACACAGGTGACGGAATTGAACAGGAACGGCACGAAGCAATTTTCGAACGCTTTGTACAGGCCGATAATAAACTAACCAAGTCGTTCGAGGGAGCCGGTCTGGGGCTGTCAATCTCAAAAGCCTATACCAACATGCTCGGTGGTACTATTTGGGTAGAATCAGCTCCTGGTGAGGGATCTTGTTTTTGGATTGAACTACCGTTTGAACCTACAAATTAAAGCCATGAAACAAATCGTAATACTTTGGCTTTCTTTATTCATTGGGGCAGGCGTAATGGCTCAAAACGATACCGCCTATTACTTCAATGCCAATGGCGAATTAGCCAAAAACAACAGCCGTTATATTAAAAAGGAAATCGTTTACCGAAACAGCAACACCCTGCTAATCAAAACAAGCAATTTCACGTCCGACGGTTGGTTGGAAGGCATGAACCAAAAATGGAAGCAAATAAACGATGGAACCTTTAAAATCACGATTCGCAGAGGAACGGATAAAATCAGACTGATCAGGCAATACACACGGAATAATGACGGGACCTGGTATTTTAAGGAACAGATCAACGAAAAGCTGGTACGCGAAGGAAGCGCCATCAGCAACATTCCCTTATTGCTGCACGATACCATCAAAACTTATTATCCCAACGGAAAAATAAAATCGCTTGAATTTTACCAACACAACGAACTTCAAAGCAATAAGAACTGGCTTGGAAACGGGATTCCCTACTTCAACAATATCTTTTATTCTGTTGACCAATTCCCCAAATACACCGGAGGAAATGAGCGACTTCATGAACACCTTCTTGCAGCATTAAAAAGAAAAAAGGTCGATTTTACAAGCATCAACGGGAGGCTCGAAATTGGCTTCGTTGTGTTTGAAGATGGAAAAATTGGTGGTTTCAGGGTACTGAATTCCCTAAGCAACGAACTGGAGGAAATTGTTGTCAATGCCTTTCGCACGCTTCCCGAAAGCTGGGAACCCGCTCTTTTGGATGGCGAAAAAGTACGTTACTTCCAAACCTTCCCCATCAATTTTATTCATCATCAATACCAGGTTGAATTTTTCGATTTTTATAGCGGACTTGTTCAATTTGAAAGTAAATAAGCAACAAAAAGCACAACAGGAATGGACATATCATCCAATATTTCACTCATAAACAAACTATTAACACAAAACGACCGCAACAGCATTGAATTTTTGATGGCCCGTGAATGCTTCGATTTGATTGGAGTTTTGGTACTGGTACTCGATACAAGTGGTCAGATTGTTTTAGTAAATGAAACGGGATGCAAACTTTTAGGACTGCCTTTTGAATCGCTTCATGGAAAAAACTTTTTCGAAAAGTTTATTACCAGCGGGAATAAGCAAAAAGCCGGCAATGATTTTATTGAACTACTTAATGCCAACAAATCAATCACACAGGCCCGCCGTTACGAATTAAAAACTGCACAAAGCAAACATTACATTATCGAAGCCAAAATTATGACCGTAATGCACGGGGAAACCATTAGCGGGGTCGTCATTTCGGGCAAGGATGTGGCCGAATACCTCAAAAATGAACAAGCCCTTCAATACGACATCAACCTTTATCAAATTCTGGCCAATAACATTCCCGGAATTAATTTATTCCTTTTCGATCAGTCGTTAAGGTTTATCATCGCCGAAGGACGTGAAATGAAAAACAACGGGATCGATAGTAATTATTTCGAAAACAAAACGCTCGATCAACTCAACGATCAAAAACTGGCCGGACTTTGGAAGCCTGTTTTTGAAGAAGCATTGAAAGGAATTGATGCTTCGGCACGCTATTCTCACAACAACTACAACTACCGGATGTGGGCCTTTCCTGTAAAAAATAAAACAGGAAACACCGAATCGGGAATTGCCATCACACAAAACATCACCAACGACCTGCGTACACAGCGAAAGCTTAAAAAAGCCAAAGAAGAAGCTGAAAAGGCCAATCAGGCCAAAAGTGAATTTCTGGCCCATGTAAGTCATGAAATACGTACTCCTTTAAATGCCATTGTTGGTTTTGCCGAACAATTAGCACAAACTGAATTGAATCTGCAGCAACACGAATTTGTGAAAATCATCGATAAATCATCGCAACATCTTCAGTCGCTCATCAACGATCTCCTTATTCTTTCAAAAATTGAAGCAAGGGAGATGAATTTCGATCAGACTCCATTCAAGCTTACTCAGGTTGTTGAATATGTTTTTGATGCATTGGGAACACGGGCCCGTGAAAAGGGGCTGGACTTTAATTTTACCATTGATCCGAAAATTAACAAAGTGATAATTGGCGACAGCTTCCGTCTGCGTCAGATTTTGATTAACATGCTCAGCAATGCGATAAAATTCACCAGCGAAGGCGGTGTAGAACTTCGCTGCAAGCTGCAACACGACGATGGCACCAGGCTTCGCATTAGCTTCGAAATCAGCGACACCGGCATTGGCATTGCGCCCGAACATCTCAGCATCATTTTCGACCAGTTTAAGCAGTCCGACACCACCATCACCAAACGATTTGGTGGAACCGGACTGGGATTAACCATTTGTAAAAAATTGATTGAACTGCAACAGGGTACGCTGTCAGTCGAAAGCGAACCCGCTGCGGGAAGTACGTTTACCTTCACACTTCCCTTCCTGAAAGGAAAAAAGAGCGACCTCTCCGTGCTTAAAACAGTACAAATTGATCCGGAAGTATTGCGTAATAAAACAATATTGCTTGTCGATGATGACAGTGTTAACCGACTGCTTGCTTTAACCATACTTGAGAAATTTAACTGCATGGTAGAAGTCGCCGATGGCGGAAAAAAAGCCATCGAATTGCTCAACAACAAAGTCTTCGATGTAATATTACTTGACATTCACATGCCCGAAGTCAGTGGCATCGATGTGGCCCGCTACCTCCGCAAAGATCTAAACAATCAGTCAACCCGAATCATTGCTGTGACTGCCGCTGTGATGAGTCACGAACTTAAAACCTATCAGCAGGCCGGCATCAACGATTTTCTTATTAAACCCTTTAAAGAAATTAATCTGTTTAACAAAATTTGCGAGATGCTGCATGTTGAATTACCTGAACAGAAATTAGAAAAGAAGAAAAAATCATTGCCCTCATTCTCTTCTGAAAACCTTCCTTATGATTTATCGGAGTTAACAAGCATCGCCGACGGGAAACAACAGTTTATCCATAATATGCTGACAACCTTCATCGAAAACTCGAGGCAGGCAGTGGCAGAAATGGAACGTTTAGTCAACGAAAAAAAATACACTCAGCTGGGTGAAACGGCTCACAAAATTCTCCCTTCGTACCGGCATCTTAAAGTCAGCAAATTAGTTCCCTTACTGACCCAAATTAAAGAAAAAACACTCATTGCCCCCAATTACGACCAACTGCCCCAACTGGTCAAACAAACCAATATCGAAATTCATAAATTACTTAAAATACTGGAGAAAGAAGTCAGCTCGCTTTAAACTACGGTTCCACAAAACAGCCTTGGATTGCTCATTTCCTGAGTTACTTTCTTCACAAATAAATTGTGGACAATCTGCCACGTTTAGGGCATTAATTCAACATCGGAACAATTAGTTTAGCCACAACACACAATAACAAGAAACTGTAAAACAAGTACATACATTAAATTGAAATTGTTGTGGCACAACATTTTCAGGGATATATGCTTTGCATTGGTGGCATAGATTCCGGTCTACATTTTCCACAACATGCATGAGTACAACTTATCAAACACTTGATATGGCTTTTATTCTGCCCGATTTAGGATTCGATTACAATGCACTTGAGCCACATTTCGATGCTCAAACAGTTGAAATGCACTACGAACAATACCATGCAGGCATGCTGGAGCGCTTTAATGAAAGCATCCGCAATACCGGACTCGAAGATCAGACACCTGCTTCTATTTTTTCACGTATTTCGAATTACAGTGATGATGTCCGTTTTTATGGAGGTGCATTTTACAATCACTCCTTGTTCTGGAAAATTCTAAGTCCCTATCCGGTCAGCATAGGAAAAGGGCAATTTGCGAAGATGATTCAAAAAGTATTTGGTTCGACTGAGAAAATGATTGCACAGTTTTCGGAAGCGGCACAGCGATTGCCTGGTTCAGGATGGACCTGGCTAATCAAGGCTGCCAATGGAAGTTTAGACATTACCACTACTGCCAATCACGACAATCCGCTCATGGATATTGCGCCGGTACAGGGTGTGCCCATTCTTACCCTCGACCTGTGGGAACATGCCTACCTGCTTAAATTCCAGCACAACAAACACCTTTATATCGATGCATTCTGGAAGCTGGTTAACTGGAAAAAAGTGGAAGAACTTTTTCTGAGTTCCTAAGCCCGCTGAATGCAGCGACCCTATGTCTGACAAAAAGATAGAAAATGAAAAAAAAGAGCGTAAGCATTATCATTTGTGCCTACAACGAAGAAAAGACCCTTGAAGCTGTTGTTCGGCAATGTCATGAACACAATCCAGAAAGTGAAATTATTGTGGTTAACGACGGCTCCGATGACAAGACACATAAAATAATGGAGCAACTACGAAATGAATTGCCTGTAAAATACATTCATTTAATTGAAAACAAAGGAAAAAGCTATGCAATGGTTAAGGGAGTCGAAAACGCCTCGAACGATATTATCCTGTTCTTCGATGCCGACATAACAGGTATCAAAGCAAAGCATTTCGACCAACTGCTAAATCCTGTCTTAATTGACCATCCGGAGGCAGACATGGTGCTGGGAACTCCTTCGAATACCTTTATCGATTACCGGATCAATCCCTTCAAAAGCCTGACCGGTGAAAGAGTCATGTTTAAAAAAGACCTGCTTCCGATTTTGGATGATATCAGAGACATCCGTTTTGGTGTTGAGACCTACATTAATTTGTATTTTCAGGCCAATGGCAAAAAAATCAAATACCTTTTGCTCGAAGGGCTCACAAACCCTGTAAAGCACAGCAAAATGGAAGCAGGAAAAGCCACCGCCGAATTATTTAAGGAAAGCAAGGAAGTGGCCATTACCCTCCTGAAAAACTACAATCTGCTCATCAAAAGCATCGGAAATTCGTTTGAAGAACGAAGTGAAAAGATCAAGGAATCGTTCATGACCATTTATGATGACATTAACAAAAACCTGAACGATTTGATGAAAAACAACGATAAGTAGGCATTTTTCCGGACAAGTGCTTTGTAGCCCGTATGAATTTCTGCTTAGGGCTTTTCGGCTTCGCGAAGCAGATCATCAATCTGCCGAAGATAGGACTCATCAATATAGTGCTCTCCCGCTGCATGCTGCGCTACTTCGGCTGTGCTTGGTGCAAGCACCATGGTGGTATCGAGTTGACCAACGTGCTCAATAATGCGATGAAGTTTTGCTGTTTTCTGACCTCTTTTTACTTTTCGTATGTAGATCAGCCTTACCCGGTCGGGGTATTCACTAACAATTCTCTTATAAATTACCGGATCGCACTGGCCACTGTCGCCAATAAGCACAAATTCATGATTGGGATAAAAATCGAGCAGGAATTTAATTTTTTCAAATTTATGCTCATGACTTCCACCACCTGATTTCCAGAATTTATAAATGCTGTAATTCAGTTTTCGAAGCATGAAAACGCCTTTGGGAATTTTGTTGAAGGTAAAAAAATCATCGAGCAAGTCATACAAATTCCACTCACTGCTCGAAACATAGAAAAAAGGATACTTATTGCTTCGTCCGTCGCCTTCCTTGAAAGCTTTATAAAGCAATGAAACCCCCGGAAAAGGCAGGCGTGTGTGGGCATTCTTTATCAGTAAAAGCCGCATCTTTCTCAAAATCTGAGTTGAATGCGATATCAACACAGTATCGTCGATGTCGGAAACAAAAATTCGCTCATTGTCATTGAGAATAATCCGAACCTCACCTGTAGCCTTAATTTCAGGCTGATTCTCTACAAGTTCATCAAGCAATTTAAAATGAACCTCGTGCCATTGTTTTTCTCTGATTGCTTCAAGGGGGGCTTCAAAATGAAAATGAAAGGAGAAATACCCCTGCTCATCGGTTTGGCCTTCGAGCGTGATGCCCATGAAGCATGCACTCAGTTTTACTCCTGCAATTTCATCACTTGCAAAACGTTTGATCATCGAGAGTACATTGCGCCATTTGCGATGACCATTGTGTGGTTCTTGTATCCCCTTGTCCTCCATTACCATGCCTTTTATGTAAACATCGCTTTCATTTCCAAAACCGTGATAAGGGACAATGACGGGCACCTTAAGCCAGCCAGCTTTTTGTTTCAAATAAACAAGCAAAGGAGTTAAGGGATGACTTAAATTTTTAAATACTGGTCGTAAAAACTTCATATTCGCTAAGCACTTTAATGGCCGTTTTTTTATAACTTGATGAACGCTTAAGAAAATATAAAAAAAAACAGACGCTTGAATAAGAAAAACGGAATGCACATTTTACTGGTTATCAATCCAAAATCGGGTTCAGCCAACGTTTCAACCCTGGAGGAACTGGTAAAAAAATATGCCGATCGCTTTCAGTTTATTCCTGAAATATATCTTACCAAAGGTAAGCATGACCAGGAAGAAATAAAACAATTGATCAAGACCTCTTCACCACAAATGATTATTGCTGTTGGTGGCGATGGCACCATCAACATGCTTGCTCCCCTCCTGCTAAATACAAAACTAGTACTGGGTATTATTCCCGCCGGGTCGGCCAATGGGCTCGCCTACAATCTCGATATACCAAACAATGCCGAAAAAGCACTAAAACGAATACTTGAAGGGCAGGAAAGACAGATTGACTGCATACAAATCAATGAGCGCTATTGTTTGCACTTAAGCGATATTGGCATCAATGCCCGCATTGTTAAGCGTTTCGAAGAAGAGCAATCAAAGGGATTACGTGGTTATGCCAAGCATTTGTTGAAAGAGCTGTTTTCAAAAAACGAGGCATTCCTCTTCCGTATAAAGACCAAGGAGGGAATTGACAAAAAAAGAAAAGCCGAAATGGTGGTCATTGCCAATGCCCAGGCTTATGGAACCGGAGCGCGTATTAATCCTCAAGGTAAAATCGACGATGGATTATTCGAAGTGATCGTCATTAAGCCTTATCCCTGGTGGTCGGTGGTACGTTTTGTCTACAACATCTTTGCGGGTCGTCTGCATACCATGAAATACGTAAAGGTATATCATAGCTGCGAGGCCGAACTGCTGCTTAAAAAACCTCAGGTAATACAAATTGATGGTGAAATCGTTAATGACACCTTAAAAATCAACTTAAAACTGCTGCCGGGTGCCATTCGGATTGTTTGCTAGGCTGCATCTGCAAATTGCTTATTTCAATTCACGAACGTCGAGGAAACTGCCACTTTTGTAGTTACGCACTTCAGTAACAGCCCGGGCAAATAGCGCTGCCGCTTGATGAATACCGGGCATTTTTTGGGTACCACGGGCTGTCTGCAATTTTTTGAGTACCGGATACTTTTCAGTTTCCTGTATTCCTGCAATATATTCCTGCATTCCGGTATCGACCAGGCCAGGAGCCAGGGCACAAAAATGAGTGTTTTCCAATTCACCAGCATATAAATTGATCAACATATTGAGTGTCGCCTTCGAAAGGGCATAAGCATTCCATCCCCGTGCTCCGCTTACCGAAGCTCCCGACGAAACTGCCACCACCTGTCCAATGCTGCAGTAGGTGGTCAATGTGTCAATCAGTACCTTATTGCTCCACACATTCAAATCCATCACTGACTTAATTTCAGCAATACTGGTATCTTTTAAGTCTTTAATTTCATTGAGTTTGCCGGCATTGAGAATGACCAGATCAAGTGACTTAAGTTCTGAAATGAAAGCAGGAAGCAATGCTTCGATTTGACCGAGCTCAATTAAATCAAGCGACAAATAACGAAAAGAAGCATGGTCTGCCAGTTCTGGGTTTTGCTTACGGCTAATACCGTACACCTCAGCCCCCTGCTTCAGATAATATCGAGCTAATCCAAAACCAAGCCCCGAATGGGTTCCAGTGATTAAGACTTTCATATTACTTCTTCAATTCATGAAAAATTAGTACGGGTATTTGTGCTTTTTTAATGATGCCCCTGGTTTCACTTTTATGAAAGATACTGTCGATGAAACCTCTGTTTTCTTTTAATAAAACAATTAAGCTGCATTCGTTTTCAAGTGCAAAATGATTAAGTTGTTCTGCAAATTTTAACTCCGGGCTCCTGGTCAGTGCCTTCACCGTGACATGTTCAAATCCACTTTCACGCCGCACCAGCTCCTGAAAACCTTCTTTTTTTACATCCGCTTCAAAGCCACCTGTTTTTGACAAATGCAAAGCAGTTAATGAAAGCATCATTTCACCCAACATTTCGTGCAAGCGTTTAAAAGTAGCAATATCGGCTTCGTGGTAATCGGTAGCATACAATACCTTATTGGGCAGGCTGTATGGTATCCCTTTGGGAATCACCCACACCGGACAGGCCAGGTTGCGAATCAACTCCATATTGGCTGGTGTTTGCGACCAAAAGCTTTCTTCCTCATGCCCTTCAACCGCCAGCATATCGATTTTCTTCTCTTCCAGTAAATCGTCGAGTATCGAAAAATATACGCCGGTTTCGATTGAATAAGCAACATCTGCTTTAAAAGGAAGTTCTTTTGCAACAGCCTTTATTTTAGCATCGAGCAACTCGCTAATATCACGTTTCAGCTCTTCGTGATTCTGATAGGCATAATTAGCAGGAACACCAATAGCTCCCGGGTCACCCATGGGATAATTATCGTAGGTTTGAATATAAATTAGTTTGACAGCGAAATTCAGATCATGGGCAAGCCTTGCACAATAAGCAATAAAACTTTCAGCTTCCTGAGGGTTTCGAACAATTCCAAGCAGTGTTTTCATCGTTTCCTGTTTTTAAAGTTAATAACAACTTTTCAAACTCCGTATAATAATTAAACAGCCTCGGAAGATGTTGGTTTTATTTTTTCAAAAATTTAGTACCACCAGGCTCCATATAATTGCCATGGCCAGGGAATGGCAAGCAACATAACAATCAAACCAATTCCAAAAAAGATAAGGGTACGTTTCAGTTTTGCACTGTTCAGGTTTGCTTTCTTAGCCTTAACATATCCAATGGTAATCAATGCCGCAGCAATCAGCATCATACCAATGTGTTCGACTAAAAAGAAACGCAGCAGATCGTTCGACATGCTTTGTGCACTGAAAACTACTTTTCCGCTTATAAAATAAAGTACAAGTCCGATGATAATCTGAGTATGGGTAAAGGCAAGGGAGAGCACTCCCAGTTTCCGGTCACCACTGGTGTATTTTTTATTACCCATAAGCTTTACAAGGGCAGAGACAATGGCGCTAACAATAAATAATAAAACCAACCAGCGCAGCCCCGAGTGGGCATGTTTGAGAATCTGATAAAACATTCTTTCCTTTTTTTAGATTAAACACTAGAATAACCTTGACTTTTGAAAAAAGTTTAATGGAAAAGAAGATTTTATGTTAATCATATGAATGAAAAACAGATTTCGAATCCGGAAGAAAAAAAAGCAGAAAGCCTTTTCGTGTTTTAAGCCTTCATCAACGAACGCGCATTTTCAAAGGCCGCTTTATCAGGAAATTCACCACTCAGCATTTTGGCAAGCTCCTCTACTCTTTCAACTTCGTTAAGAAGTTTAATTCCGGTTTCAACAGCGGTGCTGGTTTCATTTTTAAACACCTGATAATGATGGCTGCCTTTTGCCGCAATTTGTGGAAGGTGTGTAATGTTGATCACCTGCATGTAAGCGGCCATTTTATGTAGAATAAGCCCCATTTTAGCAGCAATTTCACCCGAAATACCACTGTCAATTTCATCGAAAATTATTGCAGGAAGTGCTTTCGAACGTGCCACCACTGTTTTTATGGCCAGCATCACGCGCGAAAGTTCCCCGCCCGATGCCACTTTGTTGATTTCTTCGGGTTGGCCTCCTTTATTGGCTGCAAACAGAAAATCGACCACATTATTCCCTTTGGGACCAAATTCAGAAAGGCTGCGAAGCATTACCTCGAACCGTGCATTGGGCATGCCCAGCTGATGCAAATAGCTGCTTATCTCCTGATTGAGTTCGGGTAAGCATTTTTCGCGGGACTGATGCAGCCCGAGAGCCGCTTTGGTTACCAGTTCTTTCTGCTTTTTGATTTGTTGTTCCAGCTTTTCAAGCGCTTCATCGTACGATGCGGCTGCCTGTATTTTTGAATCAAAATCATCTCTTATTCCAATTAATTCGGCCACAGAATCAACACGGTGTTTTTGTTGCAGCGAATAAAGCAGGTTAAGCCGATCGGTAATTATCTCGAGCCGTTGCGGGTCGTCTTCACTTTTTCCGGCAAGCAGTTCGCATTCATCGGCGACATCCCGTAATTCGATGTACTGACTTTCGACCCGTTGGTGGAGTTCACCGGCTTCGGGAAGATAAGCCGACAGTTTTTGAAGGGTGGCTGCCGCTTCTTTTAATCTCGACAAAGCATCAAACGCTTCTCCGTCGAGCCATTGATAAACCTGATTCAGGCCTGTTTTTATTTCCTCGGCATGGCTCAGGAGCTCCTGCTCCGATTCAAGCTTTTCCTGTTCATCTTCGATGAGTACAGCTTCCTCGAGTTGTTTAAACTGAAACTCAAAATAATCGAGGTCGGCTTTCGACTGTGCTGCCTGTTCTGCAAGGCTTGCATACTGCTTCTCGAGCTGTCGCCATACTTTATAATGCATGCCGTATTCATCAAGCAAAGTCTGATGGCCTCCAAACCAGTCGAGTACATTGAGTTGAAAATGATGACTTCCAAGTTCCAGATTGGCATGTTGCGAATGAATGTCGATCAGTTGAACTCCCAGGGTTTTCATTACATTTAACTGCACAGGAGTATCATTGATAAAGGCCCTTGATTTACCTGAAGGTGTTATTTCCCTGCGAAGAATCACCGGAATATCAAAGTCAAGATCATTCTCATCAAAAAAACGTCGTAACTGTATATTTTCAGCTACTTTAAATCTTCCTTCCACCACACACTTACCCGCTTCATCGTTGAGCACCGATGTGTCGGCACGCTGACCGAGTATCAGTCCCAATGCCCCCATAATGACCGATTTACCTGCACCCGTCTCACCTGTAATTACACAGAATCCGGGAGCAAAATCAACATCGAGGGTTTTAATGATGGCGTAATTGCGAACAGAAAGTTTACTTAACATGGGTTATAGTTGATTTTTAGCTTCCTTTTTGATGTTTTCATACTTCGATGCATTGGAAGGATCACATTCCGATAGGATCTGAATAACACGGTCCTGCTCATCGGGGTAGGAATTCGAAAATACATTGACCAGCTCATTCGACTTGGCATCGAAAAATACCTGGGTAATGTACAAACGCGATCGGGCCCTGAAAACCTGTTGTATCAAACGGAGTGATTCTGCAATCTCTGCCCTTCCCGACTCCACACTTTCGGCCATGGCATCGAGTCCCTTGCGGTGATAGTCGTACATGCACTGCCTAAACGATGAATAACTTGTATTGAGTACATTTTCTACCAGCCAGTAACGGTTGTAATCCGACTCAAAGGCTTTCCATCCACGATACGAATTGGGAAAATTCTGCGACTCATTGACAATTTTACGTGCCTTTTCAAAATACTCGCTACCTCCGTTGGGTGAATAGCTATCGTAGTCGAAACCCAGAATAACATAGGCATAATAGGCCAGTATGCTGGTCATGTTATCTTTATTGGCATTTTCGCTAAACTCAATGGCCTGGTATTCCTGGTATTTGCATCTGAAACCTTCATCCCGTATATTCAGCACTGTTGTCTTGTATGATGAATTAAAGGCAGTTCGCTTGCTTTGAACAGTAATAATGCCTTCGTATTCATCGGCCGAAATCTGTTTATTCAGCTGAATGTTGATACTGCATTCAATGCGTTCGGTATTCGAATAATTATGATTGGTCCATTTTCGGTTATTCATAAAATCGTACAAATCCATCTGCATCGTCCGGAAAATATTTTTGTTCGCTCCTGTAATTTTGCTGGCATTTACGCTCACATTGCAGCGCAATTCCTGCGCAAAACCAGGAACGATCGACAGAAAAAGCAACATTACGATCAGTAGTTTCTTCATAAATACAACTTTTGCAAAAGTAAAAATAAGAATAGCAGATGAATTTACAAGCTGATGATCGTTTCCATGTGATCAACAATGTCGCTTGCAACTTCTTCTTTTGATTTTAACTCGAAATTGTACATTTTATTATCCTTACCGATGATGGTAATTTTGTTGCTTGCCGATTGGAAGCCGGCTCCGGGATCATTAAGGGAGTTTAACACAATGAAATCGAGCTGCTTTTTTTTCAGTTTGGCCGAGGCGTTTTCCAGTTCATTGTTGGTTTCGAGCGCAAAACCAACAAGTACTTGTTTTTCTTTTTTAATTTCTCCTAAACTGGCAGCAATATCGGGATTGGGAATCAGCTCTATTTTCAACTGGTCACTTTTGCGTTTCATTTTTTGACCGAACTGTTGCGACGGCCTATAGTCGGCCACTGCGGCACACATGATCGCACCATCGGTGCCTGGAAATAAGTTCACAGCCTCGCGGTGCATTTCGAGGGCCGATGTTACTTTAATTAACTGAATGTTGGGATGATTCACCGTAAGTGCAACCGGGCCGGAAACAAGTAAAACCCTTGCTCCGCGGCTGGCCAGCTCGTTAGCCAGAGAGTAACCCATTTTACCCGATGAATAATTTCCTATAAAGCGAACAGGATCAATTTTTTCGTGGGTGGGGCCGGCAGTAAGCAGAAAAGTTTTACCGCTTAGCTTTTTTTTTTATTGAAAAAGTGAACAACTTCTTCAAGCAGGGCCTCAGGTTCCTGCATGCGTCCTTTGCCTACCAGGCCACTTGCCAGTTCTCCGCTGTCGGGTTCAATAATGATGTTGTGGTAGGATTTCAGTATTTCAATATTTTTTTGATTGGCCGGATGCTTATACATGTCAAGATCCATGGCCGGAGCAATCATTACCGGACACTTCATCGACATATAGGTGGTAATCAGCATATTGTCGGCAATACCATGGGCCATCTTACCTAAAGATGAAGCGGTTGCCGGGGCAATAATCATTAAATCGGCCCACAAACCAATGTCGACGTGGCTGTTCCAGCTGCCATCGTTGGCTCCGAAAAATTCACTCACAACGGGTTTATTCGATAAAGCCGACAAGGTGACCGGCGTAATGAATTCCTTCCCCGAAGGGGTAATTACAACCTGTACTTCGGCTCCTTCTTTCACCAGGCCCCTTAAAAGAGTAGCTGCCTTGTAAGCAGCTATACTCCCTGTTATTCCAAGAACAATATGTTTTCCTTTTAACCTCACAACAAGGATTTAAAAGTTACCTTTTCTACTATCCTTCAATGGGTTTCGATGATAAATTTTGCCTTCGATAAACTCCTGTGTAGCAATCAACGTTGGTTTTGGCAAGCGTTCATAAAATTTTGAAATTTCGATCTGCTCACGGTTTTCAAAGATCTCCTCCAGGTTATCGGTGTACGAAGCAAATTCAGACAATTTCTGATTGAGTTCTTCCTTCAGCTCTGAGGCAATCTGATTCGAACGTTTCGACAGAATCATCACAGTCTCATACATGTTGCCAGTTTCACTACTTAGCTGTTGAATGTTACGGCTAATGGTGTTGTTTGCTGCTTTTGTCTTTTTGTAATCCATACTTTATATTTCTTGAACTTTTTTCTAAATACTATTGCAATAATTTTAGCCCTGCAAAAATAAGCTATTTTTATGAATCAATCGATGAAAGATCTTCATCATAACCCAATTCATCTGATATTTGTTTAAAATCCCGCTGTACTTCCCGTATATATTTGCTTTCAGGGAATTCATCAACAAAATTAAAATACTCATCACGCGCATCGTTCAAACGCTCGCGCTTCTTGCTTTCCACACTGTTGTCGGCCAGGTTAAACTTCGACTTGAAAAGCAGATAGCGTAATTCTTCGCGGTATTTCGTATCGGGATAATCGGACAGACTATTGTCAAGCGCAATAACCGCAGCTTTAAAATAATCCATGTCGAAATAAAGCTTGGCGTTGAGATATGATTTGTAGGCAATCTTTTCGTTCAGCTCATCAATCAGGATATTGGCTTCGGCCACTTTATCGCTAAAAGGATAGATATTAATAAACAATTGCAATGCATCGATGGCCTGCCTGCTAACCTGCTGATCGAGCTTGGCAGTGGGTGAATCCATATAATAACAATACCCGATCATGAATTGAGACTCCTCGGCAAACTCACTCCTGGGATACTGATCGATGATATTTTTGAAATAATGACCTGACAGTACGTAATCTTTCTGTCCAATCAGGCTTTGGGCATAGTGGTAATAAAGGTCATCGCCCCTCGAAGTTCCGCGGAACACATAAACCAAATCCTGAAAGAGTGAATTGGCATGTGTAAAGTCTTCTGCTTCGTAATACTCCAGCGCCTTTTTATACTTGTACTCATAATCGGTACTTTTCACGACTTTGTTGAATTCGCTGCACGACAACAGGAACAGACTAATAATCAATAAGAAAAACCACTTTTTATCCATAGCTAAAAATGTTGTGCAAAAATAGATTTTTATATTCAATAATGAAAGCCGCAAAATAAAGATTTAAGCAGCAGGGAGAAATTATTTATAGTTAAAATTTTAAAAATTGGGACTATTTGTAAACACCTGTAAAAATTTTACATTTGCAACGTTTAATCAATAACTAAGCAATGGATATTTTTGATAAACTAAGAGCTAACAAAGGTGACCTTGGTCAATACCAAAAGCAGGCTCACGGATATTTCATGTTTCCTAAATTAGAAGGAGAAATCCAACCCCGAATGAAGTTCAGGGGCAAGGAGGTACTTACATGGAGTTTGAATAATTACCTGGGGCTGGCCAACCATCCGGCAGTACGCGAGGCCGATGCCAAAGCAGCCGCTGAATATGGAATGGCATATCCGATGGGTGCGCGTATGATGTCGGGGCAAACCAGCAAACACGAAGAGCTGGAACACGAACTGGCAAAATTTGTTGGCAAGGAAGATTCATTTCTGCTCAATTTTGGATACCAGGGAATGGTTTCCATTATCGACTCAATTGTTGGCCGGAATGATGTAATTGTATACGACTCCGAAAGTCATGCATGCATCATGGATGGCATTTTCCTCCATAAAGCCAAGGGAGGAAAAAGCTTTGTTTTCCAGCACAACAACATGGAAAAATGTGAAAAAATGCTTGGCTTTGCTCAAAAACGGGTAGCTGAATCAGGTGGTGGAATTTTGCTTATCACTGAAGGCGTGTTTGGCATGGCCGGCGACCTGGGGCTGCTTGACCAAATTGCAGCACTGAAAGAAAAATACAACTTCCGTTTTCTGGTTGACGATGCGCATGGCTTTGGAACCATGGGTGAAACAGGTGCCGGAACAGGTGAATATTTTGGCATTCAGGATAAAATCGACATCTACTTTTCAACTTTTGCCAAAGCCATGGCCGGAATTGGTGCCTTTGTAGCCGGCGACGAAGACGTAGTCGACTTTTTGAGATACAATATGCGCTCTCAAACCTTTGCCAAGTCGCTTCCAATGCCCATGGTAATTGGTGCTTTGAAACGACTGGAACTATTGCGTACCGAAAAATCGCTGCGTGATAACCTCTGGAAAGTGGTGAACCATCTGCAAAAAGGACTAAGAGATCAGGGCTTCGATCTGGGAGCCACCAACTCTCCTGTTACGCCTGTTTATCTCAAGGGCGGCGTTCCCGAAGCAACCAACGTAGTAATGGATTTGCGTGAAAACTACAATGTATTTTGTTCCATCGTTATTTATCCTGTCATTCCTAAGGGTGAATTGCTGCTCCGCCTGATTCCAACCTCGGTACACTCGCTCGAAGATGTTGACTACACCATCAAAGCGTTCACCGAAGTACGCAAGAAACTCGACGAAGGCAAATACAGCACCACACAAATTGCCAACGTATTTGAACAATAAAATTGATTTTTTATCATAATATGATCAAAAAGGGGCCATGAGCCCCTTTTTGTTTGCCTCTATTTTTTTCATCGCCACTCATTTGAAACCCTGTCTACAAAAAAATAATTTAAAGTGCTCAGCATAAAAGTTGAACACAAATAGCTCAGGCATTAAAATATCACTTCAAAAACCACTGCTTTTTAGCAAGTTATTATTATATTAAACCCCCATTAAACAACAGAAAAATTGCTTCTATAAAAGAAAAATAACTGCCTATTTATAATCAGCCATTTAGTTCAAGTTAATGCACTAATGGTTGTCAAAAACAAATTTACTATGAAACAAATTGCCCTGATTTTATTTTTTTTATCAATGGTTTCGCTTAACGCCAACAGCCAGCTCTTATTCAATGGAAAAAACCTGAATGGCTGGGAAATATTAAATGGTGATGCCAAATTTTACGTCGAAAACGATGAAATAGTTGGTGTGTCAAAAACCAATACACCCAATACCTTTCTGAGTACCAATAAGGAATATAAGAACTTCATTCTTGAGTACGAGATGAAAATAGATGAAGGACTCAACTCCGGCGTGCAAATCAGAAGCCAAAGCAGCGAAAACTACATGAACGGTCGCGTACATGGCTTGCAGATTGAATGCGAAGACAGTAAAAGAGGCTGGGCCGGAGGCATCTACGATGAAGCCCGTAAAGGTTGGCGCTATCCCCTGGAATACAACGAAGCCGCAAAAACAGCCTTCAAAAAAGGGGAATGGAATACCTTTAAAGTGATCGCCTTCGAAAAACACATTATGACCTGGGTGAATGGAGTCCCTGCTGCCAATCTGGTCGAAGAGGAAGCCGAATCAGGCTTTATTGCCCTACAGGTTCATAATATCGGAAACAATAGCGATTTGGCGGGCAAAACCATTCGCTGGAAAAACATTCGCCTTAGTGAAATGGATGCAGCCGATTTCATGAAGGTTGAAAGCCCTGCCCCTCAGCTTAGCTATCTTAAGAATGAGCTTACTCCGGAAGAAAAAGCAGCGGGCTGGGAACTTTTATGGGATGGAAAGACAAGCAAGGGCTGGCGCGGTGCCAAACTAAAAGACTTTCCTGAAAATGGATGGAAAATTGAAAATGGCATACTGAGCGTTCTTCCTTCAGGAGGCGCAGAATCAGCCAATGGTGGCGATATTGTTACCATCGATCGCTATACAAATTTCGTATTGGAAGTCGATTTTCAACTCACCAAGGGTGCCAACAGCGGAATTAAATATTTTGTCGATACTGAAATGAATCAGGGAGCTGGCTCGGCCATCGGCTGTGAATTTCAGATTCTCGACGATCGAAACCACCCCGATGCCAAAGCCGGTGTTAACGGAAACCGTACACTTGGTTCATTATACGACTTAATCAAAGCCGATGGACTCGAACACAATCCACACTTGCCTAATACTAAATATGTAAATGGCTTCGATCAGTGGAACAGGGCCCGCGTAGTAGTGAATGGCAACAAAGTACAACATTTTCTGAATGGAATAAAAGTAGTTGAATACGAACGCAATACCCAAATGTGGCATGCATTGGTAGCCTACAGTAAATATGCACAATGGCCCGGTTTCGGCGATTTCGAAAGTGGCCACCTGCTCTTACAGGATCATGGCGATGCCGTAAATTTTAAAAATATCAAAATCAAAAAACTTGACTAAACTGTACAACGATGAAAAATCATAAGCAATCACGCAGGAATTTCATTAAAAATACTTCGCTTACTGCCGCTGGTATTGGCCTTGGTGGCATGATGCTCAGTGCAAAAAGCTATGGCCGCATTATTGGTGCCAACGACAGGCTAACCGTTGCCATTGCCGGATTAGGGCGTCGGCTGGGTGCTTTCATCGATCCCATCGCACTCAAGGAGAGCAATGTTGAATTGCTTTACCTCTGCGATGTAATGGAAAGTCAGATGACAAGGGCTGCTGCCAGTTTTGGAAAACGACTCGACTATCAGCCCCAACTCGAAAGCAATTTTTTCAAGGTGATTGGCGATCCAAAACTCGATGTGTTGATAAACGCCACACCAGATCACTGGCATGCTCCGGGAACATGGCTGGCCAACGAAGCAGGTAAACATGTGTATGTTGAAAAACCTTGTAGTCACAATCCAAAAGAAGGCGAAATTTTAGTTAAATCGCAGGAACGCTATGGCAAACTGATTCAAATGGGTAATCAGCAACGATCGTCGGCATTAACCATCGAAATAATCAACGAAATACATCGTGGCGTCATTGGTGAAGCCTACCTGGCACAAGCTTTCTATTCAAATAACCGTGGCAGGGTGATTAATCCGGTTGATGCTACGGTACCTAAGGGACTCGACTGGGAGCTGTGGCAGGGACCTGCTCCCCGTAAGAACTACCAGCACGACACCTGGGATTATAACTGGCACTGGTATGGATGGGACCATGGAACAGCCGAAACCGGCAACAATGCGACCCATGAATACGATATTGCCCGTTGGGCCTTGCAGGTCAATAATCCTGAAAAAGTAATTGTAGATGCTGATAAATACCATTGGAAAGACGATGGATGGACCATGTACGACACCATGGATGCGACCTTCAAATACCCGGGTGGAAAAACAATTAAGTGGGACGGCAAAAGCCGCAACAGTCACCCCACCTACGGTGCAGGCCGTGGAACCATTATTTACGGTAGCGAAGGAACGGTATGGGTCGACCGGGAAGGCTATCGCTTATTTGATCGCTCCGGCAAACTGATTCGCGAGCGCAAATCAGATGGATCGGAAGGCGGAACCCAGTTGGGAGGCGGTGGCGATATGTCGACCCTGCATGTTCAGAACTTCTTTAATGCCATCAGAGGCAAAGAAAAACAAAATTCAACCATTGAGGAAGGAGCCACCAGCACCCTGATGTGTCACCTTTCAAACATTGCTTACCGAACCAATGAAGTTCTTGAATGTGACCCCGATACCGGACGCATTCTAAACAGCAAAAAAGCAATGAAGTTATGGGAACGTGAATACGAAAAAGGCTGGGAACCTAAATTGTAAGGCAACAATGAGTGTCGCAGCCAAAATCAAGCTTTTTCATCGCTCTTTAATGGCGATGAATACCCAACTCGATGTGATTTTCTGGGGAAGTACTTCCGAAATATGTGAAGCCGCTTTCATCGAGATTCAAGGAGTGCTGCAACACTGGGAGCTCATTTTGAGCCGTTATCATCGGCAGGCTGAAGTTTTTGATTTGAACAATTCACCCAAAAACAAAGCAGTCAAAATCAGCTCTGGCTTATTCAGGGCACTTGAGCTGGCACAACAATTTCACTCAGATACGAAGGGCTATTTCGACATCAGGCTGGGAAACACTTACCACGAAATAAAGCACGGGAGGGAAGCATTTGATAAGCCGGCACGCCCCTATCACGAATCCCTTTTGCTTGACAAAACCATGCAAACGGTGACCATTACCGATCCTGCAGTTTCACTCGATTTTGGAGGCATGGGAAAGGGGCTGGCGCTCAACGACATTGCAACTTGTATCGACAGTTTCAGTATAAACAATGCCTTCATCAGTTTTGGCGGCAGCGCTGTGCTTACCCGTGGCAGCCATCCGCATGGAAGCTACTGGCGGTTTTCACTTTCAGAAGCATACGGGAATTCAGGAAAAAGCTGGCAGCTGAACAACCATGCAGTTTCGGTAAGCTCCTCTAAAAGAAAACAAAGTCACCTGGTTGAAAATCACATCTTCAACCCGCAGGAAAATGAGATAGTAAATACCTCAAAAACGGTGATAATTATTAACAATGAGCCAACCGAGGCCGAAGTACTTTCAACCGCCTTGCTGGCAGCACCCCAAAAACAACACCCGGCTATTATAGCTCAGTTTAAAGAATGTACAATCGATATTATTTAAAGATATGGGAATACAAAATCGTAGGGACTTTATCCGACAACTGGCTCTGACCGGATCGGCAGTATCGCTGGCGGCAAGCCCCTGGCTAAGTGCTTTTGCAAACAATGCCTCACCCGGAAAGGGGCCCAACGACCGGGTAAGGCTTGCAGTAATTGGTACCGGGAGCCGTGGAAGTCAGTTGATGCGACACCTGTTTGAGTTGATTGATGAAACGAACATTGAATTGATTGCGCTTTGCGATAATTTCCAACTTCATCTCGATCAATCGGCTGCAATGTGCCATTCAAAAGGTCTTACTCCAAAAACATACACCGATTACCGCGAGTTGATTGCCAAGGAAAAACCCGATGCAGTGCTCATTGCCACCCCCCTGCACGAGCATGCTCATATTACAGTCGACTGTCTTGAGTCAGGAATTCACGTGTTTTGTGAAAAAGCCATGGCCCGCACACTCGACGAAACAAAACGAATGTACGATACTCATCGATCGACGGGACGGATATTGCAAATTGGTCATCAGCGCTTATTTAATCCCGTTTACATCGAAGGAATGCAGCGGATACACGACGGGGAACTGGGCACCATAGGGCAAATACGTGCCTATTGGCACCGGAACAACAACTGGCGACGCCCCTTACCCGGCAACAATCAGCAGCTGGAACGAAAAATTAACTGGCGGCTTTACAAGGAATACTCTGCAGGCTTGCTTACCGAGCTGATGTCGCATCAGATTCAGGTGGCCAACTGGGCACTTCAAAAAAATCCAGTTTCGGTAATGGGTACCGGCAGCATCCGTTTTTGGAACGATGGCCGCGAGGTAGACGACAACATTGCACTCATTTACACCTACGACGATGGTACCCAGTTTATCTACGACTCAATGACCAGCAATAAAAAACACGGGCTCGAAGAGCAGATCTTAGGTCACAAGGGAACCATTGAATTTGAAACCAACCGTCAGTTTTCAGAAGACGCGCCTAAAATACCAGGAATTGAACAGCTGATTAACAACATTGAAAACAGTCTCTTCGAAAGTCTTCCAATTGGAGGAGCCAGCTGGGCCCCCGAAACCGCCTCAAAATACAAGGGAAATTCAATTCTGAGTGGTACCGACTTTGCCGATACAGGGCTGCAGCTCGAAGCTTTTATTCAATTTATTCGACAAGGTAGTGCTCCTGAAAAAATTGCCCTCGAAGGTTATAATTCATCCATCTGGACCATGCTGGGTGAGATCGCCATCGAAACCGGTAAAAAACTTGAAATGCCTGCTGAATTTATCATTTAAAAGAAAGATACGAATGAAACCAATTGTTATTCAAAATCACCATATTAAAAGGGAACTAATAATTGCTCTGCTGGCATTAATTGTTTCTATCGGACTGAATATATATGCCATCATTCATTTCGAAACCAACTGGAATGAGCTGTATACTCAAATAGGTTATATTCTTGTTATTGCACTTGTTTTCTACCTGATACAGCTTCTGATCAGAGGAATTGTGTTTTTTTTAAATCGTTTATTCACCAGCATATAAATAATAGAGAATCAAAAGGTATTTTCGTAGCCTGAATAAAGGTATTTGTGTTTTTAGTTTCAACTAAAAAAAATGCAAAATGGAAAATTTTGATTATTTCAACCTGATCGTTGTCCCGCTGCTGATCTTCTTTGCAAGAATCATCGATGTTTCGATTGGTACCATCCGCATCGTGATGGTTTCGAAGGGAAACAAAATAGTGGCTCCTTTTTTGGGTTTTGTCGAAGTAATAATTTGGATCATTGCTATCGGAAAAATCATGCAAAACCTCGATAACTGGGTGAATATTGTTGCCTATGCCGCCGGTTTTGCTACCGGAAACTACCTGGGTTTATTTATTGAAGAAAAAATGGCCATGGGAGTAGTTAAAATACAAGTTATTACGGCAAAAGCTGCCACCGACCTGCTTGCCAAGCTAAAAGCTGCCGGTTACGGAATTACCCATCACGAGGCCAACGGAGCCAATGGCAAGGTGAGTATTTTGTACAGCATTGTTAACCGATCGGATGTAGCTTTGGTTATCGATTTGATCCGCACCTACAATCCCAATGCCTTCTACTCCATCGAGGACGTGAAATTTGTTAACCGGGGAGTCGATTCTATTTACGCCATTAAACGGCGAAGAATCAGAAAAGGAAAATAAGGGAAGAAGACAGGAGACAGGAGAAAAAAAGAGTAAGTGAGAGAAAAAAAAGACGGAAGAAATAAAGAGAGCAGTCATTAAACAAGCATACTGACTGCTCTCTTTTATCTTAGTTAGTTTGCTCTGATGATGGCAGCCCAGCCACCCCCAGAAGCCATTTGTATTTTCAGTTGGGTGTTCTGGTCAACTGGTTTTTCTTCTTTGGCATAGTCCTGAGCAAAGCGGTCGGCATTGATTCCGTCTTTCATAATTTCAGCATGATAATTTCCCGACCCCAAAAACGAAAGATCAAGCTCAAGCGTTCTTGGTGTAGCATCGGTCATGGCCCCCACATACCATGTGTTTCCTTTTCGGCGTGCGATGAGCAGGTAATCGGCCACTTTGGCTTCGAGTACCTGGGTTTCGTCCCACACCACGGGAATTTGTGTAATGAAATCGACTGCTTCCTGTTCCCGTCGGTAGGTCGAAGGCGACTCGCACAGCATCTGAATGGGCGATTCGTATACCACATACATGGCAAGCTGATGACATCGGGTACCCATGCTCATGGGCCTTTCGAAACTAACACTGTAGTTGACGGGGTGTGTATTGATCATTGAACCGGGTGTAAAATCCATTGGCCCCGCAGCCATTCTTATAAATGGTATCGTAACAGTATGCTCGGGTGTTATGTCGGTACTCCACTTGTTGTTTTCGTTGCCTTTTACCCCTTCGTAGCTAAGCACATTGGGATACCTTCCGCGCAAACCCGATGGTTTAAAGGCACCGTGAAAATCGACCAACAGCCGACGCTTTGCTGCTTCACGGGCAATGCGCTCGTACGAATTGACCATGTATTGATCGGAGCGCTGCATAAAATCAACCTTGATCCCCTTGGCACCCCATTGCTGGTAGGTATCCAGTATTTCTTCCAGATTTTCATCAAGCGGTTTCCATAAAACCCACAAAATGATATCAACCTCCTTTTCCTTTCCATAACGAATCAGTTCAGCCACATCGATATCGGGATTATTCTCCAGTATTTCGGTGGTCGATTTGGTCCATCCTTCATCAAGTATCACATATTCGATGTTGTTGTCGGCGGCAAAATCGATGTAATACTTATAAGTTGCCGTATTCAGTCCCGATTTAAAGTCGACACCATAAATGTTGTTGGCATTGTACCAGTCCCAGGCCACCTTTCCGGGTTTGATCCAATCAGTATCTTGCAGCACATTCGGACTTGCCAGTTGAAATGCCAGATTACTTTCAACGAAGGTGCGATCGTCATCACTGATAATAAACAAGCGCCACGGAAATTCCTTTCCTCCCTGAATCTGAGCAATATATTCAGCCTCTTTGGTGATGATCTGATTGCGATCGGGACCCCCATCGGCATTGGGTACCGCTTCGAGAACATATTTGGGAAAAAGTGTTTCAAGTACTCCGTCTTCACTTCCCTGCAAATACATGCAAGGATAATCATGCAAATCGGTTTCGGTAAAAAGTACTTTTACACCTTTTACGCTTTCAAAATATACCGGAAGGCTGCAAAAGTCTGCCTTACTTAATGTATCGAGCAAAACCTTAGGATACAAACGCTCGTTATGCGAATACATCGATTCTTCTTTAGGGAACAGGGAAGTAGTCCCGGAAGGAAAATTAAGTTGCATTTTTTCGTTGTAAACCACATTGGGTTTTTTACTTCGGTTAACAAAGCGATAAGCAACCCCATCGTTGTACACCCTGAACAACAAATCGTATCCCGATGCCAGCGATAAGCTCAGTTGCCTGTATTGTGCCTCAATAATTGCATCCTTATGCGGAACAACAGGCTCAATACGTTCGTGAAGTAACTCACTACGCTGCTTTTTAACCTGATCGTTTATACCAACTTTTTTGTCCGAAAGATCTAAAGCGATCACTGTTTCGCCGATGGCCGGCTGTCCCTTAAATGTCACATTCCAGCGAATGATTTCATTTACATCGATGTTGACGGCAATCGCATTGTCGGGCGAAGAAAGCTCATAGCTTTTCGCCAGTGCCGTAACGGTAAAAAGCACCAAAATGGTAAGCGAAATAGAAAAATGTTTCATAGTTAATGTATTTATTTTTTAAGGTAGGATTTAACGATCAGAACAATGAAATAAAGCGAACCAATCCCAATAAAGATACTTCCCAATTTTTCAGTGCTTTGTACCGGACTGTGGATCATTCCAAAACCAGCGAAGATAAGCAGGCCGGCAATGATGCTGTTGATTCGTCGTAAATTCATGTTTAAAAGTATTACTTCATTGTTAAAGAAGGAGTAAAAATAAGCACTTTACTTTCGAATTCCTTCAAATTTGATAAATTTGCCTCACTTCAAATCAAATCTAAATATCGAATTAAAATACATTGAAAATGAGGAAAAAAGTTGTTGCCGGAAACTGGAAATGCAATACCACCCTGAATGAAGGGCTTGAATTGGCAAAAGCAGTAAACGATGTTGTTGCCCAAAAAGGTGCAGCAGATGTTGTAGTTGTATTGGGAACTCCATTTACTCACCTTAGCAAGGTGGCCGATACGGTAAACACAGAGCGCATTGGTGTTTCGGCCCAGAATTGTGCCGCAGAAGCAAAAGGTGCATTTACCGGTGAAGTTTCGGCTGCAATGGTAAAATCAACCGGAGCTGAATATGTTATTCTTGGACACAGCGAACGTCGTGAATACTATGGTGAAACCAGTGAAACACTGAACAAGAAACTGGCGCTGGCACTCGAAAACGAACTCACCCCTATTTACTGCTGTGGTGAGCCACTTGAAATTCGTGAAGCCGGCACACAAAAAGCATACGTAATTAAACAGCTTGAAGAAACAATTTTTAAACTCGAAGCCGACGAATTTAAAAAGTTAATTGTAGCCTACGAACCGATCTGGGCCATTGGAACCGGCAAAACAGCCAGCACTGAACAGGCACAGGAAATGCACAAAGACATACGTGATGCCATGGCTGCCCGCTATGGACAGGAAGTTGCCAACGAAATTCCACTGCTGTATGGTGGAAGCTGCAATCCCAAAAATGCTGCTGAATTGTTTGCCAATCCTGATGTTGATGGCGGATTAATTGGCGGGGCATCGCTGAAGGCCGATGACTTTATCCAAATCATAAATGCCTACTAAAAAGTTGCATTACCCATTTTAAAGTCATAAATTCGACTAGTTAATTTTTTTAGATAAAATCCTTAACTCACCTTACCAAAGGCTGTTCTTTTTCCGAACAGCCTTTGCTTTTAAATACGCGATGATGCAAAGGAACGAAGCGCTCGAAATATTGGGCCAATACATTAAAAATGAAAACATGTTCAGGCACAGCTTGGCATCGGAAGCGGTGATGCGGGCCATGGCCAACGAACTGAATGAAAATGAAGAACAATGGGGCCTTGCAGGCTTGTTGCACGATCTGGATGCTGAAATAACCGCCGGAAATCCAAAGGAACATGGTTTGAAAACCCGTGAATTGCTTAAAAACAAAATCGATGAGGAAAGTATTCAGGCCATTGTGATGCACAACGAAGAAGCTAGCGGACTTGACCGCAGCAACAAATTTGAGCATGCACTGGCAGCCGGTGAAACCATTACTGGTTTAATTACAGCCACCGCGCTTGTTTATCCCGACAAACGACTTGCAAGCGTTAAAGTGAAATCGATCAGCAAACGAATGAAACAGAAAGCTTTTGCAGCTTCGGTAAAACGTGAGAATATCATGGAATGTGAATTGGCGGGGATCCCTTTTGATCGCTTTGTGGAACTATCGCTTAAAGCCATGCAACAAATCAGCGACGATTTGGGGCTATAAATGCAATTTGACAGCATTAACCGGTTCGTTAAGAAAGAGGCTCGCCTTGTCGTTGAAATTGGATGCCTGTTCGCTTGTGTAATAGCTGATGCTACCATCCATTGAACAGCGTGCTTCCATTTCGGGATGACGTTTAAGATAATCGGCCAGTTTTCGGGCTACAATGGGCCCCTGATCGACAATCGTAATCTGCCCGTCCAAATATTTCTTAATACTGTCGGTGAGTAGCGGATAGTGGGTGCATCCTAATACCAGTGTATCGATCAAGGGATCAGACTTCATGATATTACGAATGTTCTTTTCAATAAAAAAATCGGCCCCCGGAGTTCCAATCTCATTGTTTTCCACAATGGGCACCCACATGGGACAAGCTTCCTGGCTCACAACAAGTTTTCCCCTGCCTATTTTTTCAAGCTCTATCAGGTACGATTGCGACGAAACAGTTCCGTTGGTCCCCAGTACGCCAACATGTCCGTTTTTACTTAGCGATGGTACTTCTTCAACACAGGGACGTATTACACCCAATACTCTTTTATCGGGATCAATTAAAGGCAGATCGCGTTGCTGAATACTCCGCAGTGCTTTTGCCGAAGCCGTATTGCATGCCAGAATTACCAGTTCACAGCCCATCGAAAACAATTTTTTTACTGCTTCAAGGGTATATTCATATACCACATCGTACGAACGCGTTCCATAGGGTGTGCGTGCATTATCACCCAGATAGATATAATCGTATTGTGGCAAGGTTTGCCGGATCTGCCTCAGAATGGTGAGTCCTCCATAACCTGAATCAAAAATACCTATGGGATGTGCTCTTAACAATTAACAGGAATCTTTCGTGATAATAACAGTTTTACGAACAGGCGAATTTAAAAAGAGTCGCCTGCAAAAGCAAGCGACTCTTCTTAAATATCTGAAAGCGGGCATTATTCGATACCCATTTTTTTCTTTACGAGTGGAAGTACATCAACACTTTGATTCGATTTGTACAGCACAACGCGTGAACTGATATCGAATACATAAATCAGTCCGTTTTCCTTGGCAACTTCTGAAATGGCAACATCGGCCTTTTCAAAGATCGGAACCATCAGCTCCTGCTGTTTCTGTTGCAATTGCTGATCGGCCTGAGCCCTGAAGGTTTCAATTCTTTGCTGTTTCATTTGTATGTCTTCTTCTTTGGCCTGACGTACTAAATCCGACATGGTTTCACTTTTCTGGGTGTAATCCTGGATCATGGTCTGAAATTCCTCCTGCATGGTACCCAGCATGCTTTCGAGCTCTGTGGCTTCCTTTTCAAGCGTTTCAAGAGCTGTCTGACGCTCAGGCATCACCTGAATCAGTTGCTGCATATCGATATGACCAAATTTAGGAGTTTGTGCATGAAGCATCGAAGCCGTTCCGGCCACTAAAAGCATTATAAGAACAAAAACTTTTTTCATTAGTATTTATTTTTCAGTTGTCTGTATTTCAATAATTATCTTTTTAAATTTCAGGCAGCTATCTATAAAGATCTTACTGCTTTGGGAATCACAATTCGCAAATATAGAAATTATGTTGGGATACTAGTTGTTGTAGCCTAACTTTTCGAGAACCTGATCGCTTAAATTGTAACGCGGATCGGTGTACAACATCGTCAAACCACCGGCTTTATCAAATATTACGGCATAATTCCCTTCGCTTGCCAGGTCTTTTATTGCATTATAAATATCATCCTGTATAGGCTTCACAAGTCCCTGACGTTTTTTGAAGAGATCCCCTTCACGACCAAAGTATTTCTGTTGTAATTCGCGGTATTCCTTTTCTTTGGAAACAATTACATCTTCCCGTTTGCGCTTCATATCGTCAGACAACAACACGGCTTCGGCCCTGAAGTCGTTATACATTTGTTCAAGTTCTGCCTGTACTGTCTCCAATTCTTTCTGATACTGTACTGAAAGTTGATCAAGCTGTTCCTGTGCAGCCTGATAAGCCGGAATATTTTCAAGAATGTACTCGGTATCGACAAAAGCATATTTTTGCGCATAAGTGCTCACCGAGATGGCCATAACTGCCAGTAGAATGATGATTACTCGTTTCATAATCGTGTTTTTAAGTTTTTCTTTCAGGTGAAATACAACTATTGTACCATCTTTTAAAATTGTTGTCCAATCACAAAGTGGAACTGGCTTTTAGCCGATGATGAATTGCCATCATTGGGCATGTCGAAACCGTAACCCCAGTCGATTCCCAGCAGACCAAACATGGGCAGCCAGAATCGAACTCCAGCCCCTGCCGAACGTTTCATATCGAAAATATTGAATTCGTTGAAGTCGTACCAGCTGTTACCTGCTTCCAGGAAGGCAAGTGCATAAATTTGGGCCGATTCGGAGAGGGTAATAGGGTAACGCAGCTCAACGGTTGCCTTGGAATAAATATTTGCTGCATTGCCACCGCTTCCACGTGCGGTGATACTACCATTACTATATCCACGCAGGGCAATGTTGTCCAATCCGTAAATATCGTAGCCCGACATTCCGTCGCCCCCCATTTTAAAGCCTTCGAGTGGTGAACGTCGGTTTTTATTAAAGTAACCCAGCATACCGAATTCGTATTTGGTGTGCAAAACAAGTTTCTCCTGCCGGTCGAGCGGGGTGAACCACTTGCTGTTAAACATCCACTTATGGTATTCCAGATAGTTGTAACGCTCTTTGTTATTCATATCTACATTACTGTAATCCTTTCCGTTTAGCAGCGAATAAGGCGGAGTTACCTCAAGTGAAAGACTGAAAGAAGATCCCCGGCGTGAATAGAGCGGGTTATCGATTGAATTCCGGCTTAGTGCAGTCTTAAAACTAAAATCATTAATATCACCATCGGTAAGAAAGTAATACATCCATTCCTTAAGGTTATAGTGCTGTAGCGATAATTCGTGGTATACGGTGAAATAATCGTCGGGCCATTCGAGCCGGTAACCATAACCCAGCGAAGCACCATAGGTAATTTGCCAGGCAATCACATCAGCACCGGTATAGTCGGTATAACCGCCATAATTTCCGTAGGCACCGTAAGACCCATAACCTCCATAGGAACTGCCATAACCATAAGGTGAATAACCATAACTTCCGTAAGGACTACCGCCGTAATAGTTATAGCTGGCATTGCTTCGGGTTAGTTTCGAATAATAAAGCGAGAGTGAAAAATTATTAGGCTTTTTACCACCAAACCAGGGTTCCATAAAGGTAAAACTGTATTGTTGATAAAACTTACCATTGGTTTGCGCTCTTAGGCTCAAAGTTTGACCATCGCCCGATGGCAGCGGCCGCCAGGCTTCCTTATTAAACATATTTTGTGCCGAGAAGTTGGTAAAACGCAGACCGACTGAACCGACAAACATACCCATCCCCCAGCCTCCTGAGAGTTCAATCTGGTCGTTGGCCCGTTCGATGAGGGAATATTTAATATCCACTGTTCCGTTTTCCTGATCGGGAATCGGGTCGATGCCAATTCGTTCCTGGTCGAAATGCCCCAGCTGAGCCAGCTGGCGGTACGAACGCATGAGTTTCGTTTTACTGAACAGATCGCCTGGCAGTGTATACAGTTCCCGTCGGGCCACATTTTCGTGGGTTTTGGTATTTCCCTCGATTATAATGCGGTCGATGGTGGCCTGTTTTCCTTCATAAATCCGCATTTCCAGATCGATCGAATCTTCTTCAATATTAACTTCAATCGGGTTGAGCTGGAAAAAGAGATAACCGTTATCGAGGTAGAGATTACTCACCGCATCGTTATCGGAAGTAATCCGCTCATCGAGTTGTTTTTGGTTGTAAATATCACCATCCTTAATTCCCAGATAGGCCGACAGGTAATCGGAAGGGTAAATGGTATTACCAACCCAGTTGATGTCGCGAATGAAGTATTTATTTCCTTCTTCGACCCATAAATCGATGCGGATTGCATTTTCACCTTCCACTTTCGAGATACTGTCTTTGGTAATCATTGCATCGCGAAAACCCAACTCGTTGTATTTATTGACCAGGTTTTGCTTATCATCGGCATAAAGATCTTCCTGAAATTTTTTGGGCCGAAAGAAGTTTCTCCAGTTTTTGTCGTTGGTTTTTTTCATGGCGCGGTTCAGTTTATTTTCTTCTACCTGACTTACTCCGTGAAAAACAATTTCCTGAACTTTTACCTTCTCTTTTTTATCGACATAAATATCGAGAATAATTGAGTTTTCATTTTCGGGATCATCGCGTTGAACCACGTTAACATCGGTGTCGAGAAAGCCTTTTTCCTTAAAAATACCGGTGATGATTCGTTCGGCATTAATCAGCTGAGCATCGACCACCTGGCTGCCTTCGAGCAGTAATACCTGTTCCTGAATGTCTTCAAGTTCCGATTTTTTAACACCATGATAATTGACTTTCGACAATCGTGGTCGTTCTCTCAAATAAATTTCAAGGAAAATCTGATCGTCGATTACTTTGGTCGCATTGACCTTTACATCGGAAAAAAGGCCCTGCTTCCAGAATTTCTTGATAATGTCGCTTATTTGTTCACTGGGTACAGTAATCTGATCGCCAACTTCGAGGCCGGCATACTCTTTCAACATTTGTTTGTCGAGGTAACGAATCCCAACAACTTCAATTCCCCCAACAGTATATTCTTTAGGACTGGAATAGTAAATTGAGAAACTGGTACTGTCGGGTAGTTGTGACCAAACTTGAAAAAAGATAAACACCAAAAGGGCTGTAAAAGAAAGTTTTTTCGCCATTACTTCAAATTAGGTTTTTTGATTTGCTCACTTGTTTTGCCAAAACGGCGTTCACGTTGTTGAAAATCACAGATTGCTTCATAAAAATCTTCTTCCTTAAAATCAGGCCACAACTTTGGTGTAAAATATAACTCCGAATAGGCTAACTGCCACAATAAGAAATTACTGAGTCTGCTTTCACCGCTGGTTCTGATCATTAGTTCCGGATCTGGAATTTCAGCGGTGGCAAGATAGCTATCAAAGAGTTCCCGTGAAATATCTTCGGGGCATATTTTTTCTTTTTTAACATCGGATGCAATCGATTTAACAGCATTTATGATTTCCCAGTGCGAACTGTAGCTAAGGGCCATAACTACTGTTAATCCGGTGTTTGCAGACAGATGGCTAATCATTTTATCCAATTCTTTTTTTACTCTGCGGGGTAAACTATCCCGATCGCCAATTACCTTGAGCTGGACATTATTTTTATTTAGTTCGTCTGTTTCGTTTTTTATCACGCTCACCAGCAAGGCCATTAGTGCATCGACCTCAAATTTGGGCCGGTTCCAGTTTTCTGTAGAAAAGGCATAAAGCGTAAGGTAGTCAACCCCTGCTTTTGCTGCAGCCCTGATTGAAGACCTGACAGCCTCTACCCCATGCTCGTGTCCGAAGGTTCTTTCATTACCGCGTTTTGCAGCCCATCGTCCGTTTCCATCCATAATGATGGCAACATGCCTGGGTGATCTGTTTTTATCAATATTATCTAAGCAACTCATTTTCAATTAATACTATTGTATGCAGGACATGGTTTTTTACCCCAGTAAAATTTATAGGTCAAAGTTAAACCAAAATAATTTACCCAATCATTATTGTGCCAATTATCGTTAACATCTTCCAGAAATATTGTACTGTATGGGTTGTTAAGGTTATCCAAATCATCGTTAAATAATTTTCGGGTAGAAATTTCAGCCCCGATCCCCCACCGCTTGGTGAGGGCATATTTTATTCCGCCTCCCAATGCAATGTTGGGTGTAATAACGGTATTAAATGCATCCGAAGAATAAAAGGAAACTCCGGCTCCATAAAGAAGGTAAGGACTGAAATTCATTTTTTCAACTCCCAGCAAGAAATCCAGAAAATTAACTTCAACAGCTGCGCCCAAATCGAATACCGGTTTATTAAATGATAGTTCAGTTGTGTTATCATCGAGGTAACCGGTGGCTCCTACCCTGCCATATATTCCCAACACACGGAAGCTGATTCTTGAATTAAAATTGTAACGGTAAAAAAGTCCCATGTTTAAATTAAGCGATTGTAATGGTTGAATGCTGGAATAGTCGCTAAAGGGAGTTGCTCCACCTGCAAACAGACCAAAATCAGCGGTTTGTTGCTGGGCTTTTATATGAATTGTAGTGCTTAGAAACAACAGTATGGTTACAAATAGTTTTACGGGCATTGTGCAATCTTTTTTCTTACAAAATAAAAATCCGGAAAAATAGCAACATCCCGGATAAGCCCAAATTCAGCTCTTTCAGCGTGCTGCAAAAATAACATAAATATTGTAAAAACCTTAGGGGCCTAAATCATTAACTGAAAGGTGAAACAAAAATTGTTTTACCTGGCTTTTTTTTAATTGCGCCGGTCGGCTCCCCACATTAATTTGTTTCGCAGGGTGGCATAAAACGATTGCCCGGGAAGTTTTACCACAGCAACATTTACCGGAGCTTTTTTAATTTTCAGTGAAGTAGAAAAGTCGCAAGGTTCCGACCGATGATCGAATGAAACCAGGAACTGATTCCCCCGTCCCTCGATGTGTAACTCGATTTCAACATCATCGGGTACAACTACCGGACGTACAGTAAGATTGTGCGAGGCAATCGGGGTAATGATTAAGCCCGCCAGATCGGGAATCACAATGGGACCTCCAACACTGAGCGAGTAGGCTGTTGATCCGGTTGGCGTACTGATTATCAGTCCATCGGCCCAATAGTTTGCCAAAAATTCGCCATTAATCAATGTTTCGATTTTAATCATCGATGAATTATCAAGCTTGTGAACTGTCAGTTCATTAATTGCATAATTAATCCCCGTGAATAAATGGGGAGGCTCAACCACCTGCAGCAAGGAACGATATTCGAGCTCGTAATTACCATGCAACAAATCGCCAAGTGCTTCTTCCAGATTTTCACTGTTAATATCGGCCAGAAAGCCCAGCCGGCCACAATTGATTCCGGCAACAGGAATATTCAGTTCCAGGGCATAGGCTACGGCACTTAGAAAAGTACCATCGCCACCAATCGATAGAATCACATCGACATCAGGTGGAAGAGGCTGTTTTTTTCCAAAAAGCGAAATATCCTGAACTGGTAAATGATACTCATCAATCAACAACTGATGTATTTTATCGGCAAGTAGTAATTCAATGGAATATTTATCGAAAAAAGTAAAAATCCGCTCATAAACAGACAGATATTCTTCTTTCATTTCGTTGGCATAGACTGCAATTTTCACGGATTAACTGCTTTTAAAAATTCATATATTTCATAAAAAGCTCATAACGCTCACTGTACATGTCATGTATTAGCGAAGCGTCCATATAAACTGCCTTAATATTGTAATCATAACGCACGAATGTCTGAATAATTGATGAAATGTCGCTTAGATTAACCTTTAGGGTTACATCCATTTCGATTGAATTTTCAGGGCTTTTTGTGTACAGACTCAATATTTTGGCGTTATTTGATTCGACAATCTGGGCAATTTGCGAAAGAGAATAATCGTTGGGGTGAAGTGCCAGCACAATGACTGCTCCCGGATCATTGACAGTCACCAGATCGATTAATTGTAATGATAGGTCATGAATGGTAATTGATCCCGCATATTCATTGTTCATTTCCAGAACCGGAATAAGTGATAAACGCAAATCGAGCATCAATCGCGCAACCTCGTATATGTGTTGATTGGCCTTGATATAAGGACGGGCAAGCGGAATGTTCTGCGCACCCAGTTCACCCTGTTCAAGATTACGGTCATATACATCCTTGTCGGATATCAATCCAAGATATTCAGTTCCATTGAGCAAAGGCAAATGTGAAACCCTTACCGATTCCATGATGTTGATGGCTTTTTGGCCTGTATCGGAACAAGTTAAACAAGGAATCCCCGGCGATATGAGTTCACGTGCTATCACTTTAAACTGTTTATTGTTAATATACGCTGTTTTCGAATGCCAACCTACATTTTTTTTATGAGCCCCGAAAGAATTTAATCAAGATTTTTTTACTGTAAATGATACTTCGAATAAAAGCAGAGTCACCATTGGCCATCGATACCGGCAATTGCTCTTCCTGCAAAAAGGAAATGAATAATATAAGATGAAAAAGTTGTAAATTGCAGGCCAAAATTTATATCGCATGACCAGCTTAAGTGTAAATATCAACAAAATTGCCACCATCAGGAATGCCCGTGGAGGCAACATACCCAACGTGGTGGAGTCGGCAGTAAACTGTCAGCGTTTTGGAGCGCAGGGTATCACCGTGCATCCGCGCCCCGACGAACGACACATTCGTTACAACGATGTAAGAGAACTACGTCCTTTGGTAAGCACCGAATTCAACATAGAAGGCTACCCTGTAAGCCAGTTTATCGATTTGGTTTGTGAAGTAATTCCCGAGCAGGTTACTCTGGTCCCCGATCCTCCCGAAGCCATTACTTCGAATGCAGGCTGGGACACCATTAGACACCGCAGTTTTCTCACCGACGTCATCAAACAATTTCATGCAAAAGGAATCAGGGTCTCTGTTTTTACGGGTACAAATCCCGAACACATCGAAGGAGCTGCTGTTTGTGGAGCCGATCGTGTCGAATTGTACACCGAGCCCTATGCCAGCAACTTTCCGCTTTCACCCGAAAAAGCGGTCAGACCTTTTGTTCTCGCAGCACAAAAAGCCCGCGAAGCAGGCTTGCAGATTAATGCAGGGCACGATCTCAATCTCGATAATTTGAAATACTTGATTCAGAATATTCCATTTATTGAAGAAGTTTCCATCGGACATGCCCTGATAGCTGACGCACTTTACATGGGACTGGAAAAAACAATTCATGCTTACCTCGACTGCCTGAAGATTAACTAAAATGAATTTGTTTTATCGAACAGAAGGAAAAGGAGAAGCCCTGATCATTCTTCATGGCTTATATGGGTCGTCGGACAACTGGATGCAGATTGCCAAAAAACTTGCTGATAAGTTCAGGGTAATCACGGTCGATCATCGAAACCATGGTGCCTCTCCTCACGACAACAGTCATAGCTACGATGACATGTTAACCGACCTGGCCTGGCTGATGCACGAGCTTGAAATTGAAAAAGCTCATGTACTGGGGCACAGCATGGGAGGTAAAGTCGCCATCGCTTTTGCCGCCGATTACCCTGAAAAAATTCTGTCGCTCACTGTAGCCGACATCGCTCCGCGCAACTATCTGAAAAATCCGGCATCGGCCATACAGTATGATTTTCATCAAAAAATTCTCATCACGCTGAGTGAACTCGAGCTAAGTAAGTACAATACCCGCAGGGAAGTTGATCAGGCACTCAAAAACAAGCTTCCTGAAAAGCACATTCGTCAGTTCATACTGAAAAACCTGAAACGAAGTAAAAAGCACTATGAGTGGAAAATTAATGTGCCGGTTTTAAAGGCTGAGTTAGACCATATCATTTCGGGAGTGGATATCGACGATTATTCGGACCAGATTCCCATCATGCAATATCCCGTTCTTTTCATCAAAGGAGAGTTGTCGGGCTACATTCAGCCTGACGATGAACAACTTATAAAAAAGATGTATCCCGAGGCTGAAATTGTGACGCTCGAAGGAACCAGTCATTTTCTCCATGCCGAAAAACCTGACGAGTTTTCTGACCTTGTTGCTGACTTTTTAAATAAGGCAACCTTATAAAGCAATCATTTTCTCAAATTGGCGTGCAAAGGCTTTTGAAATATAGTTCGATTCGGAACGGCAAACCTCTGAAGAAAGGGTCAGGGCAAAGCCAATAATTTTACGCCAGGTATTTTCACTTAGCTGATTTAAGTCTGTCGTCCGAATACCATAGTGATAAAAACCATAAATCAATCCGGCGGTAAAGTTATCGCCGGCACCAATCGTGCTCACCGTTTGAAGCGGTTCAACAGGAATGCTTAACGAGATGTTTTTGGTACAGATGCTTACCGGCATTTCAGCAGAAGTGATAATTAGTATTTCAACACCAAAATCCCTGAATTTTTTAAATAACTCATCAACATCCGAAGTATCGTACAAGCGTTCAAAATCGGTGGTTGATCCTTTTAGTACCTTCGATAAGTAAATATTCTCCTCAAATTTTCTTCTGATTTCAATAATTTCAAGTGGTCCAAATTCTCTGATGTTGGGATCGTATACAGTTAAGGCATTTTTATCGTGTGCCTGATTAAGGAAAAGTAAAAGGCTGTTGCGGCCTTCGTCTCTGAGCGCATTGGTCGATCCAAAAGTGATGATATCGTTGACCCGGGGCTCTGGAAAAAAAAGAGCAGGTGCCTTTTCCGCCTTATAAAACTGATAGCTGGCATTGTTATCCTGATCGAGAAAGGCAAGTGCCAGTCGTGAATTACCATCAAACCTGCTGATATATTCGCAGTTAATTCCGTTTTCCTTCAAAAAGCGCAACGATAAATCGCCAATCTTATCCTTTCCCATTCGGGAAATAAAACTTACAGGGAGCCCCAGCCGGCCAAGTGTTAATGAAGTATTTAGCACACTTCCGCCAACAAATGCTCCGGTTGGCTGCCCATCCCTGAATACGATGTCAAAGGTGGTTTCACCTACGGTGTAAATCGAACTCATTGTATCGGTTATAAAGCTTATTCATTTTTTGCATGCGCTTAAATGCATCATGCTTAAGTTGTTTACCTGTGCAGCGCCAGGTCCAGTTTCCTGTTGCAGTCCCGGGTATATTCATTCGGGCTTGTGCATCGAGTTTGAGCAGATCCTGCATGGGTACAATGGCAATTTCGGCTGTCGACGACCATGCCAGTTCTATCAACCTGTCGGGAACCGACTTTTTCGGATGAGGTGCATATTGACGAACCCGCTGCTTTGCTGCATTGTTCAACTGTTTCCACCATCCAGTCAGTGTCGAGTTATCGTGTGTACCAGTATAAACAACATTGCGGCCATGAAAGTTATGAGGCAGATGTTCATTGCTTTCATCCGATTCGTAGGCAAACTGCAACACTTTCATGCCCGGCAGATTGTAGCGATGACGAAGTGCTTCGACCGCTGGTGTAATAATGCCCAGATCCTCAGCAACAATAGGCAAATCGCCCATGCGCTTTTTCATTATCGCCAGCAACTCGTCTCCATGTGCCTTCATCCACTCACCGTTACGGGCAGTGTCGGCATCAGCTGGTATGGCCCAGAAAGATTCAAGCCCTCTGAAGTGATCGATTCGTAGTAAATGATAAAGATGAAAATTGAAATACAAACGGGCTATCCACCAGTGATAGTGCGTTTGTTTCAGCTCCTCCCAATTGTATACCGGATTTCCCCACAACTGGCCGTCTTCGCTAAAATAGTCGGGCGGAACGCCACCTTTCAACAAGGGCTCTCCCCGATCATCCAGCAAAAAGTGCTTTTGGTTGGCCCACACATCGGCGCTGTCGTGGGCCACATACAAGGGCAAATCGCCAAACAATTCAAGCTGATGCGCTTCGGCATATTGTTTTAATTTGAACCATTGTCTGAAGAAAATAAACTGAATGAATTTTTCCTGTATCAGGTCATCAGCTAACATTGTTCCATAACGTTCCAGTTCAGCTTCATCGCGTTTCGCCAGTTGCTCCGGCCACTGGTTCCAGGGTTCGTCGTTATGATAGCTCCTGCAAACTTTGTACAAAGCATAATCGTGTAACCACCAGTTATGTTCATCGATAAAACGATGGAATTCGGCGTGAAACGGACCGTCGTCCAGGGCCTGAAAACGTCCCCAGGCTTTTTTCATCAGTGCACTTTTAAAACGCATCACCTGATCGTATTCAACTTTCTTTTCTGAAAAGGATTCAGACCAGGCTGTATCTTCGGGCATTAAAATACCCCATTCAAGCAAGAGGTCAGGAGCTATAAAAATAATATTGCCTGCATAGGCAGAATATGCCTGATAAGGAGAGTTGCCGGGTCCGTGGGGGCCAAGCGGCAACATTTGCCACACCGAAAAGCCATGCGAAGCCAGTTGCCTGATTAAGCGATAAGCCTCAGATCCTAAATCACCAACACCAAAGCGGGAAGGTAATGAACTAATATGCAATAAGATCCCGCTCTTTCTTTTTGATTCCTTCATCGGTTAACTAACTTTTGAGGCTTCAAAAACTTCAATTTGAAAAGCTTCATAAAAAAACAATATTAGAATTTACAAAGTCGAAAAAACATGATTAAAACGCATCATTTCCTCCTTAAGCCATTTTTTAAACCCATTTAAAAAAGTCTTTTTTACATTTATTTCTAAAATTAATGTTCAGGTAACATAAGTTTATGCTGTACAACATATATTTGTCCCATCAATTGAACGCTTAGTTCATTTGTTTTAAAACAGACGATTTAGATCACAAAGATAAGTTTTCATAGTTAGGTTTAGTTTAGTTAGGTTTAGTTAGATTAGTTAGTTTAAAGGGATAGGTATTTTATCTATCCTTTTTTTTTGTTTTTATTCTGAGCTAAACGACTTTTAATGAAATAATTCCTCTTTCTTTCATCCAATTTCCAACTTTCTTCATCTCTTTGTTTAATTTGTAACAAATGTTGTTTTTTCTGTCTTTCTATTCCTGTACTTTTACACCATCAAACCGAAAGCCATGCAAACAAAAGAATGGATTAAACAGGCCATCAAACCTGAAGAAAATTTAGCTTATCTCGACAATGGTAATGACTTTATCGACGAAGAAGCCCTGCACAAAGTACTTGAAAGCAGCAAAGCACCTTCGGATGCCGAAGTAAGGGCAATTATTGCCAAAGCAAAATCGATTGAAGCACTTAGCCTTGAAGAAACTGCTAAATTAATGCATGTTACGAGCAGTGATTTATGGAATGAGATCAATGAAGCAGCGCTTGAAATAAAACGTAAAGTTTACGACAACAGGATTGTATTTTTTGCGCCGCTTTATTGTTCCAACTTGTGCGTTAACAATTGTGCCTACTGTGGTTTCAGAACCGAAAACAAAGGCGAAGTACGAAGAATCCTCACCCGCGATGAAATTATAAAAGAAACCGAATCGGTACTCGACACCGGCCACAAAAGGCTGATCATGGTTTATGGCGAACATCCGCAAAGCGACATCAATTACATGGTCGAGACCATTAAAGCAGTGTATTCGGTTGAGCGAAAAGCACCGGTGAGTGGCCGTAGCACTTCGATACGAAGAGTGAATATCAATGCTGCTCCCATGAGCATCGCCGATCTGAAGCGACTCAGGGAAGCCGGAATAGGCACCTATCAGGTTTTTCAGGAAACCTATCATAAGGCAACTTATGAGGCCGTGCATCCTCCAAAAACACTAAAAGGCAATTATCAGTGGCGCCTGTATGCCCTGCACCGGGCTCAGGAAGCTGGCATCGATGATGTAGCCATTGGTGCCTTGTTTGGTTTGTACGACTGGCGTTTTGAAGTGCTTGGCTTGGTTGCTCACGCAGCCGAACTGGAAAAACAATTTGGTGTTGGCCCGCACACAGTATCTGTACCCCGGCTTACTCCCGCTTCAGGATCGCTGCTCAGCACCAGCTCAAAATACCTGGTTAACGACGACGATTTTAAAAAGCTTGTTGCTGTACTTCGCCTGGCCTTACCTTACCCGGGTTTAATTATTACGGCACGCGAACAACCCGAAATCAAACGTGAGATCATCAAATTGGGCTGCACGCAAACCGATGCATCGACCCGTATTGGAATTGGGGCATACCAGGAATGCAACCCGGCAGAAGACCGCAATACAGAGCAGTTTACCATTGGCGATGGACGTAGTCTCGATTCCATCATTAAAGAAGTAGGCGAAATGGGCATGATTTCCTCGTTTTGTACAGCCGGCTATCGTTGCGGACGAACCGGCGATACCATCATGGGCATGCTGAAACACTGTGTGGAAGGAAAGTTTTGTAAGCTCAACGCAGTACTCACCTACCGCGAATACCTCGACGACTATGCCTCGCCCGAAACCAAGGCAATTGGGGAAAAACTGATTGAGCAGGAAATTGGGGAAATTAAAAATCAGGACTTCTTCATGAAAAACAATGGGAAAATATTCAACGATTTCATGCGGAACTACGAACTCATAAAAAGCGGAAAAAGAGATATTTACATCTAACACCGAAAAATTTTATCAGAAAACAAAGCCACCATGAGCAACAACGACTGGAAAGAACGACTGGGAGTGGTTTTCTCAACCAACCCTGATCATGAATACCAACACTTTGAAGAAGAAAGCGAAGAAACCTTGCCTCCGCAAAAGCAGGACTTGCGGGTGCTGCTCGATAAAAAGCAACGAAAAGGGAAGAAAGTTACGCTGGTTACCGGCTTTGTCGGATCGTCCGACGACCTGAAAGCACTGGCCAAATTACTCAAATCGAAATGCGGAGTTGGTGGCTCGGCAAAGGACGGTGAAGTAATTATTCAGGGCGACTTCAGAGAAAAAATAATGGAAATTCTGAAAAAAGAAGGATACAAAGTGAAACGTTCAGGGAGCTAAGCTTACTTATTGCTTAAGTAAATCAATACGTCGATATGGAACCGAAACTGAGTCGTGACTTTTTTCTCTTATCACTCAACCCGAAGAATGGATACTATTTCAACTATGGTAGCGAATTTGGCTATGGCTTATTGGGCGCCATGCTGGCCGACCTTTATCGTTGTGGAAAAATTCGTTTTGAAAACAAGAAAGTAGTATTGATTGACGCTTCACCCGGCTCCTATCCCTATTTTAATCAAATAATTGACCTGCTGCAGCGAAAAGGAAAAATAAGCATTTCCGGACTTCTGGGCCGGATGGCATTTAAAAGTGGTTTTTACAAGAAGGAACTGATAAAAACTTTGAGCGACAATGGAGACCTGATCATGGTCAGAAAGAAGTTTCTGCTGATTCCCTACAAACGATATTTTCCGGCCAAAAGGGATGAACGCATGGAAACCATCCGGCACTTCCGCAATATTTTACTGCGAAATCAGCCACCTGTAAGCGACGATCTGCTCTTTATGTCGCTCATACACATTTGCCGTTTGTACCGATCCTTATCCGACATGCGCGATGAACGAAGGATCATGCGATCGAAAATGAAACTTTTGCTGAAAAACGGCTACCAGTATTCCGAAAATTACGATCAGCTAAAAGCGCTGCATAGCGGTATTAAACAGGCCATTATGGCCGCCCATGCCACAAAGGGAACAGCCTCCGGTATTTGATTATGAATGAAGTGTATTAATTTCCAACCTTCTGTCCATTGGCCACCATACGGGCAGTTTCGCGGGCAATTACAAGCTCTTCGTTGGTTTGTATAATCATTACCTGTACTTTGGAACAATCGGTACAAATTTTAATATCCTGCCCACGGAGGTTACGGTTTAATTCGTTATTGAGTGTAATTCCCAGAAACTCCATCTTGTTGAGACACAGTTCACGAACCAGCCAGTTATTTTCACCAATTCCTCCGGTCATCACCACCAGGTCGAGCCCGTTCAATTCGGCTGCATAGGCACCAATATAATGCTTTACCCTGTGTGCGTATGAACTAAGGGCTCGTTCGGCATCTTTGTTTCCCTTCAGCATTTCATTGGCCAGGTCGCGCATATCGGATGACAAGCCATCGGACATGCCGTACATTCCACTCTTTTTATTCAGCAGCTGAACTATTTCGTTGAGTGGAAGATTTTCTTTTTTCATCAGGTATTCAATAATTCCCGGATCGACCACTCCACTGCGGGTTCCCATTACCAAACCATAATTGGGTGTAAATCCCATCGAAGTTTCAATGGAACGTCCGCCATCGATTGCAGTAATTGAAGCGCCATTCCCCAAATGACAGGTAATGATTTTCTTTTTGGTGATATTCCACCCCAGCAGTTCGCACGCTTTTTCAGCTACATATTTATGGCTGGTGCCGTGAAAGCCATAACGGCGAATGTGGTATTTCTTGTAAAAACTATAAGGAATTCCATATAAATAAGCCTTTTCGGGCATGGTTTGATGAAAAGCCGTATCAAAAACGCCCACCTGCGGCTTACCAGGCAGTAAACGCTCCATGGCTTCTATTCCCTGAAGGTTGGCCGGATTGTGCAAGGGGGCAAGATCGATCAATTCGGCCATTTTTTCTTTTACTTCTTCATTGATGATGACGGTATCCGAAAAATACTCACCACCATGTACCAGGCGGTGACCAACAGCATCAATTTCCTGCAATGATGCAATGGATTGATGCCGCCGATCGGTCAGCAATTTTAAAATAAGGTCAATTCCATCGATGTGGTCAGCTATTTCACGTTCAATTACAATCGGATCTTTCCCTTCAACTTTTTGTTCAATATTACTTCCTTTATTACCGATCCGATCGACCTGCCCCTTGGCAAGTACCTTGTTGTCATTATCAACATGAAACAACTGATACTTAATAGATGAGCTTCCACAGTTAAGAATTAATACCTTCATATAGTTCCTTTTATTTTTATTATACCGGTTTTCTAACTATTCCTAAAAATGCTGACCCAAATGCACCCTGTTATCTTACCCTTCTACAATGGTTTGTGTATCGAGGGCTATCATTAATTCTTCATCGGTAGGTACCACCATGATTTTCACCTTCGAATCGTCGGTACTGATCACGGCTTCCTTCCCACGTAAGCCATTGTTTTTATTATGATCGAGATGGAAACCAAGCCAGTTCATCTCTTCACACACTCCCTTGCGGGTAATGTCGGCATTTTCGCCAATACCGCCTGTAAATACCAGAATATCACAACCATTCATTGCTGCAGTATAGGCACCAATGTATTTTCTGACGCGATAATCGTACATTTTCATGGCCAGTATTGCCCGCTCATTTCCTTCTTCGGCCGCCAGTTCAATGTCGCGGGCATCCGACGAAATGCTGGTGATTCCCAACATGCCGCTGTGCTTGTTAAAAAGCGCCGATGCCGATTCAACACCAATATTTTCCTTTTCCATTAAAAAAGTAACTGCACCAATATCGAGGTCGCCGGCACGGGTTCCCATCAACAAGCCTTCGAGCGGGGTGAAGCCCATGGAAGTATCGACCGATTTTCCCTTATCGATGGCAGCAAGTGAAGCACCGTTACCCAAATGGCAGGTAATGATCTTTTGCTGCTGAAAGTCGACACCCAGAATTTCGCAGGCTCGCTGGCTAACATAGCGATGACTGGTTCCGTGGAAACCATAGCGGCGAACACCGTATTTTTTGTAGAGGCTGTAAGGAATGCCGTACATGTAAGCATAGTCGGGCATGGTTTGGTGAAAGGCAGTATCGAAAACCCCCACCTGTTTTACGTCGGGAATCAATTCTTCAATGGCTTCAATCCCCTTCAGGTTCGGCGGGTTATGCAAGGGAGCCAGCTCAATGCATTTTTCCATTTCTGAAATGACCTCGTTATCGATCAGTACGCTGCTGCTGAAACTTTCACCCCCATGTACCACCCGGTGACCTACAGCCGAAATTTCGGACAACTTATCAATGCATCCGTGCTTTTTGCTGGTAAGTACCCCCAGCACAAATTCAATCCCGGCTTTGTGATCAAGAATTTCACCATTAAAGACCACCTTATCACCGTTCTCCTTATTAAGCTTTAACTGGGATCCGTTGAGACCAATTTTTTCAACCAGGCCTTTGGCCAGTACCGATTGATCGGTCATGTTGAAAAATTGAAATTTAATCGACGAACTTCCACAGTTCAGTACCAATATTTTCATTCGTTTGTTGTTATTCATTAATAAACAATGTGCGTAGAACCAGCTTCAAGACGATAGCTGCTCCTTCATTCATCTTATTTACCGACAAGTTCGGCACTTGCTTTTACAATACGTTCACCATTTTCGTCGTATTCGAAAAAGCCTTTTCCTGAACTTAGTCCGTAATGATTTTGCCTGATCAGTCGTTTGATCATTGGATTGGTTTTGTAACGGGCATCACCAAACTCATTGAACAGGTTCTCCATCCAGCGCGACACACGGTCGAGCCCTATGATGTCGGCAATACTGAAAGGCCCCAGACGCATACCATAACCGGTAAGCATCAGTTGCTCTATGTCATCTTTACATCCTACTCCTTCAAGAACCATCTCGCAGGCTTCGTTCAATAAAACGGTAAACATGCGTACACTGATAAGCCCTACCGATTCTTCGACCGGAATGGCTTTGCGCTTGATCATTTTAATGAATTGCTTCACCTTATCGTAGGCCCAGCCAGCGGTATACAAGCCTTTGGTAATTTCTACAATTCTTGAGTCGACCGAATTGATCATGAAGTGCAGACTGATGCAACGCTCCTTATGTTCCAGATTTTCCGACAAGTCGGAGATAATTACAGTTGTTGAATTGGTTGCAATAATCGTCGAAGTATCAACAATTTTTTCCAGCTCTTCAAAAACCTGTTTCCGGGCTTCAAAACTACGGCCCTTCCCGGTCGTAGGTACTGTTTCGATTACCAGATCACATCCGGCAAAATCTTCAAGGCTCAGGGTGCCTTTGATACGCGACATTACTGCGCGCTTTTCCGATTCGGTTGATCCCCAATTGCGGATTCGACTGTCGATAATCTCTTCGATCTTTTTTAATGATTCGTTGATTTTTTCTTCCGACGCTTCCCTGAAAATCACCTCCATACCATACGAACTGCATACACGCGCAATGTATTGACCATCATTTCCACAGCCTACTATGCCAACTTTTGAAAAAAGTTTGGTAGATTTTTTCTTCTTACTTAAGCCAAAATCTTCAATCGATTCTATAATAGTTTCTCCCATCTTTCCTGCCATTTAAAAGGTACTACCAGCCTGGTTGGCGGTAACAGCAACCATGTTCACAATATCGGTAACCGAGCAACCTCTCGAAAGGTCGTTGATTGGTGCAGCCATTCCCTGCAATACGGGGCCAATGGCTTCGGCTCCGGCCAGACGCTGTACCAGTTTGTATCCAATATTTCCTGCTTCAAGTCCGGGAAAAACCAAAACATTGGCTTTACCGGCCACTTCACTTTCCGGCGCCTTCAACGCTCCCACTTCCTTGATAATGGCTGCATCGAGTTGCATTTCACCATCAATCTTTAAGCCTGGAGCCATTTTTTTAGCCAACTGCGTTGCTTCCACTACTTTATCAACCAAAGGATGTTTCGCACTTCCCATGGTTGAGAAGCTAAGCATGGCCACCCGGGGATCAAGCCCCACGATGGCTTTTGCTGTTTGAGCAGAAGTAACGGCAATTTCGGCCAGCTGTTGGGCATCAGGATCTGGCATTACAGCACAATCGGCAAAAACCAGCACCCCGTCGTGACCAAAGCGCTCATCGACAAACATCAAAAAAGCACCCGATACCACGCTGCAGCCTGGTAAAGTTTTTACAAATTGAAATGCAGGACGCAATACATCGCCGGTGGCATTGATGGCTCCGGCAAGTTCTCCGTCAGCATCACCACTTTTAATCATTAATGGCCCAAAATAAAGGGGATCATTGAGCAAGGCAAGTGCTTCCTCCTTCTTCAGTCCCTTGTTTTTACGAATTTCTACCATCAGGTCAGCATAAGCATCCCTGCGTTCATCGGTGCGGGGATCAATCAATTCAGCTCCCGAAATCTCAACGCCCAGCTCATTGGCTTTCTGCTTAATAACAATGGGATCACCCAGCAAAATTAAACGGGCAATACCTTCTTTTAAAATAATTTCTGCAGCCTGCAAAGTACGGGCTTCCTCCCCCTCGGGCAAAACGATCCTTTTATTCAGTTTGGATGCATTTGATTTAATCTGATCCAGTAATTTCATATGATCTATTTTTCTAATCTTTCTATGTAACAAGCAAAGCACAAAAGTAACCATTTTGCATATTTCAATTAGTTGAAAAACGTCATTTCGAAGCTTTTTTTCCAAAGTTTTAAAATACGAGAAACATGGCCATATTTTCATTCTCCACAATAACCTCCTGAAAAACCAACACTTACAACTCAAAACAGAACAACTGCTGCTTATTTTGAATGGAAATAAATAACACCCGGGTGTATATCGTTGACAGCGCTGTCGTTTCTGAATATTAAAAAAAGTGAAACTTCCGGCACGGCTGCTGAAAAATGCTATTTTTGTTCATTTTAGAAAAAGACGATGAAGAAAAAGCTCCTTATACTCCTTGTATTGTTGCCCCTGTCAGGAATTGGCCAGCTTAATACCAGCCATGTAATACACACCGGTCGCAGCAGGCTCTACTTTGGTAATTACACGGGGGCTATCGAAAGCTTTAATATGCTTGTAAGCATGCAACCGCATTTGCCCGAGCCTTATTTTTACCGTGGGGTTTCAAAAATGAATCTTGAAGATTACCGTGGTGCCATTTCCGATCTGAACAAAGCGCTCGAGATAAAGCCATTTTACCCCGAAGCCCTCATGTACCGTGGTATTGTAAATTACAATCTGGGAGCTTACGATAAAGCCATGAACGACTATTCGGAAGCCATGCAGCTCGATGGTGAAAATGCCGATATTTATAACAACCGTGGAATTTGTAAGGCAGCCATGAGAGACCTGGAAGGTGCCATCGCAGATTATAGCAGGGCCATCGAACTGAAACCTAAAAACTACAATGCGCACCTGAATAGAAGCATTGCTTATCAGTTGCTCGAAGAATGGGACAGCGCCATTGCCGATTGTAACCAGCTCATCCGCATCAGACCCAATTCGGCCATGGGATACATGAGTCGCGGTTTAATAAAGATTGAACAAAAAGAATTTGCCGGAGCCCTGCGTGATTTCGACATGGCCATCTACCTCGATCCCCGGAATGCACATGCCTACCTGAATCGTGGAATGGTAAAGCAACAGCTCGAAAGCTACGATGCTGCCATCATGGACTACAACCAGGCCATCGAAATCAACAATCAAATGGCCAGTGCTTATTTTAACCGGGGAATTGCACGAGAAATGACCGGTAAGGATGGATATCAGCAGGATTACGATTACGCCTCACTACTCGACCCCCGTTTTGCACGCCGCCCGTGGCAAACGGCCAAAGAACAGGAAGAAGCCCGAAAACAACAATTGCAAGCATGGCAGCAACAGGCTTCAAACATTGCACCTGCCGACAGCAGCACAAATGCATTTATTGCCGATACCAGCTCAAACGAAGCTGCAGCACCTGTAATCGATCTGGCTGAATTACAAAAAAGAAAAATGAAAGCGAATCTGGTGGTTGAAGATAACCGTCAAATCCCGGGACAAGAAGCAGAAGATCCGGGAAGAGTGCAGAATCAGAACATCCAGATCACCCTGCTTCCTCTTTTTGAGATTGCAACCATCAGCAGAACTTCGGCCGATAATGAGACGGTTGGTTATTTTAACATGCTCATTGAAAAACTGAATGCATCGTTCAACTACCAGCCTTATTTAACCTTAAGCAATCAACCTTTGAGTTCCGAAGCTGCAAAAGCCTACTATCAGAATCAGGTTTTGGTTTTTGATCAGCGCATCGAGCAAAATAAAGGAATCAGCAACAACTATCTCTACAGAGGGATTTTCAAGTCGCTCACCGGCAATTACAACGGTGCCCTGAGCGATCTCGACCGGGCAATCGAACTTGATGAACACAACCTGCTGGCCTATTTCATGCGGGCCAATACCCGCACCAAATTAATCGAAGCCATCGAAAAGGTGGCAACAGGATCGACGCTCAACACATCGCTGCAAAGCATGCAAAAGCTGAAGCCCCAAAATAAAAACAGCCTGCCCGACGAAGCGATGGATGCCATTTTAACTGATTATTCCGTGGTACTTTACATGAATCCGCAATTCCCGTTTGGCTACTTCAATCGCGGAAACCTGTTCATTAAAAATGAACAATACCTGGCGGCCATGGATGAATATTCAAAAGCCATCGAAATTGAAAATGATTTTGCCGAAGCCTATTACAACCGGGGGCTGGTGAAGGTACTGTTGAACGACATTGAAGGCGGTGCACGCGATTTAAGTAAGGCGGGCGAATTGGGAATTGAAGAAAGTTACAATGTAATTAAACGCTATTGTAATTGAAAGCCCTTGAAAGGCTCTCAATTCAATAGTGTTCAGTTGGGATAGCATATCGAGGGAGACGATAATGATTCAAAATTAATTCACACTTTTTCTGAAAAAAGGATAGAGCTGACAGGCTACACAATACGAAAATGCAGCTTCCAGCAAGGAGAAAAATGCCAGAATGCCCGCGGCGGCAATACAAAACACACTACAATCAAGTAAAGAAGTCAGCAAAGCCAATGCACTCAAAGTACCTCCTACCTGAGCGGCAAAAATTTTAGGACCGGCATTGATCATTTTTACCTTTAAATTGAGCTGCTTTGCAATTTGCTTGTTTACGCTGCTCAGGGGGCTGTAACGACCATCAAAAAAGCCTCTGATAATGAAATCGATCATCAGAAAAAGCAGGCCGGGCCAGAAATTGAAGATGATAAAACTTACTGCCAAAACAAAAGTGACGACGGCATTCAAACGGGCAACCTGTTCGTTGATTCGCTGATCGGTAATTGGACAAACTGCTTGCATAATAACTGGTTTTTGATTTACTGCCTCAAATATAAAAGACATTTTTGTCTGATTTAGATAAGTCATCAATTTTCCGGCTCCAATGTGTCATTGTTAACAATTTCGGAACAATGCAGAATGATTTCTTTTTCCTTCTCTTTAGCTTACACCCCTTCACAGTCTTCAGCCGATTTCCCGATAATTCTTTTATTTTTGTACTATGTCAAATCAACCATTAGCCGAACGTTTGCGCCCTACAACACTTGATCATTACATTGGTCAGGAGCATTTGGTTGGAAAGGGATCTATTCTGCGTAAAATGATGGAAAGCAACACACTTAGCTCCATCATATTATGGGGACCGCCCGGGGTTGGTAAAACAACACTTGCCCGAATTATTGCCAACAATCTCGACCGTCCTTTTTACACGCTCAGCGCTGTTAGCTCCGGGGTAAAAGATGTTCGCGATGCCATTGAGAAAGCCAAAAAACAACAATTTTTCAATCGTCCCAATCCCATACTCTTTATCGACGAAATTCATCGTTTCAGTAAATCACAGCAAGATTCATTGTTGGGTGCCGTTGAACAGGGTGTTATAACCCTGGTAGGAGCTACCACCGAGAATCCTTCGTTCGAGGTAATCACTCCCCTTCTGTCGCGCTGTCAGGTATATGTGTTGAAGTCGCTCGAAAAGGAAGATCTGGAGAAACTGCTACAGCATGCACTTAGCAACGACCAGGTATTAAAAACGAAGAACATTGAAATCAGGGAAAAAGAGTCGCTTTTCAGGTATTCGGGAGGCGATGCGCGCAAACTGCTCAACATCCTCGAACTGGTCACAGCCAATGCCGGCGACGAACAACTGGTCATTACCAACGAACTGGTAAGTACAAGTCTGCAGCAAAATCCTGCAGCTTACGATAAGAATGGCGAAATGCATTACGACATCATTTCAGCCTTTATAAAAAGTATCCGCGGCAGCGATCCCGATGCAGCGGTTTATTGGCTGGCACGCCTGGTCGAAGGGGGCGAAGATCCCAAGTTTATCGCACGCCGGCTGGTGATATCGGCTGCCGAAGACATCGGGCTGGCCAACCCCAATGCGCTTTTGCTGGCCAATGCCGGCTTCGATGCCATCAATAAAATTGGATGGCCCGAAGGTAGAATCGTGCTGTCGGAAGTTGCCATTTACCTGGCCAACTCACCCAAAAGCAATTCATCGTACAGTGCCATTGGCGATGCCTTGCAGCTGGTGCAAACTACTGGTAATCTTCCGGTTCCCCTGCACCTTCGAAATGCGCCCACCAGGCTAATGAAAGAACTGGGTTATGGCAAGGGCTACAAATACTCGCATGCCTACCCCGGAAATTTTGTACAACAGCAATTTTTACCCGATCAGATCAAAAACCATCGGATTTGGAAAGCGGCCCAAAACCAGCAGGAACTTTCGATGATCGAAAGGCTGAGAAACTGGTGGGGCAAACGTTTTGAATAAGTAAATTGTAAGCGATAACTAAATCGAACAACATGTCAACTCTTGGAAATATTTTATGGATCGTATTTGGCGGCTTTATCATTGCCATCGAATATGTAATTTCAAGCATTCTGATGATGATTACCATTGTTGGAATTCCTTTCGGTATTCAGAGCCTGAAAATGGCCGAACTGGCCCTTTGGCCCTTTGGATACGACACCCGCACCAGGGAATCTTCTTCGGGCTGTTTAGCCACCATCATGAACCTGATCTGGATTGTCATTGGCGGTTTCTGGATCTTCCTCACCCACATTCTTTTGGGCGTTTTGCTCTCAATTACCATCATTGGAATTCCCTTTGGAAAACAACATTTCAAACTGGCATCTCTTTCGCTCACCCCCTTTGGACGTGAGATTTATAAAAAACGATAAATAACCGAAGATTCACTATGTTACCCGATATCGACCGATTAAAATTCAGGCAACAGGATAAAATGTTGCTTATTGCCGGCCCCTGTGCCATCGAAGGAGAAACCATGGCCTTTGCTATTGCCGAAAAAATTGCCGAAATCAGCCACAGGCTTCAGATTCCCTTCATTTTTAAAGGATCGTATCGTAAGGCCAACCGTTCGCGCAAGGATTCATTTACAGGAATTGGTGACGAAAAAGCCTTATCCATTTTAAAAAGAATAAGCGAAAAGTTCGACCTGCCCGTTACCACCGATATTCACAGTGCTGCCGAGGCTGCATTGGCTGCCCGATTTGTCGATGTGCTTCAGATTCCTGCTTTTCTGTGTCGTCAGACCGACCTCCTCGAAGCAGCAGCCCAAACAGGCAAAGTGGTCAACATCAAAAAAGGACAGTTCCTGTCGGCAGCAGCCATGAAATTTGCAGCCGAAAAAGTCAGGGAGTCAGGCAATCAACACGTCATGCTTACCGAGCGGGGCAATACCTTTGGCTACCACGACCTGGTGGTCGATTTCAGGGGCATTCCCGAAATGCAGCAAAACAAGTGCCCGGTAATTCTCGACATTACCCATTCACTCCAGCAGCCCAATCAGGCATCGGGAGTTACAGGCGGCCAGCCCCAGCTGATTGAGACCATTGCACGTGCAGGCATTGCCGTTGGAGCCGATGGTATTTTTATCGAAACCCATCCCGATCCGGCCAATGCCAAATCGGATGGCGCCAACATGTTGCCACTCGACCAGCTCGAAAACCTGCTTACCCGACTGGTTCAGCTGAAAGATGCTGTCAATAATTTTTAGTCATAAATACGGGCCGGTGCACCAAAGTACCTGGTAGAAAAAGAAAGTATCCAGGTGCTTATTTTCGAAAATGCGGCTTTTAAAGTTGAACAATCGATGTTTTACAACATATTTCATTAATTCAGCCAAGACACTAAATACGTGACACTTAAGAACAAAAACGATAAAGCCCAACTAAGCGCGCACCAATTTAACTGTTAAAAATTGCCCCGGGATCAAACCATGATTCTATTTTCGGGTTCTCATTTAATCCGGCTGTCAAACCGGTACAGTAAGAACCAAAAAATAAATTCATGAGTTGTAATTTACTTGAAGGCAAAAAGGGAATCATTTTTGGCGCCCTGAACGAATTATCGATTGCCTGGAAAGTTGCAGAAAAAGCAGTAGAACAAGGAGCCGAGATTGTTCTGACCAATACACCAATGGCCATGCGAATGGGAGAAACCAACCAGTTGGCCGAAAAACTGAATACCATTGTAATTCCTGCCGATGCGACCAATGTTGATGATATTGATCAGCTGATCACCAAGGCCATGGAGCATTTTGGAGGCAAATTTGATTTCATTCTGCACTCCATCGGCATGTCGCCCAATGTACGCAAAGGGCGTCATTACAGTGATCTCGATTACAATTATCTGAACAAAACACTCGATGTTTCGGCTGTTTCGTTTCACAAAGTAATACAAACGGCACGTAAGCGCGATGCCATTAACCAATGGGGATCGATCGTTGCCCTGAGTTATGTGGCAGCACAAAGAACTTTCTATGGCTACAACGACATGGCCGATGCCAAATCGTTGCTCGAATCGATCGCCCGCAGCTTTGGCTACATTTATGGCCGTGAAAAGAATGTACGCATCAACACCATTTCTCAGTCACCTACCCCCACCACCGCCGGTCAAGGTGTGAAAGGCTTCGATCATCTGCTCGATTTTTCTGAGAGAATGTCGCCCTTAGGCAATGCTACTGCCGATGAATGTGCCGACTACTGCCTGACACTTTTTTCCGATTTAACCAAAAAAGTTACCATGCAGAATCTCTTCCACGACGGAGGTTTTTCCAACATGGGCATGAGCCTGCAAGCCATGCAGCAGTACAACAAAAGCTTTATTTATGATCAGGAACATCCGTTCGATTAAGTATAATTTGCAAAACTATTGAACGTAAAAAGGGGACGCTGCAATGGCATCCCCTTTTGCTTTCGAGAAAATTTGCGAAATGTTTTATCCAAAAAGCAACGGCATGAAGCAGGCTACCAACCCCAGGTATTCTTCTACGGTCTTGTCCTTCGATGTAAGCACTGTTTGATTCACAAACTGATCATAATTGACCAGGCTCATTACTTCACGTTTTTTCAGGCTGCGCTTGTCCGAATCGATCAGTTCAACACCAAAGCCGCCTCCGGGCTTTTTGGCATACTGAATTTCGAAATGATCGTTGCGAACCATGAAACAACACTGACTGTCGCTTCCCGGGGAATAAAGTACCTGGAATTTTTCACTGCTTCCTGAATACTGCAAATCCCAGGCACGATAGGCAACATTGTTGATTACTACAACATTGCTCGATTCGGTAAGGGTATAGGTACCAAAATCGGAAAGTGTATTTCCTTCCAGCCGATCGGTATTTGCCATTCCCGAGCTTGAAAACAAGGCAAACATTACAAGTGTTAAAACGAATACTGCATTTTTCATGACTTTTTAAGTTTAAGTGTTTATATGGCTTTAAAATTGTTCGTCCGAAACAAGCAGTTTATTGCTTGCTGTTTCGTCGGATGTTACACTGTATAGGTCGTTTCAGAACGATGAAAGTTACACGAAAGTACCCGCGAGTCGGCCAACGACCATTATCGCAGGTTAAACAACCACAAAAACCGGTGAAGTGCAGTACAAAAAAAGGACTGCCGTAATTGGCAATCCTCTTTTTATGTTTATTCATTGTTTGTATCCTTATCGGGGAGTTTTCCCTTTTCTATGCGTTTTCGACGCGGAGCCTGTGACGACTTTTGTTCACCTTCACTGCGCTTAGGCTTGAATTCACCTTCACTTCGTCGGGGTTTAAAATCACCTTCACTGCGACGAGGTTTGAAATCACCTTCGCTGCGACGGGGTTTGAAATCACCCTCACTGCGACGAGGTTTAAAGTCTCCTTCGCCACGTCGGGGTTTGAAATCACCTTCACTACGACGCGGTTTATAGTCTCCTTCGCTACGACGGGGTTTAAATTCACCCTCGCTGCGTCGGGGTTTGAAATCACCTTCACTACGACGGGGTTTAAATTCACCCTCACTGCGACGCGGTTTATAGTCTCCTTCGCTACGACGCGGTTTATAGTCACCTTCACTACGTCGGGCTTTGAAGTCACCTTCGCTGCGACGCGGTTTGAAATCTCCTCTTTCGTTGCTTCCTTTATAGGAACCACGCTGTTGGAAATCTTGTTTACTGGCTTTTTTCGATCCTTCGTACAACTCAAACAAGCGGAAACTGCATTCGAGCGGACCGTTGTACATTTTTATTTTCTGTGAAGGACGCAGACCTATGTTTTTAAATCCGGCCTCAGAGCTGCTGAACACCCAGGCTTTAAAGCCCGAAAAATGCTTTTTGAGCTGATCTCCGATCATGATGTACAAAGGTTCAACCATGCGCTCACGCATCCGTTCACCGTAGGGTGGATTGATAATGAGCAAGCCAGACTTGCTTTCGGGCTCAAACTGGGCAAAATCCTTCTCCGCAAATACGATGTCTTTTATAACACCCGCACTTTTGGCGTTCTTTTCCGAAACCTTGATGTTGATGGGTGAAATATCTGAAGCATAGATTTTATGTTCGAACTCGCGCTCATAATCGGCATTATAGATTTCCTCAAGCAGCTCGGCGTCAAAATCCTTCCACTTTTCGAAGGCAAATTCCTGACGAAACATGCCCGGAGGTATATTTCGTGCAATGAGTGCCGCTTCAACCGGAATGGTACCCGAGCCGCACATGGTGTCGTAAAAATCGGTCTGACCTTTCCATCCTGCAATTTTCAGAATGCCGGCCGCCAGCACCTCACTCATCGAAGCTTCGTTTTGCCCCACACGATAGCCGCGTTTGTGTAAGGACTCACCTGAGCTGTCGAGCGAAACGGTCAGTGTATCGCTCGAAGCATGTACATTGATACGGATATCGGGATCATCGGCATTGACCGACGGACGCTTTTTGAATTTGCTTCTGAACTGATCAACAATGGCATCCTTCGATTTCAGGCTCACAAACATCGAATTGTTGAAAGCTTCTGAATTGACCGTGCTGTTAATAGCAAACGATTGCGAGAGGTCGAATATTTCGCTCCAGTCAATTTGATAGACACTTTGATACAGGTCATTCGTATTTTTAACCTTGTATTCTCCTATTATCCGCAACACCCTCAGGGCAGTGCGACAGCAAAAGTTGGCCTTGTACAAAAGCTCTTTCGTACCGGTAAACTTGACCCCCCTTATCACGGTTTCCACATCTGAAGCCCCCAGCTCCAGTAACTCTTCTTTTAAAACCTCTTCCAGACCCGGAAAGGTTTTGGCCAGCATTTGAAATTTTTCAGAACTCATTCAATCGTCAGTTTCAATCTCACTAATTAAGGCCCCAAATATCTGTAAATATTTCTATTATTAACCCCTAATCGGACTGAAAATCACAAAATTTTATATCCAGGCCCAATAAAGAGAAGGAAAAAGAAGATAAGATACAGGATATAAGTCCCTTCGTCAGGCCTGTAAATGTTAAATGAACCAACATTACAACGAAGCACCTGAAACGGGCTTCACCATTCAATTCCTCATCTTATTTAGTTACTTTCAGATGCCTGCACCATCAACAAAGTTGGCGCTTCGTGCACGCATTTGTACCACTTTCGAATAAGGAGGCAGGTTATTGGTTACCCACACGTTTCCGCCAATCACCGAATCGTGCCCGATGGTAATACGCCCTAAAATGGTGGCCTGTGCATAAATAATTACATTGTCTTCGATAATCGGATGCCTTGGAATGCCTTTGATTGGGTTTCCCGCTTCGTCGAGCGGGAAACTTTTGGCACCCAGTGTCACCCCCTGATACAGCTTCACATTGTTGCCAATGATGCAGGTTGCTCCAATAACCGTTCCGGTACCATGATCGATGGTAAAGTAATTGCCAATCTGTGCCCGTGGATGTATGTCGATGCCTGTTTCGGAGTGCGCCATCTCGGATATCATACGCGGAATAAGCGGCACTTCAAGCTGAAGCAGTTTATGGGCAATGCGGTAGCTCGAAATGGCCCTGATGGCCGGATAACAAAAAATTACTTCTCCTCTTCCCTGCGCTGCCGGATCGCCCAAAAAAGCAGCTTCAACATCGGTCGATAAAATTTCTCGCAGTTCAGGTAAAAAGGAAATAAAGCCAGCTGCCTTTTCCCTTGAGAGCGCAATGTATTCCTCCATCCGATCGACATGAATCTTTTGTTCACTGCACGAAAAACACATACCCGCCAGAATCTGCTCGCTCAGCAACTCAAAAATCTCATCAACGTATACCCCCATGTAATAATTGATGGCCTTCGGATGCAGGGTGGTATTGCCAAAATAACCAGGGAAAATAATTTCCCTGATTTTATTGACCAGTATTCCCAGCTTTTTTGTCGATGGCATCGGCTCGCCTGCCTTGTGTTCATGACACAACGAACCATACGAATCTTTATTCGACAGGCCTTCTACTGCCTGTTGTAAAATTTCGGGAATGTCCTGTTTATTATTTGTTGTCATCGGTATTGTATAAAGGTGTACTTAGATAACGTTCGCCGGTATCGCAAACAATGGTCACGATGGTTTTGCCTTTGTTTTCGGGTCGTTTCGCAATTTCAAGGGCAGCAAAGACATTGGCCCCCGACGACATGCCCGATAAAATACCTTCTTCAAGCGCCAGCCTGCGGGCGTAATCAAAGGCCGTATCATTCTCTACCTTAAACACCTCATCAATAATTTGGGTGTTCATAATTTTCGGAATGAAACCTGCACCAATGCCCTGAATTTTATGGGGTCCGGGGTTCCCGCCCGAAAGCACCGGCGAATCGGCCGGCTCAACAACCACCGCCTTCAGTGAAGGTTTTTTCTCCTTCAGCACTTCGCCTACTCCCGTAATGGTTCCGCCTGTTCCGGCACCTGCAATAAAAATATCCACAGCACCTTCGGTATCAGCCCAAATCTCAGGGGCCGTCGTTTTACGATGGTATTCAACATTGGCTTCGTTCTCAAACTGCATGGGTATAAAGGCATTGCCCATTTCACCGGCCAGTTCATTGGCTTTGGCAATGGCCGCCTTCATTCCTCCGGCAGCAGGAGTCAGGTGCAATTCGGCTCCATAGGCTTTCAATATGGCCCTTCGTTCGGGCGACATGCTCTCGGGCATCACCAAAATCAGCCGGTAGCCTTTTACTGCGCAAATCATGGCCAGTCCAATTCCGGTATTTCCACTGGTAGGCTCAATCACCACCGTGTCGGCATTGATCTTACCCTGCTGTTCGCCTGCAGCAATCATGGCGGTAGCCAGACGATCCTTTACCGATCCACCGGGGTTCATACTTTCAAGCTTTACATACACCCGGGCATCAATCCCATCGGCAAGTCGGTTTAAACGCACCAAAGGCGTTTTCCCAATCAATTGTGAAATGTCATTTACTTTGCTCATAATAGTAACTAGCTATTGGTTTATAAAAAACAACGAAAATCAAGGAAATAAAAAATCTGAGTGCAGAGCCGTTTAACGGCAACAACAAGGCATACAACAACAGCAGTTGCAGAAAGTTGAGATGATATGGAAGTGAGTGCTGTTCATTGTGACCGTAATAATCGATAAAAAAATGGATTTATCAAACTAAACTTCTTAAGAAAACAAAATAACAACAAATTGTTCACTTACTTTTTACATTTTTTATGGGGGCTACGGTCTCCGCCTCCAAGTGCTACCTGGTGTTAACTGCCTGCGCTACGCACCAAAGGGAGCTCCCTCTGGTCGCTCCTTTTGTGCTGCTTCGGCTACTTAACACCAGGCACCAGCTTTCCGCCTCCGCCCTGCCCCGGGGCACTGCCATGCCCTGTTTAAAGCAAAAATCGAGGCACAGAATAACTGATGACGCAGTCGTCTTATTGGATCTCCAGCGAAGCCATTCGGCGATAAACAGCACGGTATTCATCCAGCAGGCCCTGCATAATTTCGCTGACCGGTTTTATTTCCTTAATTAGTGAGGCCACCTGACCAATTTCAAGTTCGCCTTCATTGAGTTCACCTTCAAAAATTCCTTTGCGGGCACGTCCTTTGCCCAGTAGTTCGCGCAATTCATCAACGTTGGCACCGCGTAATTGTGCCTTTTCCACTTCTTCGAAAAATTGGTTTCTGATTAAGCGCACGGGGGCAAGCTGTTTCAATGTTAACATGGTTCCGCCTTCACCGGTTTCGATTACCTTTTGTTTAAAAGCTTCGTGGGCCGACGACTCTTGCGAAGCGGCAAAGAGTGAGCCAATTTGCACCCCGTCGGCACCCAGCGCCATGGCTGCATACATCTGCTCACCGCTGCCAATGCCGCCTGCTGCCAGCAAGGGCAGCGATGTAGCGCGCCTTACCGATGGAATCAGCGCCATGGTAGTGGTTTCTTCTCTTCCTTCATGACCACCGGCCTCAAAGCCTTCAGCCACAATGGCATCGACACCCGCTGCTTCACTTTTCTCAGCAAAAGCAGCACTCGAAACCACGTGGGCCACAGTGATACCGTGGTCATGAAGAAACGAAGTCCATTTTTTGGGACTCCCGGCCGAGGTAAACACAATTTTTACCCCTTCGCTTACGATGATGTCCATAATGGCTTCCTGCTCGGGATACAGTAGCGGCACATTCACGCCAAAGGGCTTATCAGTCGCCGCTTTTGCCTTGCGGATATGCTCCAGCAAGGTTGGCGGATGCATCGATCCGGCCCCAATTAAGCCAAGTCCTCCGGCATTGCTCACGGCACTTGCCAGCCGCCAGCCACTGCACCACACCATTCCTCCCGCAACAACGGGGTATTCTGTTCCAAATAGTTTTTTGATTGCTTCCATAATGCAAAGGAAAGAAGAATGCCTGATTATTGAAATACAGACCCTGCTTAAATGTTGAATGATCAGAAAAAATAAGGCTGTTGCAGGGATTACAACAGCCTCTTTCACTAACTAATTAAAATTTTCTATGAAAAACTTCCACTTTGTAACAAGCAAAAAACGGACTGCCTGAACATGGACAGTGCAAATAAAGCAAAAAGTACGCTTTACGAAGTGGAAATATTGATCGAAACAGGAAGCGAAATTCTCAAAAGGAAGGCGATTAACACAGGATTCAATCACCCTTGTTTAAGCGTGCAAATTTCTCCTTCTCATTATGCAATGTTGGTCATTGCACAGGCTGCACTTGTAATTTACTTTCTTCATTTTACTGCCAGCACCTATAAAACCACTTACCGATTTTACCGGCGACATCAACGATGAATTGTTGAGCCTGATGGAACAGCTACCCTCATCAAAAAGTGCAAACAATTTTGACTGATCGCTTACCGGCCAATTGCAGTAGCCCGGACTAAAACGCATGCTGCATTGCAAGCCAAGAGCAGCAGCACTTTTTTCAATTTCAGCCTGAAGGCAATCGGCCGTTGCTTCAGCCAGTTCTGAACCAATCAGATCAACAATCAGGCCCTCGAGTGCATTGCCTTCGGTAAAAGCAGCCTTTGAAAACTGCTCAACCTCATGCCCTATGCTTACGGCAAAAACCGCAAGCAGCTCTGTTTTCTTCAACATGCCACTGACGGTCTTCGCCGTTGAAAATTGAGCTCCTGCTACTTCAATACGCTGGTTCACAACATCAATCAACGGATTTTTGTACCAGTGGACCCACCCGGCAGGTTCAGCCAACAGCTTGCATTCCATCATCAGCTGGTCAATCAACCGATCAAGATAGTCATCACTGTCGGCAGCTTTCATGGCCATTCCTTTCAGAATTTGCTCACGATCGACTTTTAAGGCAGCACCGCTGAAACTGAATTGCTCCGTTTTCCTGCTTTGCATCATTCGCAATTGATCAGGCCACAAGGGAATTCAGATAACTTACCGCTTCCTGAGGTCCGGCAGCATAGGCATTTGCCCCAATTTCATTGCAGAAATCTTCGTTAACAGGAGCACCTCCGATCAGAAGTTTCACATCGGGATGTTTTTCATGAATCTCGGCAACCGTTTTCTGCATATTGCCCATGGTGGTGGTCAATAAGGCGGAAAGACCAACCACAGCACCCGGATGCGCTGCAATGGCATCGAGAAACTTTGCTGTATTTACATCGACCCCCAGATCAACAATCTCCCAACCGGCACCTTCAACAATCATCGCCACCAGGTTTTTGCCTATATCGTGCAAATCGCCCGATACGGTACCGATAATCATTTTTCCTTTTCGTTTGACCTGCCCCGACTGGAAATATGGTTTTAAATGTTCCATGGCTGCATTCATGGCCTTGGCCGAAATCAGCATCTGAGGAACAAAAATCTTCTTTTGAGTAAACTTCTCTCCCACCTTGTCCATGGCTGCAATCAGTGCCTCGTTCAAAATCACATTGGGTTCAATTCCCATGTCGAGCGCCTGCCGGGTCAGTTCATCTGCTCCATCCTGATCCTTCATGGCCGGTGGATAAGGTGCTGCCTTGTTTACTTTTCCAAACTCTACACATTCCGATAGTTTGCTTAAAATTTCCTGGTTTTGCATATCAATTAATCTTATCTGGTTTTTTTTTCTTGGTAGTTGTTAACGGCTTGAACAATTTGTTGAATGTGTGCGGGAGTTGTGCCGCAACATCCGCCAATAATATTGGCACCCGCATCGAGTAATTCATTGACCCAGCCGGCCATTTGTTCAGGACTTTCCAAATAATGTGTTTCACCATTGCGGTACACGGGGGCTCCGGCATTGGCATGAATGAGCAGGGGAAGCTGAGTTCCCGTACTTCGTATTTCCTTTGCGATGGCAATCATGTTTTCAATCCCGTTTCCACAGTTGGCGCCAATGATGTGTGCACCGGCAGCTGTCATGGCTTCCACCATATCGGCAGGTGAAACCCCCATCATGGTGTGAAAGGTGCCATCGGGCCCCGCATCAAAGGTCATGGTACAAATGATCTCACAACTGGTATAATCGCGGGCTGCACTCACCGCTGCCCGGGCCTCATCCAAATCGGTCATGGTTTCAATGACCAGGGCATCGGCTCCACCGTCGGCAAGGGCTTTCGCCTGAATGGCAAAGGCCTCATACAATGCTTCGTAGCTCACATCGCCCATCACCAGCATCTTGCCCGTTGGCCCGATCGATCCCAGCACATGCTTGTCGGGGCCGGCTGCTTTGCGCGAAATAGCTGCCGCTGCCCGGTTAACTGCTTCCACTTTGTCTTCAACTCCAAACATCGACAGTTTAAACGATGAAGCACCAAAGCTGTTGGTTTCAATCATGTCGGAACCGGCATCAATGTAACTCCTGGCTATTTCATACACCTGCTCTTCATGGTCGAGATTCCACATTTCGGGACATTCGCCGGGCTTCAGCCCTTTTTGATGCAGAAAGGTTCCCCACGCTCCGTCGGATACCAGAATTTGTCCCGATCTGATTTTTTCAGCTATTGTTGTCCTCATTTGCTTCGATTTTGCTTACAGTTTTACGAACGACACCGACAAAACTAAAAGTTTTCGATGTAAACGTTTTCAAAATAAATGAAAATTAGCCAAAATAAGTCCACCTGTGGTGGAAAAGCTGAATAAAATAGTGGAAGTATTGGTATTTCAGGGAAATTGAAGCACTTTCGTTATGAATCGCCTGTATTTTGTTTTATCTTCAAATGACCAAAATTTAATCACGATCAACTAACAAAATCAACTTATGACCGATCAACAATGGAACGACTTAAAAGCCATCATCAGCGGAACCTACACAGGCAGTCTGCAAACTGGCTTTATCATCGACAGCCCCTGGTTGCCCAACTGGTACGGCATCAGCCTGCTCGATTATTTTTCGAGCGATGAGCAGTGGTTGAAAGCCAACCTGAAAGCCATTGATTCCTTCCCCGACGTAATGTTTTTACCGGGTTTCTGGAGCGAATACGGGATGTGTACCGAACCTTCGGCCTTTGGTGCCCGCTCGGTTTTTTATCCCAACGAATTTCCCTTTGCCGACAAAGTGATTCATGCACCCGAAGCAATCGATACACTTCGAACACCCGATCCTCAAACCGATGGTTTGTTGCCCTTTATGCTCAACCGTTTAAAGCTTTCCAGAACAATTTTGGAAAAAAAAGGACATAAAATCCGCTTCTCGGTTTCGCGGGGACCACTCAACATTGCATCCTTCCTGATGGGCACTACTGAATTGCTCACTACCATGATGATGGATCCCGACAGAATACATCGACTGATGCGCATCATTACCGACTTTCTGAAAGAATGGCATCGTTTACAACGCCAGAAAATCAGCGACATAGAGGGAATCATGATGCTCGACGACATTGTCGGCTTCATTGGTGAAGATCAGTTTCTTGAATTTGGCTTCCCTTATTTGAAAGAATTGTACGATGTTGACTGCCCGGTCAAGTTCTTCCACAACGATGCCGATTGCAGCATGTCGGTGAAACACTATCCTGCAATGGGCATAAACCTGTATAACCCGGGACTCGATCTCACGATCGACGAAATCCATGAAGCCACCAATCATCAGTTGGTAGTGCTCGGAAGCCTGCCTCCCCGCGATGTGCTTGCAGCCTGCACGCCCGAGGAAGTTTACCGGCAAACGGTAGAGCTGCTTGCTTCGGTAACCGATCATTCAAAGCTGATTGTTTCGTGCGGCGGAGGAATGCCTCCGGGAGTCAGAAGTGAAAACATCAACGCGCTGCTTCAGGCGGTTAAAGACTATCAATAAGCAAAAAAGCCACACAGCATAAGTGCTTGCTTATTTTGTGTGGCTTTTCTTTCAAAAACAGCGTTGATACGCCCGATAAAAATTACCTGATCTGAAAACCCAACTGACTTAAAAGCCTTGCAAGCGCTTCGTCAACCTCACTAAATTCAAGCGTAAAAACCGGAAATTCACGCCTTAGCGGATAATCGCCCCTTTGCTTCTCAAATGTTTCGGGAGACTGTTTCAGTCGTTCACTGTCTTCCCAAATGGGATAAGTGGCCAGGATGGCTTCACTCACGATTTCCTGTTTCGTTTTATTTTTACCGTTTAATTTAATATTCGTTTCCGAAGGCAATTCTACGTTTTCACATTGCCAGTCATCGATCCCCAGCTTAAACCTGCGGCTGAGGGCCTGAATGCTCATGCTGGTACCATTGGCCTTTCCGTCTTTCGAATAGCCTGCAATATGAGGTGTTGCGATGAAAGCCTTTTCGAGCAACACGCGGTCAATGTCCGGCTCGTTCTCCCAGCAATCGATAATGGCTTCCGAAATCACGCCATTTTCAATGCTGTTGAGTACTGCAGCCGTATCCATCACTTCGCCCCGCGATGAATTAATAAAAATCAGCCCTTTGCGACATCCCTCAAAGAAAGCAGCATTGGCCAGATGAAAGGTGGCATCGGCACCTTCGCGGCTAAGCGGTGTATGAAAAGTAATGATGTCGGCTTCGTCCTGAATTGTTTCCAGCGAAACAAAACCATCGTCGCCCTCTTTCCGCTGGCGAGGCGGATCGTTCACCAGCACCTTCATGCCAATGAGGGCAGCCAGACGGGCCACTTTCGACCCCACATTGCCGGCTCCCACCACACCCAGTGTGAATTCATCGAGTGGCAGCCTTCTGCTTTGTGCCAGGTGATGCAAGGCCGCCATAATGTACTGTGCCACCGACCAGCTGTTACAACCGGGCGCATTGGTCCATTCGATGCCTTTTTCGGCACAATAAGCTGTGTCGATGTGATCGTATCCAATGGTGGCTGTGGCAATCATTTTCACCGAAGAACCTTCGAGCAGCCCGGCATTGCAACGGGTACGAGTACGGGTGATCAGGGCATCGGCATCGCGAACCACTTCAGAAGTGGTTGCCTTTCCTGGCAAATAAAGCACTTCGCCAAAGGCTTCGAGTGCGCCTTTGATATAGGGTATCTTATCGTCGATTACAAATTTCATCTGTTCAGTTGTTTTATTTGTTCTACAATTTTTATCGCATTCGCCAAACGGGTCTCATCGGTTCCGCTTACAAGCGTGTAGTGGAAGCCGTAATGCTCCAATTCCATAAGGTAACGTTCATGCAGCAATTTACGGTTTTCTCCGCCATTTTCCCTGAGTGGATCATCAATCCATGGCATGTCAATATCACAAAGCAAAAAATGATCGATGTTACTTTCCGCTATGGCCTGATCGAGCCACACCGGGTGTTTTTGATAAACAAAATCGAACCACACCTTGGTAATCAGCAGCCAGGTATCAAAAAAAACAAAAGGGCTGTTCGTACCGATGGCCGCTTCCTGCTGAATTTGCATGCGTGCAATGTTTTCAATATCGGCATAACTGTAATGATGGTCGAGTTGTTGCACGTAGGTTCTTGCCAGCTCAGGAATCCAAATGCTGTTGAAGTGCCGGGCCAGGCCTTCGGCCAGGGTACTTTTCCCGGTTGATTCGGCACCGGTGAGTACTATTTTTAATGATGCTTTCATGCTGCTTGTTTCTTCCTGCTTCGTTTCCATTCAACATAACCCCACCAGGCCGCAGCAGTGTAAATTACAAACATGACCGAAGTTGGATACAAACCTTTGTAAAGATAGAGTATGAGAGAAACAAAATCGACTACGATCCAAACAATCCAGTGCTCAAGAATTTTACGGGCAAGCATCCAGGTGGCTACAATGCTGAAAGCCGTGGTAAAAGCATCGCCAAAAGGAACGGGCGAATCGGTGTAGTATTTGAGTACCGCGAAGATGCCCAGCCAAAGGATGAGCGCAACAAGCAACAAGCGCCAGGCCTCTTTCACACTAAGCAAAGTCACGGGCAGCTCCTCGCGGCCATGCCCTGTTTTCTTTCCCTTCGACCATAAAATCCAGCCATAAATACTTACCCATACATAGTAAACCTGGAGTACCATGTCGGCATAAAATTTCGAACTAAAGAAAACATAAATATAAAGCAGTGAAGTCAGCAGTCCCAGCAACCAGGTCAGGATGTTTTGCCTGATTGAAAGAAAAACATAAGTTATTCCGAGAAGGGTACCTGCAACTTCGACCCAGTGAAGGGCCAGCCATTGTAGTACCTGATCACTCATTAACCCTGCCTTTAAGTATGGCTTCGTATTTGGCCGGTTGATTCAACAATTCCAAAGCCTTAATGATTTCATCATCATCACCATTTACAACTTCGTAATACTCACTCGAGTTCCACAGGTCACGGGCGATGATTGCCTTCAGATGACGTTTGGCATGGCTGCCAATAAATTCAATGGATGCTTCGTTTCGTTCAATGCCTTTCTTGTCACCTGCTTCCCATAAAGCTTCCAGTAAATCATCTCCAATCTCGAATTGTTCATTGAAGGCTTTAAAGGTCGTATAGGTTTTTTTCATTTCATCGCGATGGGAATCGACGTAATCAATCACGAACTGATTCACAACACTCCGTCGCAACAACTGGTTGTAGTATGCGTAATTGGCCGAGGTATCAAGTGGAATAAATACATCAGGGATCACCCCGCCCCCGCCATATACATTTCGTTTCGAAATCAGCGTGGTATAAATGAGTGAGTCGTTAACGGCAATACTGTCCTTATTGAATAATTCTCCATGCGCCAGGCGCTCGGCATAATCGTTTCGATAATCATCGCTGCCTGCTTCGTAAGGTTTTTGTATGCACCGGCCACTCGGGGTGTAGTAATAAGCAGTGGTTAGGCGAACCATCGAACCATCACCCAGGTAATACGGCTGTTGTACCAATCCTTTTCCGAACGAACGCCGGCCAATAATGATGCCCCGGTCCCAGTCCTGCACAGCACCCGAAACAATTTCACTGGCCGAAGCCGATCCGCCATCAATCAAAACGACCACCCGCCCTTTCAGAAATTCACCGTTATAAGTCGCTTTGTATTCTTTCTTTGGATTTTTCAGGCCTTCGGTAAATACAATCAGCTTGTTGGCATCGAGAAACTGATCACTGATTTCGTAAGCCGATTTCAGATAACCTCCCCCGTTTCCTCTTAAATCGAGCACCAGGTTTTCCATCTCATTTTCTTTCTTCAGTTCTCTGATGGCCGATAAAAACTCCTGGGTAGTGGTTGCCGAAAAGCGGTTCAGCTTGATGTAGCCGGTTTGCTTATTTAACATGTAGGAAGCATCGAGACTGTAAATTGGAATCTTATCCCTGATAATTTCAAATTCAAGCAATCCTTTCTCATCCTTCCTCATTATTTTCACGCTGACCAGGGTTCCCTTTTTACCCCGCAAACGATCGAAAACCATTTGATTGGTCAAACCAACGCCGGCCACCAATTCATCGTCGATGAACAAAATACGATCGCCGGCCTGCAGGCCTACTTTTTCAGAAGGGCCACCTGGGATGGTTTGAACAACCATCAGGGTGTCACGCAATATGCTGAATGATATACCAATTCCATCGAAACTGCCCTGCAGCGGTTCGTTCATCTTTTCAACCTCTTCCTTCGAAATATACACCGAATGCGGATCGAGCTCACTCAACATATTAATAATGGCCGCCTCGGTTAGCTTTTCCATGTCGGTCGAATCGACATAGTAATTATCTATCAGTTGCAACATCCGGTTGAACTTGAACGATTGATTTTGTACATCCTGTGCCGACACGTTGTAACCCATCAGGAGCAAGGTCATCGCCAGAAAGCTTTTTATAAACAGTTTCATGGATATTTATTTAATTAATCAGTGGAATAAAGCCAAACAAAGATAAAAGGATTCACAGCAGATTCAAATCCAAACAGCAAATAGTGCCACAAATTACAGAGTTATTCCTATTTATTAACAAACTACTAACTATCATATTGAGCTAATTCAATATTTACTAAATTAGTCATCGTTGTAAAATAAAGTGTTGCCAAAAGAACCTTTGGAGGGATTAGCGTCAGACAAATTTTTTCCAATTCGGTAACAATGCGTTAATGTAGTGTTCGAAAACAATTACTTATTTGCAGGCACTTTAACAGATCAGTAAAATGAAAAACAAACAGCACCAATACAACAACTTAAATCCAAATCAATTCATAATTAAACTTCAAAATTTCACAAAAATTGATGAAAATGAAAAAAATGATTAACCGCATTGCTTTCATTGCAGTGCTAACACTGCTTTCATTTGCAGGTTTTGCCCAGGGGCAGCTCAATGGCAAAATTATCGATTCGGAAACGAATGATGTACTCCCGGGCGCCAACATCGTCTTGCAGGGTACCACCAACGGAACCATCAGCGACTTCAACGGCGAGTTTACTTTAACCGTTCCGGCCAATACCGGTACCGTTGTGGTATCGTTCCTTGGTTACGACAGTCAAAACATTTCTTTCGACTTAAGCCAAAAAGCCAACCTAGGAACTGTTTACCTAGCTCCTAACTCGCTGGCCATCGAAGGGATTGCCATTATTGGATCGGGTGTAATCGACCTGAGTAAAGACCGCATTACCCCCATCGCTTCGTCTGTGGTAAGCAAGGTTGAAATCCAGTCGAAAGCAGTAGGAAATGTTGAGTTTCCAGAAGTGATGAAAAATACACCCAACGTATATGTGGCCAATCAGGCCGGAGGTTTTGGCGACAGCCAGATGTTTTTGCGAGGTTTCGACCAGTCGAACACCGCCTTTCTCCTCAATGGTCAGCCCATCAATGGCATGGAAGATGGTAACATGTACTGGTCGAACTGGGCCGGCATGTCCGACATAGCCAATGCAATCGACATTCAGCGTGGTCTGGGTTCATCCAAACTGGCTATTTCATCGGTTGGAGGAACCGTTAACATCGTTACCAAAGCTACCGAACTTAAAAAAGGTGGTATGGTTCGTTTCGTTGGAGGTAACGGCCTCTTCATGAAAGGTACGCTTGCATACAATACTGGTAAAATGGACAACGGCTGGGGTATTTCTCTGCTGCTCGACCACTGGCAGGGCGATCGCAAATGGGCCGACGGAACCAAAGGTCAGGGACAAAACTACTTCCTTTCAATTGGTAAATCGCTCGATCAGCACAATTTCAACTTCCTTCTGTTTGGTGCTCCTCAATGGCACGACCAAAACTTCTCGAAAAGTAAAGAATTGTACGAAGAACACGGTCTGAGATACAACAACAACTGGGGTTACAAGGATGGTGAATACATGAGCTGGAGACGCAACTACTACCACAAACCCGTGATGAACCTTAACTGGGACTGGCAAATCAATGAAAAAGCCAACCTCTCAACTGTGGTTTACGCATCGTTTGGACGCGGTGGGGGTACAGGTCCTTACGGAAGCAGCCGTCAGTACAACATTTTTGATGAAAACGCACAAATCGACTACGATCAGGTAGTAGCCAACAACGAAGCACTTGATGGTAAAATTGGTACCTACGGAACTGCAGCAGCCCTGCGTGCTTCGGCCAACAACCACAAATGGTACGGTGCTGTTACCAACTATCAGTTCGATACCCAAAACAACCTCACCTTTAATGTGGGGGCCGACCTGCGCTTCTACAACGGTGACCACTTTCGTCAGCTGGTCGACCTGATGGGACTGAACGGCTGGGAAGACAGCTATGGCCGCTATACCAGTGGCGACTACATTGTTAGCAATACTTACGCCGCCAATCCATGGGCAGCACTTAGCAATTTTGCTCCCGAAGAAGATCGTATTGCCTACGACAACAGCGAATGGATCAACTACCAGGGCGTATTTGGCCAGGCAGAATATGCATTGGGTAACTTCTCCTTGTTTTTCCAGGGAGCCCTTTCCAACCAGTCGTACAAAAAGGAAGAACGCTTCAGTGCCGATCATGCCCAGTCGGAAACACTTAACCGCATTGGTTACAACATAAAAGGCGGTGCATCACTCGAACTGGTTGAAAACCACATTGTATTTGCCAACTTTGGTCAATATTCACGCCAGCCCTTCCTCGATAATATTTTCGAATACGGATCGATCGAAAAACGATCAAAAGAAGTGGAGAACGAAAACATTACCGGCATTGAAGTGGGTTACGAAGCCAGACTTGGTGATAAAACCACATTGAATCTGAACGCCTATTCAACCAAATGGGCCAACCGCTTCCTGGGATCAAGCGCCGAAGACTATGTAACCCTTTCGGGCGACACCATTGCCGATGCCGGCATCCGCATGTTCAATATCGGACAAAATCATCAGGGGCTTGAGCTCGAAATTAGTACCTACATCACCAGTAGCTGGAAAGTACGTGGTTTTGCCACTGTGGGCGACTGGAAATATTCGGGAAAAACCCCGGTTGAAGTCCTCGACCAGAATGCCAACAGCGAAGTGGTCGATGAATTTGAAATCGATATTACCGGCACCCGGGTTGGCGAAGCGCCGCAAATGTCAGCCGGACTGGGAACTTCGTACCGTGTTGGCAACCTCCGCGTTTGGGCCGACCTGAATTACTACGACAACCTGTATGGTTTTGTCGATGTGGAAGACATGGCCCTGGCTTCGCTTAGCGGCGAAACCTACGAAACCGAAAAGCTCGAAGGCTACATGCTCATCGATGCCGGTGTTTCATATACCCTCCTTTCGAACCAGAACGGTGCCCTGAAACTTCGTGGAAATGTATATAACCTGTTGAACAGCGAATACATCAGTCGCAAAGACAACTATGGCTATTTCTACGGAAACGGTACCACCTTTAACTTTGGTCTGACCTACGAATTCTAGGATCATCTTACAAATAAAAACATGCTAAAAAGGCCGTCCCTAACCGGATGGCCTTTTTTTTGCCTGAAAAATCAAGATGGAAAAAGTCATTAAAAAAGTCATTGGTCATTAAGGAAAAAACCGATCAGTGCAGAGAACAACTGCCTTCCATTGCCTCCTATCACCTTCCATCGTTTTCTATCGCTTTCTATTGCCTCCTATCGCTTTCCATCGCCTTCCATCGCCTTCTATCGCTTTCCATCGCTTTCCATCGCCTCCTATCGCCTTCCATCGCTTTCCATTGCTTTCCATCGCTTTCCATTGCTTTCCATCGCCTTCCATTGCTTTCTATCGCTTTCCATTGCCTTCTATCGCTTTCCATTGCCTCCTATCGCCTTCCATCGCCTTCTATCGCTTTCTATTGCCTCCTATCGCTTTCCATCGCCTTCCATCGCCTTCTATCGCTTTCCATTGCTTTCCATCGCCTTCCATCGCTTTCCATTGCCTCCAATCGCCTTCTATCGCTTTCCATTGCTTTCTATCGCTTTCCATTGCCTCCAATTGCCTCCTATCGCTTTCCATTGCCTTCTATCGCTTTCCATTGCCTTCTATCGCTTTCCATCGCTTTCCATCGCTTTCCATCGCTTTCTATTGCCTCCTATCGCCTTCCATCGCTTTCCATCGCCTTCCATTGTTTTCCAAAGCTGCTGAATGGGGAGATGGAACGAAATAATCGTCTCAAAACAAAAAAAAATGTACAAAATACATTACATTTAGAAAAATATACTTTACTTTGTGTCGAAAATAAGTTACTAACATTAAATTTTACAGCCATGCACAGTAAAGAAAAACAAACACTGGTCACCTTAATCAGTTCGATGCTGGTAATGATCATTTATGCCATCTATGTTTATCAACGACAGGTAGTACCAGAACCTGAACTCATCAACAATCTACAATTCTGGGGCAAGTCATTTCTGCTTTTTATTCCCGTTGCAATTGTTGCAATGATTGTTGTTCACATCATTTTTGCCATTATTAACAAGATGGTAACCAATGAAGATTTGAATGATGTTGAGGATGAAAGAGACAGACTAATTGAGTTAAGATCGGTTCGCATTTCGCATTGGATTTTCACTGCCGGATTTCTGCTGGCCATGGCATCGCAGGCTATTGGGATGCAAACCTGGGTAATGATGGTAACTTTTATCTTGTCGGGCCTGGTATCAAGTCTGGCATCCGAACTTGCCAAAATAATCATGTACAAAAGGGGATTTTAACATGGCCAAGGAATTTATATCAAACAACATTCGTAAACTTCGCTTTATGAACGATGAAATGACCCAGCAGCAATTGGCCGATGCCGTAAGTGTGTCGCGACAAACAATTGTGGCCATCGAAAAAGACAAATATTCTCCCTCGCTGGAGCTGGCCTTCAGAATTGCTCATGTTTTTAAAACTCCCTTTAACGAGGTATTTCAATACGATCCGGCAATCGATCCGGTTTGGACAAAGAAAAAAAAGATTTAAGATGAAGGCAGTAGTTTATACCGCGTATGGCGGTCCGGATGTATTAAAACTAAAGGAGATACAAAAGCCTGTCCCTGAAAAAGATGAGGTATTGATTAAGATACATGCCAGTACAGCCACAGCAGCCGAGGGAATGATGCGCAGGGGCGATACCTTAATGAGCCGGGTTGTACTCGGCTTTGCAAAGCCTGCCAGAAAATATCAAATACTGGGTTTAGAACTGGCTGGTACGATTGAAGCTCTTGGTAAAAATGTTTCTCGTTTTGAAGTGGGTAAAAAGGTGTATGGTTTTACCGGTTTTAAACCCGGAGCGTATGCCGAATATATCTGTATGAACGAAAAAGCATCGTTGGTCAGGATGCCGGATAATTTAGGTTTTAATGAGGCCGCATCAGTTGTCGATGGTTCTACTACAGCCTACTTTTTCTTGATTAAAAAGGCAAAAATCAGGGCAGGACAAAGGGTTCTTATCATTGGTGCCTCGGGCAGTATCGGGTCGTATGCAGTTCAGCTGTCAAATTACCTGAGTGCAAATGTAACCGGGGTTTGCAGTACAAAAAACATCGCGATGGTTCAGAATTTAGGTGCTAAAAGGGTGATCGATTATACCAATGAAGATTTTACTCAGGAAGGCATAACATACGATGTGATTTTCGATACCGTTGGAAAAAGTTCTTATTCGGAATGCAAACCTGTTTTATCCAAAAGAGGAATTTATCTGGCAACCAATGGCCGCTTATTGGCCAATCTGTACCTGAATGTACTAACATCCTTGCGAAAAGGAAAAAAGTTCATTTATGCCATGTCGGTAGATAAAAGAGAAGCGCTTAATTACATCACCCCGTTGCTCGAAGAAAAGAAAATGCGCCCTGTTATTGATAAAGTCTATCACCTGGAAAACATTGTTGAGGCACATCAATATGTCGAAAGCGGACATAAAAGAGGCAATGTGGTCATTCAAATCATAAATTAATCAAGTGAAAACACAAAAAATGAAAGCAGTACTTTGTACGGCTTATGGTCAGCCTGAAGTGCTGAAATTTGGCGATGTAGATAAACCTTCACCAAAAGAGAACGAGGTTTGCATCAAAATACATGCAAGTGCAGTAACAAACAGTGATATTTTCGTTCGCAGTTCGGAACTGCCCCTTCGGTACAAAATTCCGATGCGCATGATGCTTGGAATCAGAAAACCACGAAAACCAATCCTGGGACTGGTATTGGCTGGTAAGGTCGAATCGGTTGGAAAGGAAATAAAACAACTGAAGCCGGGTGACAAGGTGTATGGTGTAAGCGGATTTGGTTTAGGTGCCTATGCCGAATACAAATGCATGAAAGAAAACGATTCAACTTATGGCTGCTTGTCGCGAATGCCTTCAAATGTTAGCTACGAAGAAGCTACAGCCCTGGCTTATGGTGGTTTATTGGCGCTGCAATACCTCGAAAAAGGAAACATTCAAAAAGGTGACAAGGTGGCAATATATGGCGCATCAGGTACTTCAGGAACACTGGCAGTGCAATTGGCAAAACACCTTGGAGCTGAAGTAAGTGCCATTTGCAGTGAACAAAATTTTGAACTGGTAAAATCACTGGGCGCTGATATCGTTTGGGATTATACAAAACAAAATACCCTGCCCGAAGGAACACGATACCATTTTATGTTGGATGCTGTTGGCCGTTCTAAAACTTCAAAATTAAAAGTTGCCTGCCGGAAGGCGCTTCTTTCAAAAAAGAATTATGCCTCCATCGACGATGGTGATTTGAAGTTAATCGCGCACCGGCTCAATCGGGTTCGCGAACTTACAGAACAGGGTGTACTAAAACCGGTACTTGACCGAAGCTATCCAATTGAGGAAATTGTAGCCGCCCATCGTTATGTGCAACTGGGACATAAAAAAGGAGGAGTGGCCATCCGGATGTGGTGATAAAGTGCTGTTGACCAATTTGCAGGCATTCGTTTGATGTGCCTGGCCCCACCCTGTTGAAAACGACGGTGAGTCGGGCTCTTTGTACTTAATTCCAAAGGGATTGAATGATGATTGACGGGCTTAATCAATCGCCTTCAATCTTTTTTTCAATCTATTCAATCTCTTCAATCTTTCTTCAATCCATCCCTCATACAAGGATATTTATTACATTTATTGACTTTACTAAATAAAGAGTTATGATTTTTAGATATTGGATATTGGGAGTATTCATCTTGATGATGATGCCGGTACTTGCTCAACAACATCAGAGCAAAGAAACTTTAAAACCTCGTATTGTTGTGCTTACCGATGTTTCCACATGGGAAACTGATGATAGTGAATCTCTGGTAAGGCTTCTGGTACATGCTGACATGTTTGAAATTGAAGGAATAGTTTATACTACCGGTTGGAGCCTTGAGGAAACCCGTGATGACTTTTTTCAATTAATCCATGATGCCATTGATGCCTATGAAAAGGATTTACCAAATCTCATGAAACGTTCTAATCAGCCAGACTTTCACGAAGATGAATCTCAGCAGACCATCGGATATTGGCCAAGTCCGGATTATTTAAGGCAACATAGCGTATTTGGAAGTAAAAAAAGAGGAATAGATGAAATCGGAAAAGACAATATTTCCGATGGTAGTAATTTAATCATAAAATCAGCGGATGAAAACGATGACCGCCCCTTATGGATACTGCTTTGGGGAGGTGGAAATACATTGGCGCAAGCTATTTGGCAGGTTCAGAATGAAAGAAATAAAGAGGATTTAAAGGCTTTCCTGAATAAAATACCGACTTACGCTATCACCGACCAGGACAGGTCATATAAGGGTGGCACTCCTTACAACATAAGTTCTCACCAATGGATGAGAAAAGAATTTGAAAAAGACTTATTATTCCTGTGGGATGAGTGCGCATGGAAATATCAAAATGGTACAGGAAGGGAAAATTGGGATGAATATGCGCTCCACATACAAAATCACGGAAATCTTGGAAAAATTTATCCAAAGTACAAGTTTGGAGTTGAAGGGGATACCCCGTCATTCCTTCATGTAATGCCAAATGGATTAAGTAATCCACTTGTTCCAAATCAGATTAGCTGGGGCGGTTATTTTGAATGGGGTATTGGCCCGGATGATTCCACCTTTGCATACACGAATCATCATGGAAAAGCTTATGAGCTTTGCAATAAGTATGAATCATATTTTTATTCTGCCACCTTTAATAATTTTGCCGCCCGAATGGATTGGGCATCTGAAGGTAAAGGAAATCGAAATCCAATAATTGTTCTAAATGGAAAGGAAGGTATTGACTTGCTTCCTATCGAAAAGAAACAAGGTAAAACAATTGTGCTTGATGCCTCCAAAACTTTCGACCCGGAAAATGACCAATTGACATTTAAATGGTGGATAATGCCAGAAGCAGGCACTTACAAGGGAGAGCTCACGATTCAAAATGAGAATGCAGATAAAATTGCATTTAAGCTCCCCGCTGATTCGGCTGGTAAAACAATTCATGTGATCTGTGAAGTAAAAGACAGCGGAGAACCAGCACTAACAAGTTATCGACGGATTATTATTGCACCCAAAAAGTAAAGCTGAATTAAAGAAATTAATAGTGGCTTTACTGCTTGTGAACTAATCCCCTGCTCTTCCGAGTTTACAGAAGACTGGCAATAGTCTGGTGCAAAGCATCCTTGTCTTAAAAGCTAACATCAATATTCAGCCGGGTTCGGGCTAAAGCCCGCGAGTGTTTATGCAATACTAGCCCGTCAGCTGAAGCTGACGGCCATTCAAAGCGCTGGCAGCTTGTTCCTGAGAACCGGAAACTATTCATTAAGCCGCATCTTGATACTTGATACCTGATACGCTGATACCACCTTGCACGCCCCAGGCTAACTATTCCGGAACCAGCCATCCACCCGTTCCGGTACAATAGGTCTCCTACCACCAGCCGCTCTGCTTCATTTCCATTGTTTTGGCCTTCGTGGTTAAATTTTCGCTTCACGAAATGTATGCTCCCCATAATACGGTGGTGAATATAAAATGACGACAATGTGAGGAATACAAACATGTTAACCCCAAGTTTATTTTTGCAGCCTTACAGTTAGATTTGTTTCCCAATAAAGAAACTTTTATCTTTGACTAAAGAATGAGACAATGATCGAAAGATTTAAGATCGAAATATTAGAAGATGCAGCTGATTTTCTTGATAAACTTGATATGAAATCAAGAGATAAAGTTATCTACAACATCACTAAAGCCAAATTTTCAACAAACAAAGAGTTGTTCAAAAAACTTAAAGGAGATATTTGGGTATTTCGAACTATATTCAACAAAACACATTCTAGACTATTAGCAATTTTAGGACAAGACAGATGAAATGCAGACGATTGTGGTAACAACACACGGATCTGTCAAAAAAACGGGAAAAGTACCACAGCGCGAGATTGATAAGGCAGAACGGATACGGAAACAATATTTTGAACTTAAAAGACAGAGACAATGAAAGACAAAGGACTAAAATCTTATAGCTTAGACGAAATTACAGATAAGTATATCGGAAAAATTGGCACACCCAAGCGGGATGAGTTTGAAAATGAGCTCAGACTTGATTTAATTGGAGAGGCAATCAAACAAGCGAGAAAAGAGAGAAATTTAACTCAGGAACAACTTGGCGAATTGGTAGGAGTAAAAAAAGCCCAGATTTCAAAGATCGAGAATAGTTTAACAGATGCCAGATTTGAAACAATAATCAAGGTTTTTAAAGCATTAAATGCCAAGGTAAATTTCAATGTTGAGTTACTCAATCAGACAGTAGATCTAACACAAATAGATTAAATTTCCTTTGTGTTGGCCTTCGTCGTTAAAATTCCACTTCACGCTTCATATCGATCCATTCACTCATCAAATCCGTCCATTTACATAATATATTTTAAAATATCTTTAAAATTCGTTTACTTAGAAGTGGTGAAGGCGCACAAAAATCATTAAGGATGAAAGATAAAATTATTGTAACGACTACGAACTCAATTGAAGGAGCATCTATTATCAACTACCTTGAATTAATTTCCATTAATGTTGTGGTAGGTACAAATATATTTTCAGATCTAGGAGCTTCATTTGTGGATTTATTTGGAGGAAAATCGAGTTCATATCAAAATAAGCTACAAGGGATCTATAAAGCTGCCTTAGATAAACTTAAAGCAAAAGCTAACGACCTGGGAGCAAATGCAATAATTGGATTAAAAATAGATTTTGATGAAATTTCTGGAAAAGGGAAATCAATGTTCATGATTTCTGCTTTTGGTACCGCAGTCAAGATCATTCAAGAGATAAATCCGAATTCAATCATAACCGATTCTCAAGCACCAATAACTTCGGAAACTTTAAAGAGTGAAGTAACAAGGAGATTAATAATTAAAAAGGTTACAGAAGACAAACTCCCTAATGAGAAAGACTGGGAATATTTATTTAATTCCCCAATAATCGAAATTTCAGATAAACTTTTAACCACATACATCTCCTATTCAAAAAGTAGCGAAACCGTTTTTCACAAAGACGAGAAACTACTAATGGGAAACATCTCAGAATACTTTAAAACTTAGATGAGATAAGTGCAATTAACATCCTATACAATTACATTGAAACTGAATCAGAAGCTATTCTAGGTATTATAAAAAATGGAATGTTGTTCTCAAGTTCAAACATTTTGAAATTATTAAATAAAAATCTTAAATCATTAGCCATACAATGTTTAGATATCGATAAAAGCATATATACTTCAGAGGATCTAATTCAAATGCAAAATATTATTTCACAACTAACAAAATTCAAGGATGTCGGCACCATTGTAACAGTGAAAAAAACTATTGGAAAAGCAAAAGAAAAATATATCTGTCAATCTGGTCATGCCAATGACAAGGACACAAATTATTGCGAGACATGTGGTAAAAACATTAAAGGTTTGACAATCGATGAAACAGGAATTATCGAAAGATTTATCATTAAAACAGAATCTTTACAATTGCTCATAAATAAAAATTATGAGTAATGATTTAGGCACTCCCGCCCCGCTCTTCCGAATTTACAGAAGGCTGGCAAAAGACTGGTGCAAAGCATCCTTGTCTTAAAAGCTGACATCATCATTCAACTGGGTTCGGGCTAAAGCCCGGGAGCGTTTGTGCAATCCTGGCCCGGCAACTGAAGCTGTCGGCAATTCAAAGCGCTGACAGCTTGTCCCTGGAAACGGGAGCCATTCATCAACCCACTCTTTCTGATTTGCACAAAGAAAGTTCAAAGCACCAGTGCGATTTAGCTGAGCTTACAATCCGCGCTTCCAAACTTAGGTTTTTCAATCCTTCTTTTCAATCAAACCTTTCTCTTCAGAATAATCGCGTGTAGAATTTTATATGTCCTCAATCATTTCTTCGATCGTAGAAATGAGTCTATTGACAGGTTCGAAATATGGAAATACTTTATTTTTATCGAAATCATACAAATCATCATAATCACCTTTCTGTCTCCACGTAAACAGCTGAGAATATATTTTACCAAATTCTTTCTCCATCTTGCCTGTTTTGATGAAGTACTCCGAAAAATTTGATTTTGCTCCGTTATGTGTGGCGGGTTTTAAATCAGAATCAAGCAACAAAGCCATAACAGCATAATATGCAGAATAATAGAGTCGGTTTATTGTTGAATTCCATTTCTCTCTTTCGGCAAGAATCTGAGCATCTTCAAAGGTATCCTTTGCTCTGGCAATTCTATATTTTATCAAATCTTCTTTCGTTCCTGTCATTTGAGTTTGACTCCTTCTTTTTTAATATTTTCAAACAAAGGGGTAATAGCGTATTTCAAATCCCATTCATTTTTGGAATAAATCAAGGGTGAAATAACCTCTCCTGTTTCAAGTTCTAACTCATAAAATTCATCCATGAATTTTGTTTCAAATTCAAAAGGAATATTAGGTTGATTTAGCAGAATAAGTAAATCCCAGTCAGAAAACTGTTTGGCATTTCCTCTGGCTTGGGAACCATACAAATAAACCTCTGAGTCAGGAGCTGTTTTATCAACAACCTGAATAATCATCTGTAGTATTTGTTCTTTTTTACTCATAGAGCAAATATAGTGATTTTGAATGAACGGTGAGCGTTGTGTCAGGACACTTGGCGTTAATGTTCCCCCGCTCTTCCGAATTTACAGAAGGCTGGCAAAAGACTGGTGCAAAGCATCCTTGTCTGAAATGTTAACATCATCATTCAGCCGGGTTCGGGCTAAAGCCCGCGAGTGTTTATGCAATACTGGCCCGTCAGCTGAAGCTGACGGCAATTTAAAGCGCTGACGGCTTTTCCTGAGAACCGGAAACTATTCATTAAGCCGCATCTTGATACTTGATACCTGATACGCTGAAACCACCTTGCACGACCCAAACATGACATTGATTCAGTCGCACACCACTTTGCACGACCCAAACATGACAATGATTCACTCACACATTACATTACACAAGCCAAATCTAACAATGATTCACTTGCACCCTACCTCTGACGACTTAAAACAGACCTCTAACGATACAAAGCTGACTTCTTGGCACTTGAATCGGACTCCTTGGCAGTCAAAACTGACTCCTTGGCAGTTGAATCGGACTCCTTGGCAGTCAAAACTGACTCCTTGGCAGATGAAGCGCACTTCTGGACAGCTAAAACTGACTCCTTGGCAGATGAAGTATACACCGCAAGCAGTCTTTTGTCTTGTGTCTTTTGTCTTGCGTCTTTTGTCTTGCGTCTTGTGTCTTTTATCGTGCGTCTTGCGTCTTTCTATTCCCACTCGATGGTTGCCGGTGGTTTCGAGCTGATGTCGTACACCACGCGGTTAATTCCTTTTACTTTATTGATGATTTCGTTCGAAACTTTAGCCAGAAAATCATAAGGCAGATGTACCCAGTCGGCAGTCATGCCATCGGTTGAAGCCACCGCACGAAGGGCAAGTACATTTTCGTAAGTTCGCTCATCGCCCATCACTCCTACCGACTGAACCGGTAAGAGCATTGCGCCGGCCTGCCATACATCGTCGTACAGATTCCAGCGACGCAGTTCACGAATAAAGATATCATCGGCTTCCTGCAGTATACGCACCTTTTCGGGAGTGATGTCGCTAAGTATGCGAATGCCAAGTCCGGGGCCCGGGAAGGGATGACGCCCCAGTAAGCGGGGACTAATTCCCAGCTCGTGCCCTACCCTTCGCACTTCATCCTTAAAAAGGGCTTTAAGCGGTTCAACCACTTTCAGATTCATTTTTTCGGGCAGCCCTCCCACATTGTGATGCGACTTGATGGTGGCCGAAGGGCCGTTCACCGATACCGATTCGATCACGTCGGGATAAATGGTTCCCTGGGCCAGCCATTTCACTTCGGTAATTTTATGCGCTTCGGCATCGAATACTTCGATGAAGTCGCGGCCAATGACCTTTCTTTTCTGCTCAGGATCGGTAATTCCGGCCAGATCGTCCCAGAATTTCTTTTTGGCATCAACACCAATCACATTCAGTCCCATGCCGTGGTATTGTTCCAGCACATTCTCGAATTCATCCTTTCTCAGCAAGCCGTTATCCACAAAAATGCAGGTCAGCCTGGTTCCGATGGCCTGGTGCAGCAAAACAGCAGCCACTGTTGAATCCACACCGCCCGACAAACCTAAAACCACCTTGTCGTTGGCCAAAACACTTTGCAGTTCCTTTACGGTTGAATCGATAAACGAGGCTGGAGTCCAGTTTTGCTTACAATGACAAATGTTCACCACAAAGTTGTAAAGCAGCTGACTGCCTTCGGTGGTATGGTATACTTCGGGGTGAAACTGGATGGCATAACTTGCTTCCCCTTCAATTTTATAGGCAGCATTTTCCACATCGTCGGTACTGGCAATTACCCTATAATTCTCGGGCAGCTTTTCAATGGTATCACCATGCGACATCCATACCTGGCTGCCAGCCGTCATGCCGGTAAAAAGTTCATTTTCGTGATTGATGTACTTCAGGTTGGCCCTGCCGTACTCGCGGCTGTTCGATGGTGCTACATGACCTCCGAAAAAGTGGGCCATGTACTGGGCACCGTAACAAACACCCAACACCGGATATTTGCCTTTTATGCCCGACAGATCGATACGAGGTCCCTCCTCGTCGCGCACTGAATAAGGACTTCCCGACAGAATTACCCCTTTAACGCTTTCGTCAATTTCGGGGAAATGATTAAAGGGGTGAATTTCGCAATAAACATTCAGCTCACGCACCCTGCGCCCGATGAGCTGAGTGTATTGTGAACCAAAATCAAGAATTAAGATTTTTTCCTGCATGATGCTTGCTGATAAAATTTTGGATGGGCCAAAGATAAACCGATTCAGCCAATGAAAAAATAAATGAAAGGGAATAAAAAAGGATGTAACAATTAAGTCACATCCTCATATTGTGAATATACTGCAGAAACAATCAGTTTCCGTATACTTCTTCTTCGGTATAATAGCCATCAGCAATCACCGTCGAACGAATGGTATTCTTTGTAACAGGCACCGGATCAAGCAATAAGGAAGGAACATCGACCCTCCCGTTGTTCACCTTACTTTCGGCCACGGCAATTTTTTCACCTCGGGCCAGTTTTACCGCCACATCAACAGCGGCCGATGCAATGGTTTTGATCGACTTGTAAACAGTCAGACTCATTTCATCGTTTAAGAGTGCCTGTATGGCCTGCATTTCAGCATCCTGGCCGGTCAGCACTTTGATATCCTGTTCGGGATGTTCACGAATGGCCTCCAATGCACCCACTGCCAAACCATCGTAACTGGTAACCACTGCATCGATTTTTTGATCTGAAAAATCGAGTATCTCCGACATCTTATGGTAGGCGTTCTCGGCCGTCCAGTTATCGACATAGCCTTTGTAAACAATGTTAATATCGCCACGATCGACAAAGGGTTTCAGGTATTCTTCCTGGGCTTCTTTTATAAATACCGCATTCAGGTCGCCCGGGTCGCCCCAAAGCATTACATAATTACCCTTTGGTACTTTTGAGATGGCATGATCGAGCATGACCTTACCGATACTTGCTCCTTCAAAACTTACGTAATAATCGACATCCGAATTACGGATCAAACGGTCGTAGGCCACAACGGGTACATCGTAGTTGTGTGCATCACGAACAATGGCTGCTGCCGTGTTGGCATTTACCGAAACCACAATTAGCACATCTACGCCCAGTTCAAGCAATTCAGTGGCTTGCTTTTGCTGCATGTTTTCATCGTTCTCAACAAACCTTGAAACGATTTCAACCCCCTGTTGTCGTGCTGCTGCTTCAACATAACTTTGATCGATGGGCCAGCGCGATCCTTCCCCATCGGGCATTAAAAAACCAATGGTAATGTCTCCTCCCTGCTTACAGCCTGAGAAAAACACCAAAATGAATAATACAAAAACAAATAATCGGTAAGTTTTCATCTTTAACAAGTTATTTAGAAAAATCAGTTCCCCGTTGAAAATAGTATCAGTAAAACAGACATTGTTTTACAAAAATAATTTTAATTGCAAGTTTTTCATGTTTGCAAAGAAATAATTTGGCCCGGGGGTAAATAAATCTCTTTTTTCAACTTGTTAAACTAATTTTTTTTATTTTCGTACTCATCCGTAAAATGTATCATTCAAACCAATGATTTGTACTGTTTGTCAACAGTGACCAATCCTGGATATTGTTTTTTTTTGAAGATAACTAACTGATTAATCATAATGGGAAAAAGGGAAAATAGCAAGAAGTCGAAGCGTTCGTTTGGATTTCGTAAATGGAATGACCTTAAAATAGGTTTTAAAATTGGATCCGGATTCGGACTGCTTATACTACTGGCGGCAATTATTGGGGCGATTGCAACCATTAGTATGATGAAAATTCAGGATGAAACGCGTTCACTGGCACAGGAATCACTTCCTTCGGTCAACGAATCGGTACGTGCCGATAAGGACTGGCGCGAAATCATGATCAACCTTCAGGCCTACGATCATGTAAGAAATCAGTACTACCTGAACCGGGCCAATCAGTACATTACGCAGTTCAGTCATTCGATGGATGCCCTGATTTCGATCTCCGAAAATGCAAAGAGTTCAAGCTTGAATACCGAAAAGCTTAAAGAAATCAGGTCGTCGCTTGGTGAATTCACCGGTCATATCGAAAACTATCACGAGCAGGTGAAGGCCAACGATGAATTGTTGGTAACTTTTAACACCAGCCTGAAGAGTCTTCAGGGTACAGCGGCCGGAAGCGAGGCCTTAAACAACCTGAATGCTGCCGGCTACCTTATTGTAAATGCTGTAAATGAACGTAAACCCCATCAGCTGGAAGAAGCCAACCGTTACCTGAACCGTGCCAGGGCCAACCTTGGTGGCCTCGCGGGAACCAACGCCTCGAAAGCGCGTACTGCCCTTAATGCTGCAGAAAATTTAATCGAAGGATATAAAAAGGCCCGGATCATTGAGTTGAAAAGAAATGAACTGGAAGATCTGATGAAGGTCGACATCATGGCACTTGCCGATGTTGGAGTGGATCAGATCACCGAAATGACCGAAGAAACCAACAGCATCATATCCGAATCGCGCATCTCGCTGAACATGATCATGGTGATCATTCTGATTATCGGTATTGCACTGGGTTATGCCATCTCTACCTCGATCACACGATCAATTAAGGAAGGACTTAAAATTGCGCAGAATATTTCCAATGGTGTATTGCATCGTCAGCGCGAGGTATCACGGAAAGATGAAATTGGAGAGTTGATGACGGCCCTTAACCGGATGAACAACCAATTGAAATTTATTGTCGAAGACATTTCGTCGGGCATCGAGAACATTTTTGTGGCCAGTCAGAAAATGAATAAGAATGCCACCGAACTGAGTGAAACAGCCACCGATCAGGCAGCTACCACCGAAGAAATTTCAAGTTCGATCGAAGAGTTGCATGCCAACTTCCTGCAAAATGCCGAAAATGCCAATACCACCGAAGAAATTGCCATGGCCTCGGTCGATGGCATTCGCGATGGGAATAAGGCCACCGAACTGGCATCGAAATCACTGAATGCCATTATCGAACGCATTGGCTTCATTGGCGATCTGGCTTTCCAGACCAACATTTTGGCACTCAACGCGGCGGTTGAAGCAGCTCGTGCCGGTGAGCACGGACGAGGTTTTGCCGTTGTTGCCGCTGAGGTAAAACGCCTGGCCGACAGCAGTAAGGAAGCAGCCGAAATCATCAACAAGGTATCGCGTGATACCGTTGTAGCTTCCGATGAGGCAGGTGTTAAACTCAAAAACATTGTTCCTGAAATTGAAAAAACTGCCCAGCTGATTCAGGGCATCAAACTGGCCAGTAATGAACAGGAAGCTGGTATCAACCAAATCAACAATGCCATTCAACAGTTGAACAACATCGCCCAGCAAAATGCCTACAGCTCCGAAAACATGGCCAACTCATCGCACGATCTTTCATCGTTGGCCGATAAGTTGAAGAAAACCATTTCCTTCTTTCAGGTAGGCAAAGAAGAAGGGGCAACAGTCAATGAATAAGTAAATAACATCATTCAGATAATCAAAGGAGCGGTCAAATAACTGCTCCTTTTTTTATTTCCATTTTATTAACATTGCCATAATTCACGATTAAAAACGAAGCCGGGATGACCGGTTTTTTATGATAAAATTGTTAATGAATTATTTTATCGATACGGCATTTTACATTATGATAATTTCGAGTTAGTATTCATAAAATAATGCGGGTTTATTTTTACACCGACTTAACCAGGTATATTAACCCATGAAACTAAAAACACGTTTTTTTCTGCTTTTTACCGTCATCGCACTCACCTTTACTGCCATTGGCTGGTATACGCATCTGTCATTCAACTCCATCAGAAAACTCAACCAAACCGACAAGGAAGTCCACCAGCTTTACAGCCTGTCGCTTGAACTGAAACAGCATGAAAACAATTTCATCCGATGGGATTTGCGCAACCCGCAATTCTTTCAAAATGGAAGAAGTATCCACATCATTGCTTTCAATGATGCCATAAACAACTCGGAGAGCATCTGTAATGAACTCTTAAATAATCAGTTCATCAATAAAATAAACAGCAAAGAAAAGATCAGCCAGATCAGTTCACTGCTCGAAAGTTATCGGCAGTCATTTCACAACTATACAAAAAGCACCAAAGAAATGGGTTTTAAAGACTGGGGCACTGTGGGGATCATGAGAACGGCCATTCACAATGTAGAAGAAGAGATTGCCAAAACAGTCAACAAGCCCATGAGTGTGCACATGCTCACACTGCGCAGACACGAGAAGGACTATTTACTCCGAAGAGACCTTTCTTATCGTATTCGCTTCGAAAACGAACTTCAGGCTTTCAGCGATTACATTCAGGGCTCGGGAATTTCCAAGCGAAAAAAAGAACAGCTTTTAAAGCTGCTTGAAGAATATCATCAATCGTTCCTGCTGGTACTCGAAAGGGACAAAAATATTGGAATATCGCTCGATAAAGGATTAACAAAAACACTGAACAATACTTCGCTTGAACTAAACAAGGCCATCGAGCATGTAAATGCTTTGATTTCGAACAAAACAGAGCAATACATTCAACGTGCCAAATTGTTGCTGTTTATTTTCATTATTGGCTGCACTCTGACAGCCATGATCATCATTTCTTTCATTGTCAGCGGAATGTACAAACTGATGGGTGGAGAACCCGAAACCGTTGCCATCCTGGCAAAACGAGCTGCTGAAGGTAAGCTGAAAATTGAAAAAAGATACCGCAAAAAACCAAGCGGCGTATTACAATCGGTAATCATCATGACCGACCAGTTATCTTCCATCATTTCAGAAATTTATCACAATGCCGATCAGCTGGTACTGGCCAGTCAGCACTTTACCAACAGTGCTCATCAATTATCGTCGGGCGCAACCGCGCAGGCTTCAACGGTCGATCAAATATCGGATGCCATCGAAATTATTGGAAATAAGATTTCTAAGAATTCATCCAATGCAAGTGCTGCCGATGAATATGCCGAAAGAGTACGATCTGAAATTAATCAGGTGAAAGCAGTGACCGATCATTCGTTGCAAACCAGTCAGGCCATCGGTGACAAAATTTCGCTGATCGAATCAATCGCCAATCAAACCACCATTCTGGCATTGAATGCGGCAGTAGAAGCTGCCCGATCAGGAGATAAAGGATCAGGATTTAAAGTAATTGCCGACGAAATAAAGCGGCTCTCACAAATCAGTCGCGAAGCGGCCGAAACCATCAAAAATACCACCGAAGTACAACTGGATGTTTCGGCCACCATCAGCAAAGGAGTCGACTCACTGCTCAAACCCATCAACAGCACCTCACTATTGGCCCGCGATATCAGCATGCTTAGTAACGAGCAGGAAACACATACCCTACAGGTAAAACAAGCGGTATCGCACCTGCTTGATTTTAGTCAGGAAAATGCAGCCGCATCGCAGGAAATGGCAGCCAGTGCTTCTGAATTGGAAAGACAGGCGAAGGAGCTGATCAGGCTGGTGGCCTATTTTAATTCGGAAAATTAAAAGCCGGCAGTAAATGAATACCGCCGGCCTTTCTTCGCCAATGCTGTTATTTTTTTTTTGAAACTGCTGTTTTGCTGTACTATTCGACGTACAACACCAGCCCCTTCAGGTATTCACCTTCGGGATGATAAATGCTGACAGGATGATCGGCGGGCTGGGTCAGTTGATGCAATACCCTTACATTGCGACCAGCAATGGCAGCACCCGAGAATACCGCTTCACGGAACTTCTCCTTACTAACTACCTGCGAACAGCTGAAGGTAAATACAATACCACCCGGCCTGATTTGCTCAAAAGCACGTGCATTGATGCGTTTGTAACCCTGCAGGGCTCTCGACAAGGCATCGCGGTGTTTGGCAAAAGCCGGCGGGTCGAGCACAATCAGATCGTACCGGTCCTTGATGTCTTTCAGATAATCGAATGCATCGGCCACAATGGCTTCGTGACGCTGATCGTCGGGAAAATTCAGTGCTACATTCTCACGGGTCAGATCGATGGCCCTGCCCGAAGCATCAACCGAATGCACTTTATTGGCACCCCCCTTCATGGCAAAAAATGAAAAGCCGCCGGTATAGCAAAACATGTTCAGTACGTCGCGTCCTTTGGCATAATGCTGCAAAAGATAGCGGTTCTCACGCTGATCGATGAAGAAACCCGTTTTCTGGCCTTCTTCCCAATCGACCTTAAACAAATTGCCATATTCTGAAACAACGCCCGGCTGAGTGCTTCCCAGCAGGAAACCGTCGTGTGGCTGAATATCGGCTTTGAACGGAATGGTTTTTTCACTTTTGTCGTAAACAGCAAGCAGCTCCTCTCCCATTATTTCCTTCAGATAGGCAGCCAGTTCATTGCGCATCTGGTACATCCCTATTGAATGCATTTGCATCACGGCTGTTCCATTGTAGAAGTCAATGATTAATCCTGGCAGTCCGTCTCCTTCGGCATGGACCAAACGGTATACATTGGTAGCTGCCGATGAGGTGAGCCCGATGCGTTTTCGCATATCGTAGGCTGCCTGAAGTTTCTTCTTCCAGAATGCTTCATCAATCTCGCATTCCTCAAATGAGAAAATGCGCACGGCGATGGATCCGATCTGGTAATGGCCCAAGCCCAGAAATTCATCCTTGTTGGAATAAACCACCACCACATCGCCCTCGTTAAGAGCACCATAGCTTTTCTTAATGGCTCCCGAAAAGATCCAGGGATGAAAACGTTTGGCCGACTGATCTTTTCCCGATTTTAATACAACTTTTGTATACTGCTTATCCATTGTGCTTGCTAAAATTTTCGTAAATCATGTAAGAAATCCAGGAATCGGTAGCGGCATAACGCAATTGAGCCTCGCTCAGTTCGGCTGCTTCCCAATTGGAGAGTTGTTGAGCCTTCGATATTTTGATTCCCAAAACAATGCCCGCCATTTTCTTCAGACTAAAGTTATTGATCCCCAGCTTTTGTGCTTCGTCCTGCAATTCGACAAAGCCTGCCGGCTTAAAAGGCTGGTTGATTTGCAGCGCTTTGATATCATCCCTTATGGCTGCCCCTGCTTTTACAATATCAGGATTGGCCAGCAGGCGAATGAGCGATTTTGGCAATTTATAATTAATAACCCTGAATAGAAAAGTTGTATCGGCTGTAGACAATTGCAAAAGCGCCACCCTGTTTACCTGCCCTTTCTTAAACGAAGGTTTGGTTTCGGTATCAAAGCCCAGGTATGCAAACTGGTTCAGGTATTCAACTGCTGCTTCTACTTCGTACTGATTATTGATTATGTGAATTGTCCCTTCAAATTGCTTTAAAGGAAGTTGAGCTAATTCTTCTTTGCTGATTTCTTCTTTATACGTCATTGATTTGTTTTTCAGTCTTCGTCGGAATAACTGTCGAAATGTTTGCTTACCCAGCTTACATCGCTATTTTTTGATTCTTCGATCTCATCATCTGCTCCGAATAGCTCAGGTTGGTCATCATCAAGCTCCTCTTCTCCATAAAGCAGCTGATGCAGTGCCCTCAGCCCATTCACCAGTTTTTGCCCCCAGTAGTTCTTAAAATTATTGTTACACTCCCACAGCGCATCGGCCATGATCTCGGAAGTACCAATACGAAATGCCATTAAGAAATCCTTCAAATCCTGATAGATGTCGCATACGTTTTCAGCGATACTGGCTTCAATGGCTCCTTCCGAAAACTGCAGTTTGGCATCAAATACTTCGAGATAGCTGTCGTATTGAGCCAGTTTTTCACTGATACGGTTAAGCAAAAAGCTGTAATCGACTTCAGTTACAAATTTCTCGGGTGTTTCGAGCCCGTCGTTATCGATTGCAGGCAAGAGGCTTGCTTTAAGGTACAACAGCGGAAATATTTTTTGTGCTTTCTCAATAAACTCAACCCGGTTCAAACGTGCATGATTCTCAACAAAAGCACAATATTCATTGGCCACTGTAACAAATTCAATGACATTTTTGGAGTAAACAAGTTGATCAAAGGATGCTTCTGACATAATTTTATTCTTTTCCAGTGCACAAAAATACAAGAAAATTAGGAACCAATAAGCAAAACAGGAAAGAATAGCTGTGAATGCAGCGCCGTCCCTACGATTCGTTGATGCGAGATCCTGAATCAGCTTTAACTACAATGATTTCCAAATACGGGCCAGAGAAAAACCCGGAGCCTGAATGTCGAGATCGAGAAAATATCCAAACGGAGTTTGAAAGGTTTCGATGCCGGCCTTCCCAAGTCTTTCTTCGGCCTTTTCAAACACCTGCCGGGTAAACTCCAACGAAGCCTTCGACTCCGACAAATGAGCAAAGGAGTGCAACACCATTCGCTGTGACTCATTCTTCCTCAGGGTCCATTTCAAATGATTGACCAGTTTTTTTTCCCGGCTTAGCAGATCTTTTTCCTCATCTTCGGCTTCAACCTGTATAAAAGCGACCATACAATCGTGAACGACGGCCCCATCGCTCACTGTTTCGACTGTTTCAACATTTTTCACCTGTGGTGTCCAGGCAAAACGCGAAGTATACATGACCAGTACCTTCATGCTTTTTTGTTTCTGAAAGAATATGGCTTACCTTGTTTACTCAATGCTTTTCAATATCAATTGCAGGTGCGCCCAGAATTTCTGAACTGTTTCAATGTTGATGCGTTCATCGGGCGAATGAGCTCCCAGAATGGTAGGACCAAAGGAGACCATGTCGAGTCCGGGATACTTTTCAAGAAAAAGACCACATTCGAGTCCTGCATGGATGGAACGAACAATGGGCGCTTCACCGAAAAGTTCCTTGTAGCTGCGCACAGTCACATCGAGCACCTTCGATTCGGGATTGGGTGCCCAGCCGGGATAGCCGTCGGTTTGACGCACCGAAGCGCCGGCCATTTCAAAAACAGCACTCACCATCGATGCAATGTCTTTTTTCCCGCTCTCACGATCGCTGCGTTGACTGGTAGTTACTTCAATCTGGTGTTCATTTTTCATTTTCACCGAAGCCAGGTTAGTAGATGTTTCAACCAGACCGGGCATTCGGTAACTCATGCTGTGAATCCCGTGAGGACAGGCATAAAGTGCGTTAATAAGGCGGGATGAAGCATTTTCTTCTATTACTGTTTCAGGCTGATCGCATGAGCCCAGCTCCATACGAAGCGAAGGTTCATTAATGGCCAGTTCTTCTTTGACATCGTTGGCAAAGATATTGAAGGCTGCCATCAGGTTCTCTTTGTATCCGTTTTGAACCATAAGCACTGCACTGGCTTCGCGGGCAATGGCATTTCGCAGATTGCCCCCGTCGATACTCGCAAGACGAATACCATATTGCTGAGCTGCTTCCCAAAGAAAACGCACCAGCACTTTGATCGCATTCCCTCGCCCCTTGTGAATGTCGTCGCCCGAATGCCCTCCCAGTAAACCCGAGACTTTAATCTTTAGCGGGAAGTATCCTTTCGGAACGGCTTCTCTTTTGTGTTCAATGGAAGCAATGGTATCAACTCCTCCGGCACAACCAATGAACAGCTCCCCTTCGTCTTCCGAATCGAGGTTTAACAGGATTTTTCCGCTCATAAAATCAGGTTGAAGGGCAAAGGCTCCGGTTAAACCGGTTTCTTCATCAACAGTAAACAGGCATTCAAGCGGACCATGTTCTGTTTCCTTATCGGTGAGCACCGCCATCGAAGCAGCTATGCCTATGCCACAGTCGGCTCCCAGCGTTGTACCGCGGGCTTTTACCCATTCACCATCGATGTAGGGCTGAATCGGATCGGTGTCGAAATTGTGGGTCACCTCGTTATTTTTCTCGCATACCATGTCGAGGTGAGATTGCAGTATCACTGTTGGCAGCTTTTCGAAACCAGGACTTGCAGGCGCACTAATGAGTACATTGCCGGCTTCATCCTTTTTAAAATCAAGACGATTTGCCCGGGCAAAAGCTTCCAGAAAGGCAATTATTTTTTCTTCTTTCTTCGACGGGCGGGGTACCTGACAAATGTCTTCAAAGTAGCTCCATACCACTTCGGGTTGCAGGTGACTAATTTTGCGATCCATTCTTTATGATTTAATTGATATAAATTCTATTTTCACAAAAATAACGAAGTTGCAAACTTCAGCAATAAATACTTTAATTCTGATGCGAAATATCACTTTAACAGGCTTGCTACTGTTCTTCTCGTTGCTACTGGCAGCACAAAGCAATTCAATCGACTTTCTGAATGAAGGAGATCAGCTTCCCGCTTTCAAGCTCGAAACAATCGATGGCCAGCTTATTTCAGATCAAAGTCTGAAAGGAAAAACCGTTGTTATGGTCTTTTTTGCCACCTGGTGCCCTGCCTGTGTTAAGGAACTCCCCCATGTGCAGCAAAAGATATGGGAGCGCCATGGAAGCAATGATCAATTCAGGCTGCTGGTTATCGGACGTGAACACAGCGCTGCCGAGCTGAAAAAATTTATGAATCAGAATAAATATACCTTTCCGGTACTTGCCGATACCGAAAGGAAGCTCTTTTCTCTTTTTGCAAAACAAAACATTCCCCGTACTTATCTTATCAATAAAGAAGGAACAATTTCTAAAATGAGTACGGGATTCAGTGAAGAAAAATTTAATGATTTACTTGCTGCTCTTGAAAAGATGCTGCAATAAGCAGAAAATTGCGCTGTAAAAGCGTATTTTGTTTTATATATCAAAAGAAAAAGTTTTCTTTATCAAATAGAAATTAAAAATAAAGACGAATGAAAAAAGCGCTTATCATTGTTGTTCTTGCACTTATGGCCACGGTAACGGCCCATGCTGCCGGTGATATTGTTGGTAAATGGAAAACCATTGACGATGGTACCGGCGAAGTAAAATCGATCGTTGAAATCACCAAAAAGGGCGGGAAACTCTATGGAACCATTGTACAGCTGTTCAACGAAGATCCCAATTACGATCCGCTTTGCACCGAATGCAAGGATCATCTGAAAGGGAAAAAAATTAAAGGAATGCAAATCATTGACGGACTCACACTGGATGATGGTCAGTGGGTTGGCGATGATGGCATACTCGATCCTGACAATGGTAAATATTACGATGTTAAAATCTGGGTCGATAAAGAGGATGACAGTAAACTCAATGTGCGGGGATACATTGGTTTTCTGTACCGCACCCAAACCTGGATACGCGAAAAGTAGCAGGAAAAATAGTTAAGAAAAGCCACAGCAAAAAATGTTGTGGCTTTTTTATGTTTGTTTGATTTCTCAGCCTTTTAAAGCAGCTGATCGATGAGTACATCACCACTCACCAGGTCAAAAATCTTTCGCTGCGAACTATCACTTTTCAATACCTCAACAATGACCGAAGCAACATCTTCGCGTGGTATTTGCAGTTTGGCACCAAGCAATGAGGCAGCTATTTTTCCTGTTCCCGCTTCATCGAGCAGACGGGCCGGGCGCAAAATTGTATATTTCAGCGAACTGGCTCTCAGCAAACGGTCGGCATAATGTTTGGCAATGTAATAGGGTTTAATTCCACTTTGCTCCCAGGCATCCCGCTTATCGGCATGAATGGCACTCACCATTACATAACGGTGTACTCCGGCCTTTTCGGCAGCTTCAAAGGTTTTCACCGCACCATCGAGGTCGATGGCCAGCGTTTGATCGTAACCGGTTTGGCCACCTGAGCCGGCAGTAAACACAATGGCATCGAAACCTTTCATCAATTTTGCCAGGCGATCGACATCCGACGAAAGATCGCCCAAGACGCTTTCAATTCCGAGCTGATCGAAAAAAGCTTTTTGCTCTTTTTTCCGCAACATCGCAACAGGTTCAAAACGAAGGTCATCTTTCAACTTTTGTGCAGTTAATCTTCCTACTTTCCCATTAGCGCCTATAATTAAGATTCTTTCACTCATACTTGAAAATTTAATGATCCTTTATAAGAGTAACCACTCGTCTGAATCATTGTTCAGGAGTTTTAGACATTCCTATGGCCAGCTTGTTTCCCGCGAGTCTAAATCATTCACTATTTGTAAAAAAAAAATCTTTAAATTTGTTTCATGACACAAATCATCAAAGACATATTAAAGCTGAGTATTCCAGAACGTATTGCTGTTATTGAGGCAATTTGGGACAGTATTTCAAGCGATGCTCAGCAACTTGGTTTATCACCAGAAACAAAACAATTGTTAGATGATAGACTAAAACTCTTTGATTCAAATCAGGATGAAGGATCTAGTTGGGAAGAAGTAAAAACGAGAATTAATGACCAATTTTGATGTATAAACTAATAGTAACTTCTTATGCAGAATCAGACGCTGTTGAAGCTGCAAATTGGTATAATAACAAAAAAGCGGGCTTAGGAAGTGAGTTTTTATTGGCATTAGATAAAAAAATCATCTCTATTAAGCAAAGTCCACAACAGTTTCAAATAATTTATAAAAATATCCGAAGGGCCTTAACAGAACGCTTTCCGTATGGTATTTTTTTTATTCTGAGGGAGAAGACAATTTACATCCTGGCGATCCTCCACACAAGTAGAAATCCTAAAACTTAGATCAATCGCAATAATATTTAATATGAACACACTCACAGCTCACATTATCATACTCTTATAAAAACAGGCTATTCCATTCAGAACAGCCTGTTTTTTTATGTCAAATCGATTACATGTCAATGAGTTAGACAGCCCTCTTTGTATTCCGACAGAATTTTACGCACATCGCCTGGTGCCACACGTCCATGGACCTTCTCACCAACCAACACCACTGGTGCCAGTCCGCAGGCTCCCACGCAACGCAAGGCATTAAGCGAAAATTTTCCGTCGCCGGTCGTTTCTCCCACATCAATTCTCAATTGTCGTCTCAGTTCGTCGAGTACCTGTTCGGCACCGCGTACATAGCAGGCGGTACCCATGCACACCGAAATGGGATGTTCACCCTTGGGAAGCATGGTAAAGAAGGAATAAAAGGTTACAACACCATATACTTTGGCTGTTGAAGTATTTAGCTCTTTGGCAATCAGTTCCTGAACTTCGGCAGGAAGATAGCCCAGCTTTTGCTGTACCTGATGCAAGACATTAATCAGTTCTTTCTCATCGTGACGAAACCGGGCGCAAACTTCACCGATCACGCTGGTGGCATATTCTGATAATTTTACTTTTGGCATGACTGTTGGCTTTTTATATTAATCTTCCTGTTCAAATATGGTACTACGGTCGAAATAGCTGGTATGCAGCAAATGATGTGCTTTGTCGCTCATCGGCTTTCCAAGAAACTCTTCGTACAATTTAATGATGTATGGATTTTCGTGCGATTTACGCAGGGTTTTCATTCCATCCTCCTTATAAATTGCCTGCTGTCGTTTAATCAGAATTTCGGAATTGCTATGGTGATAGGGCTGACCACCACCTCCAATACAACCACCGGGACAACTCATAATTTCGATGGCATGAAACTGTGATTTGCCACTGCGAATGTCTTCAAGCAGTTTACGGGCATTTCCAAGTCCGTGTGCAATACCAATTCTAATGGGCAGCCCGTCGAAGTCGATGGTGGCTTCACGAACTCCTTCCATGCCACGCAGCTCATCAAAATCGAGCCGTGGCAAAGGTTTTTTCGTATGCAGTTCGTAAGCTGTGCGCACAGCGGCTTCAATAACACCACCGGTGGTACCGAAGATTACTCCTGCTCCGGTTGATTCACCCAGTGGATGATCAAAGTCTTCATCAGGGAGTGTCTGAAAGTCGATATTACTCAGTTTGATCAAGGCAGCCAATTCACGGGTCGAAATCGCAAAATCGACATCGGGGTTGCCATCAACGGCAAACTCATCGCGACCACATTCGTATTTCTTGGCCAGGCAGGGCATTACTGATACGACCACCAGGTCTTTACGGTCAATTTTTTGTTTTTCGGCAAAGTAGGTCTTGGCAATGGCACCAAACATTTGCTGTGGTGATTTGGCCGATGAGGGAATGTCGATCATGTCGGGAAATTGATGTTCAAAAAACTTAACCCATGCCGGGCAGCATGAGGTAAGGATGGGTAATTGAACACTTTTATCACCGTTTAAATGGCGGGTCAACCGGTCGAGCAACTCGGTTCCTTCCTCCATGATGGTAAGGTCGGCTGCAAAATCGGTATCGAATATAAAATCGAAACCCAGGCGTCGCAAGGCAGCGGTCATTTTTCCGGTAACCAGGGTACCGGCCTCAAAACCAAACTCTTCACCCAACGCGGCACGAACAGCAGGTGCCGTTTGAACCACTACTGTTTTTGTGGGATCTGAAAGGGCCCTGATCACAGCAGGTGTATGGTCTACCTCGGTTAAGGCCCCGGTAGGGCAAACGGCAACACACTGACCGCAATAGGTACATACCGAATGGTCGAGGTTTTCTTCAAAAGCCGGGGCAACCACCGCCTGAAATCCACGATTAATGGCAGACAAAACGCCTACCGTCTGTACTTCGTTGCACATCATTTCGCAACGGCGACACATGATGCATTTGTCCATGTCGCGAATAATGGCTGGCGAAGTATCTTCGCGGTACACCGATTTTTCGCCTTCGAAATGAATTTCACGAATTCCCATCTGATGGGCCAGATCCTGAAGTTCACACTCGCCCGATTTGGCACAGGTAAGGCACTCAAAAGGATGATCTGAAATGATCAGTTCGGTAACGGTGCGGCGTGCATTCACAACCCGAATGGAATGACTGTTGATTTTCATTCCGTCGGCTGCTTCGGTAACACAGGCTGGTGCCAGGTTACGGCGACCTTCCACTTCAACCACACAAACCCTGCATCCACCGGGCTTATTCTCAATCCCCATGTCGTGCAGTTTCATGTGGCAAAGGGTTGGAATGTGGATTCCAACTTTTTTTGCAGCATCGAGAATCGTAGTTCCTTTTGCTACTTCAACTTCTTTATTGTCGATGCTTAATTTGATATTGCTCATTTTGTACTTTCTTTTCGGAACAGATTAAACAATGCTGATTGCTTTAAATTTACACTTCTGGAAGCATACGCCACATTTAATACACAACGACTGGTCGATGTAATGAGGGGCTTTGCGCTCGCCAGAGATAGCACCAACCGGGCAGTTCCGGAAACAAAGCGTACATCCGGTACACAGCTCAGCGTCGATTTCGTATTTCAGCAAATCTTTACACTGGCCGGCAGGACATTTCCCTTCCTTGACATGGGCCTCGTACTCATCGCGAAAATTCAAAAGCGTCGATAATACAGGGTTGGGTGAAGTTTGCCCCAATCCACAAAGTGAAGTGTCCTTAATTACATTACTCAGCAGATTAAGTCGTTCAAGATCTTCTTCAGTTCCTTTTCCCCTGGTTATTTTATCGAGTATTTCGTGCAGTCGCTTATTTCCAATTCTGCAGGGAGTACATTTTCCACACGATTCATCGAGCGTAAATTCAAGATAGAACTTGGCAATTGAAACCATGCAGTCGTCCTCGTCCATTACAATCATTCCTCCCGATCCCATCATCGAACCGGCCGCAATCAGGTTGTCGTAATCGATGGGTATATCAAGGTCTTTTTCGGTCAAACAGCCACCCGATGGTCCGCCAGTCTGAACCGATTTAAATTTCTTTCCTCCTCTGATGCCACCGCCGATATCGAAGATCACTTCACGCAGGGTAATTCCCATGGGAACTTCAATGAGCCCGACATTGTTTACCTTGCCTGCAAGAGCAAATACCTTGGTGCCCTTCGATTTTTCGGTACCAATACTGCTAAACCAGGCAGCACCCTTGTTGATGATTACCGGGATGTTGGCGAAGGTTTCAACATTGTTAACATTGGTGGGTTTGCCCAGATAACCCGAAACCGAAGGGAAAGGTGGTTTAAAGGTAGGTTCTCCGCGTAAGCCTTCCATGGAGTGAATCAATGCTGTTTCTTCACCGCAAACAAAGGCGCCCGCTCCATAACGCAACTCAATGTCGAAATTGAAACCTGAACTCATGATGTCGTCACCCAGCAATCCATATTCACGTGCCTGTTCCAGCGCGGTAAGCAGACGATCGATGGCAAGCGGATATTCAGCCCTGATGTAGACCAAACCTTTGCTGGCTCCAATACAGTAGCCGCAAATGGCCATGGCCTCAATTACCGAATGCGGATCCCCTTCGAGTATCGAACGGTCCATAAAGGCACCCGGATCGCCCTCGTCGGCATTGCAAACCACATATTTCTGATCGTTTTTTTCCTTGCTGGTAATTTCCCACTTCAAACCGGTAGGAAAACCGCCGCCGCCACGACCGCGAAGTCCGGAATCTTTAATTATCTGAATCACTGCTTCGGGCGTCATTTCACCCAGCGCGAGTCCAAGAGCGGCATAACCGTCACGGGCAATGTATTCATCGATGTTCTCGGGATTGATGAAACCACAATTCCGAAGGGCAATACGAATTTGTTTCTTGTAAAAATCGATTCCGCTTGAATTAGTTACCTGATAATCGTTTTTAGGGTTTTTGTACAGGAGGCGCTTTACCTGGCGGCCTTTCAGCACGTGTTCCTCAACAATGGTCTTAGCATCCGAAGGGCGAACTTCGGTATAAAAGGTATTGTCGGGTACCACCTTTACAACAGGTCCCTTTTCACAGAAACCAAAACAACCTGTGTTGACAACGTTGACTTCGTCGGATAAACCCTTGTTTTCCAACTCAGCCTTTAATTGATTCGAAATTTCTTCCGATTGCGAAGCACGACAACCTGTTCCTCCGCAAACCAGAATATGCATTTTGTTTTCAGCCATCTTTAAAATGTTTGCAGTTAAAACTACTCGTCGATTGTTTTATAAGTAACCGGAATTACTCCGTCAACCATACGGCCCTTAATGATGTGTTCATCGATGATTTCGCTTGCCTTGGCTTTGTCGACAAAGCCATAAATTACCGGATTGCTTCCGGGAACAATCACTTCGATGGTTGGTTCGGCATAGCAATAGCCCATGCAACCCGTTTGTGTTACAATGGCATCGACACCTTTGTATTCGAGTTCATCGATCAGAAAATTCATGATGTCCTTCGCTCCCGATGCAATGCCACAAGTAGCCATGGCCACTTTGATCTGTACCATTTTATCGGCGTTTTCACCATGTTCACGAAGTTTGATCTTCTCCTGAACTTCGGCTTTGATTTTTTTTAAATCGGCCAATGATTTTACTTTCATGCTCAAGTAGTGGTTTTATAATGGTTTATTTTTTTTCAACCAGTTGCCTAGTTAATATGTGCTTCTATCATTTCGAGATTTTCATTGATCAATTCACCTACCGCCTTACGAATATCAGGATGGGTAAGCGGAACACCTTCCAATTCTTCCTTTAATTCCTTGCTGTCGAGTTCAAAAGTACTCAGGGCTGTTTGGTGCTTATAAATAAAATGAATTGAAGGATTTGAACCTATGAGCAAAATCATGGTGCCAGCGATATCGCCCATTATGGGACGATCGATGTTTGCATGGGCAAAAACTGCTTTCAATTTTGTCCCTTTTCCTTTCTCCGACGAAATCGCTAATTCGCCTCCGGTTTGTTCTGCATTTTGTTTTAACAATGAAAGCCCCAGACCTACTTTCCGGGTACTTCGGGTTGTGTAAAAAGGATCAGCCAATTGCCGGAGCGTCTCCTCATCGACCCCTGTTCCATTGTCTTCTATCTCAATCACATATCTATCGTTCCGAAGATCTTCGGAAACCACAATCTGAATGCAGGTAGATTGAGCCCTGATTGAGTTCTGAACGATGTCGAGTATATGTAATGACAGTTCCTTCATTCGCTATTACTGTGTTATCATGCTATTGGAGTACGCCAATTCACATCCCTGCCCGATTGCTTTCTCAAAGCCATTTTCAATTCAGCAAACGACAGTTCTTTCATTTTTAACAGGCTCGTTCCTTTTCCAACCTGTTCGGGCCGGTGGGCATCTGAATTTTGCAGAACGGCTGCATTTGGAGGCAATTTTTGACTGTTTAACCATGCTTCGCAATTGGCATTGGCCGACAACTCAAAAGCATCGGCATTAAGCGAAGGTGGCAAAAAACCCAGCTGGCTAAACAGCCCGTTAAAAGGCCGATCGATATGGGCCGGAATAAACAGTCCGCCCAGACGGTGCACTTCTGTTTCAACTTCGAGCATTGGTACATCGAGTGCATTAATCAGCAACCAGGGTTCTTCAGCAACGATCATTTCCTGTTCGTCAACCACTATCTGTTCTCCAAAAGAATCAGGCCGGTTGGCTACTTTTATAAGATGCCTGCTCAAAAATTTCTGAAATTCAGATAGCAACACAGTGCTTCCGAATAAACACAGGCAGTGTACTTCTTCCAGGGTATTCACCTCGGCTCCGCCAATTACCATCAGTCCGTTTTTCTTCCCCAATTCCATGATGAGTGGAGCCTGCAGGGTGCTGTTGTGATCGGTAATGGCAATCAGATCGAGTTGCGCATCAAGGGCAGCTCTGACAATATTCACCGGGCTCATCTCCAGGCTTCCGCAAGGTGAGAGTAAGGTGTGAATATGTAGGTCGGCCCTGTAAGCTTTCATGGTTTGATCATTCGTTATTCAACAGCCTGAAAACTTTGCCCGCCAGTTCGAAAGTATTCTCATTGCTTCCAAGCATTACCACTTCTTCGTTCCGGGCTTTGTCGATTACCTCGGCCGAAGGGGCTATGCCTTTCACCAGAATAACACAGGCCAACTCCTTCAGCGAAGCAATGGCCACTACATTCAGATGATTTTGCAGGGTAAGCCACACATTGCCTTCAGCAGCATTCCCCATCACATCGCTCAGTAAGTCGGATACGTATCCACCACTAATCTCTTTCTCAAGCAAAGCTTCACCTGTAAAAACTTTCAGTTGAAGTTCTTCTGCCAATTCAGTTATTTTCATTTTTTGCTCCTATTTTGGTACAATCGGGATCGAAACGCTTATCGCCCCACTTTTTTTCCATTCTTTCAAAGGCCTTTTCGGGCTTTACTTTATGATCTTTTTGCCATAGTTGCTGCACAAAAATGCAATCACTCATTTTGGCCTGACCATTGGCCATGTCCTCGGCCAGTGCCACGCAGCTTGGGGCGCCACAGGCTCCGCAATCGATTCCCGGCAGGTGACACATGATGTTACGTGCGCGCTGCATTCTCACCATTGCTTTTTCCATGTCGGTGCCAAAACGAAGCAATGGCCGGGGCTTTACTTCCTCCGATACCACCTTTAATTCAAGATGAGCATATTGATTACTGCCCGAGGCCTGTATTTTTTTCTCAGCACTTGGATAGCGCCTGGCTCTTCTTTTCAGTCGTTCGACCGTGAGAAAACGATTTTGTGACAATAAAACCCCGGCTGCACAACTGCGGTCACAGGCCCTGAGTTCAATAAAATCGATGTCTTTTATTTCGTCATTTTCGAGTCTTTCCAAAAACCTGATTACGTTATGAATTCCGTCAACAGCCATGGTTTTTCGTGTTTGCCACCAGGTTTCACCATGGGTAAGACTCCATTGTATTCCTTCCTTGGTCAGTTCACTGCGCAGCTCACTACTGTCGACCGGCTCAATATCATCGGCCACAGCCATCACCTTGTTATAAAGCAACTTTGGGCTAACCACACCAGTTATCACCGATTTTTTTTCACTTACCGGTGTTTTTACTGCTGCAATTTTGGCTACACAGGGAGTGATATAAAATAAACCCACCTCTTCGGGAGCAATGCCTTGCCTGTGCAGCTTTTCAAGAACAAAATGGGCTGCCAGATCGTGGGGTGCTTTTACCCGCGCAATGTATTCGGTAAGCGAAGGATACTTAATCTGAATCATGCGCACTACAGCCGGACAAAACGAGGATATCAGCGGCAGTTCAGCATCATTGCTTTTAATTTCTTTACGTAACAATTCCTTGAGTACTCCGATGGGCTGTTCTACTTCGTAGGCATGAGTGAAACCAATTTTTAAAAGTGAAGCATATACTTTATCTTCTGTAATTCTTTCAGGGAACTGGCCCAAAAACACAGAGGGGAATAGTGCCACACGGTACTTGTACTGATTGATCAGTTCCAGGTCGTCGTGATCAATGCCAATGGCCTTCTGCGGACAGGCACGAACACACTCACCACAGTCAACGCAACGCTCTTCGCGAATCACCACCTTCCCGTCGACAATCCGTATTGCTTCGGTTGGACAAACTTTCACACAATGAGTACAACAAATGCATTTTTCTTCGTCGACAATCAGTGCATGATGAAATGTTTCGTTAGCTGGCATTGGCAATCTTTTTTATCATGGTTAAAGTGGTTCCCTTTCCGACCAATGTATCGATTGATAGCTCGTCGACATTTCGCCTGATATTGGGAAGCCCCATTCCTGCACCAAAGCCCATTTGTCGTACCTTGTCCGAGGCAGTTGAAAAACCTTCCTGCATGGCCTGCTCAACATCCTCAATTCCCGGTCCTTCATCGCTGACAATCATTTTCACTTCAAGCGTTGTGATGATGACAGTAATCTGACCATGATGGGCATGGGCCACAATGTTCACTTCTGCTTCGTAAAGTGCAACAACAATGTTCTTAATTAAGCGGGTATCAATACTCAGTTGCTTCAGATTCTTTTTTACCTGGCTGGAGGCATATCCGGCTTTGCTGAAATCACCTCCATCAACTTTGTATTTAAGGGTTAAGGCCATTGCTGATTCTAATAAACAGGTTTCAATCCGGCTTCAAACAGTTTGCCGGCAGTAAAATACATCGACATAGAGGTTTCCATTAACACCATCCCGTTCTCACAGGCTAACTCAATCATTTCGGGGCTTGCTTTTTTGCCGCGAACCAGCAAAATTGAATGTACATCGGCCATTTCGGCGGTACGCATTGTTTGTACATTGGCCATGCCGGTAATTAGCAACATATTCGTTGTATCGATGGTGAGCACATCACTCATCAGGTCGGAACAAAATCCGTTTTTTACAAACCTGTTGGTATGATTTCCTGCAACAACGCTTGCATTCACAATCTCAATCACCTCTGTTAACTTCATAGCTCATTTTGATGGGCCAAAATTAATGCTAATAGCACACTCTTTCAACCAATAAAATCAATTTATTAATAGTCTAAATAGGAAAAGAAACAAACGAAAACAGAACAGGAAAAATCGCCTAACAAACTGTAATTATGCATATTAAAAATAACATTAATCCAAAACAGCTTAAATGATCTTGCCAATGTATTACATTGTAATATCTACATTAATCGATATGAAGTACTTCTGACTGTTTCAGCTTGCACGAAATTGTAAACAATTTTCAATTATTGCCGGGAATTGACTATTTTTCATCCATCGATCAATTACTACAACAATGACTAAGCAAATTGAGGAAACAGAATACAGTGATACAAGCGGATTGTATGCCCAGGTGGTTGATTCACTTCCCATTCCTATTTTTTGTAAAAGGGCCGATGGCATCATTAAAGCATGCAACACGGCTTTTACACGTATAGCAGGTATCAGCAAGGCAGAAATTATTGGGAAAAAACTGATTGATATTTTTCCATTCGAACAGGCCGATGTTTTACTGTTCAAAGACAGTGATACTTTAAACAATGGCAGCGATCAGTTTTATGAAACCCGCTTAAAATATGCCGATGGCGATCTGCGGGATGTAATCATCAACAAAGCAGCCATGCGGAGAAACGGCACTGAAATAAGCGGTATCGTAAGTTCAATTATTGACATCACTGAGCGAAAGAAAGCCCAAAACAAACTGGAAAGGGCCGAGGAAGAAAAGCGAATTGCAGCAACCATGCTTCAAAAAATCAGGGCAGGCATTGTAATTGTTGATGAAGAATTAAAAATTATTGAAAGCAACATTGGTTTTGCTCGCATGTTTGGCGAAGAAAATGAAGAGCTTTTTGAAACCATACCGGGTTTGCACGGAGCCGAACTCGACATGCTGGTCCCCGAAGTAATTGTAAATATGTTCCGCTCGATTATCGATTCGGGTGAAAGCCGGCTTGAAAGGGATATCAGGTTTCAGAACCGTCTTTTTTCAATCAATGTAATGACCATCCACCGCAACAAAATCGCGGGAGCCATTATTCGTGACCTGTCGGCTCCCATGCTTGAACGGGCCGAAATTATTGAAAGGGCCCGACAGGTGAATCGTAAAAACATGAAAACAGTGCAGGAAATTGCTTTCCTTTTGGGAGAAAATGCAGCACAAACCGAAGAGTTGCTGAATTCAATCATTGAATCGCAAAAATACGATGTCGACGATAATGAATAAAAAACAATGAGCCTGACACAGTTCCATACCGAAATTGAAATGCAGCAGCTTTGCCCCAAAGGGGAAGAAGTAAGCGGTGATGTATTTATTACGCGTCAGTTTTCTGAAGAAGGTCGAACAATACTGGTGCTGAGCGACGGAATTGGACATGGCATAAAGGCCAGTGTACTGGCAACACTCACTGCAACCATGGCCTTGAACTATTCGAGTTTTCACACCAAACCTGAAATAGCTGCCAAAATCATCATGGATGTTTTACCATCATCGGAAGACAAGCCCAGCTACGCCACTTTTACCGTGATTGAAATTGAGAAAGACGGATTGGTCAAAATTATCAATTATGACAATCCTCCGGTGATCATTCTGCGGGGGAACAAACGTTTCAGACCCTCGAAGATTTATGAACTGAAAGTAGGAGGAGCCGGCAACAGTGGTAAAATATTGCGTTGTCAGGAGTTTTATGCCATGAAAGAAGACCGCATCGTTTTCTTCACCGACGGTGTAAGTCAATCGGGCATTGGCACCTTAAAATTCAACATGGGATGGGGCAACGAACAGGTCTTCGATTTCATCGTAAAACAAATTGAAAATCAGCCCAAACTGTCAGCAACCAAGCTTACCCGAAAAATAGTCAACCGGGCACTTACCAACGATGCTTACGATCTGAAAGATGACACCAGTTGCGGTGTAGTGTATTTCAGAGAGCCACGCGAAACCATGCTCATTACCGGACCTCCTTTTTACAAGGTAAAGGACAGCGGTTTTATACAGCGAATCAAGGATTTCAAAGGGCCAAAAATAATATGCGGAGGAACAACAGCCGAAATCATTTCACGCGAAATGAAACTCAAGATCAAAACATTGTTGCACCATGCTGACCCTACCCTTCCGCCAGTATCACAACTCGAAGGTTTTGATCTGGTTACTGAAGGAATTCTTACCATTGGAAAGGTAGAAGAACTGCTCGAAAATCACAACAGTGAAACAAGGTTGTATGATTCGCCCGCCGAAGAAATTGTTAAAATGCTGCTATCGCACGACATCATCCACCTACTGGTGGGTACCCGCATTAACTGGGCTCATCACGACCCCGATCAGCCAGTTGAAATCGAAATCAGGAAAACAGTTGTGAAAAGAATTGTGAAGTTGCTCGAACAAAAATTCTTTAAAAAAGTACTGGTTGAATACGTATAGTGAAGTGGCATCGAAAGACAGAGATATATGAAGATAGGAATCGTTAAAGAAACCAACAGTTACCATGATCATCGCGTAGCGCTTACACCTTTGCATGCCAGGCAACTGATGGATCAATTCCCTTCACTTCAAATCAAGATCCAGCCCTCGCCTTCGCGCTGCTTTAGTGACAAGCAATACCGCGAAGAGCGCATTGAAGTAAGCAACGATCTTTCGGACTGCGACATTCTGCTGGGCGTAAAAGCCATCGAGCCCCAGGAACTCATTCCCGGAAAAACCTATCTGTTTTTTGCCCATGTTGCCAAGCAACAACAAGGTCGCGGAGCCTATCTGAGGCAACTTGCTGAAAACGAGATTACATTAATCGACTATGAATACCTTCGAAACGATAAAGGCAAACGGCTTTCAGCTTTTGGATATTGGGCAGGCATTGTGGGCACCTACTATGCTTTTCAGGCTCTGGGGCTTCGAAGCGGACAATTTCAGCTACCAACGGCAAAGCAAGCTGGCAATTATTTATCGATGATCAATGAAATTGCTGCACTCAGGCTTCGTCCTATCAAAATACTGATTAGCGGACGTGGACTTTCTTCAAACGGTGTTGTTGAAACGTTGAAAATGTGCGGAATCAGGGAAGTGGAACCCCTTCAATTTACCAATGATACTTTTGATTGTCCGGTTTTCTGCCGTTTAAAACATCAACATTACTTAGTTCACAATAAAAAGCTGTCGTTTGACAAAACCCACTTCAAGAGAAACCCACAGGAATATCATAGTATATTTGCACACTATGCCAGGGCTGCCGATGTTTATATTGCTGCCCATTATTGGCAACAAGGTGCACCTCCCTATCTAAGCATCGAAGATTTACGCGATCTAAACCAGCATTTAAAAATTATTGCCGACATCAGCTGCGATCTAAATGGTCCCATTGCAAGTACCATCAGGGAAAGTACGCACGAAGCACCTTTTTATGACTTCGATCCTCAGTTGGCAAGCGAAAAACCACCTTTTTCATCCGACAAACACCTCACTGTAATGGCCATTGGCAATCTGCCCGATGCTTTGCCACGCGATGCCTCTTTTGCTTTTTCTCAGGCACTTAAAAAAAGCATCATCCCCGAGCTCCTTGCTAAAGCACCTTCAGCCATCATTCAAAGAGGAACGCTATTAAAAAATGGAAAGCTGAGCCCCCAATTTTCCTATCTTTACAATTATTTAAATACAGATAATTAACAATTTAAGAAAACATAAACACATGAAAGCAAGCTTCCTTCTCATGCTGGTCGTTTTAACGGCCTGCGGAATAAAAAACAAACAGGAAAACACAACGACTGAACAAAGCAATCAAAGCAACAAAACTACCCTTTACCTGGGCACCTATACGGGCGAGGGCAGCCATGGTATTTATCAGGCAGCGTTTGATGATGAAAGCGGCGAAATCAGCGGCTTGCAAACAAGTGCAGCACTCAAAAATCCATCGTTTCAATCGATTGGGCATGATGGCAATTTACTGCTGAGTGTCAGCGAGAGCGGGCAACGCAATGGAATGGTAATGGTTTATCGCATCAACGCCGAAAATGGTAATCTCACGGCACTTGATTCCTTTTCTACTCAGGGTTCAGGCCCCTGTTATGTTTCATTCGACGATAAAAACCAGGTGGTGCTGGCAGCCAACTATGTAAGCGGGAATGTGATAGCTGTCCCTATTAATAAGGATGGAAAAGTAAGTTCTGCAGCTTCAGTTTACCAACATGAAGGCACAGGCCCCGTTAGCGACCGGCAGGAAGGACCTCATGCCCACTCCATCGTACCCGGACCTGAAGGAAAATACATTTACTCGGCCGATTTGGGCGCTGATAAAATATATGTTTACACCATCAATGATGGTCAGCTTACCTTGTACCGCGAACTCATTACAGCACCCGGTCACGGACCACGGCACATGGCATTTCATCCTTCAGGAAAAGCCATGGCTGTCATTAACGAACTGAGTAATACCGTGTCGGTTTACACACCCGACAAAACGGGTTGTTTCTCCGTGCTATTGGCTACCTACCCTACGCTGCCGAACGATTTTAAGGAATTCAGCAAAGGCGCCGACATTCATTACAGCCCCAACGGGAACTGGCTATTTGCCTCGAACCGAGGACACAACAGCATTGTTACCTTTAAGGTAGACAAAACAAATATGGAACTTGAACGGACCGCATTTTGCAAGGAAAACATCGACTGGACCCGCAACTTTGCAGTCAGTCCGTCGGGCAAACACTTACTTGCTGCCAACCGTAACAGCAACAACATTAGCATTTACCGCATCGATGAGCAAAGTGGTGCATTGCACTATACAGGCAACTCACTTACTTTGTCACAACCTGTGTGCATTACCATGCTACCATAATTCGATTTTTAATTTTGAAGTGAATTCCATAGTTAAGCGATATGAAAAAAATTGCAGTACATCTGGCCAACGGATTTGAGGAAGTGGAGGCGCTTGCCCCGGTAGATATTTGGCGAAGAGCAGGCTACGAAGTAACGACCGTTTCAATAACAGGCAGCCAACAGGTAAGCGGATCGCATGCCATTGTTGTAGCAGCCGATCAGCTATTCGAAGCAACTCACTATGATGAATTCGACCTGCTTTTCCTTCCAGGCGGGATGCCGGGAGCTTCTAATCTTGATGCCCATACCGGACTGGCAAACGAACTGATCAAATTCAACAAGGCAGGAAAAGTTTTAGCAGCGATTTGTGCTGCTCCACTGGTACTGGGACACAAAAAGTTGCTTGAAGGTAAAAAGGCTTGCTGCTTTCCTGGTTTCGAAAAAGAACTGCATGGAGCCAACATCGTCGACGACTACCTGGTTAGCGATGGCAACATTATTACCGGAAAAGGCATGGGCATTGCCATCCCCTTTGCACTTCAGATAGTAGCACGCTTCGATAGTTTTGAAAAAGCCCGCTTGCTGGCCCAAAAAATGCAGGTGCCCCTTGGCACGCTCGACTTGGTTAAGGCCTGACCATGAAACGAAGCACCTGTTGTTGACTGCTTGCAAGATAGATGCCCGGCTCGAGTGCTGGTGAAAAAATGAGCTGTGATTCATTAACATGAAAAGGAATGGACTTACCACTGAGGTCGTAAATCTTTATTGCTTTTGCATCGTTTAAACCCCTTACATGCAGCTCCACTCCGTTTGAAAAAGTAGGATAAACAGCGAAACGATTCGTTTCCGTTTTATTCAACCCCAGATGCTGCAACTGTTTTTGCGTATTGAGCAGGCGCTTGTCGATGTAAGATCCTATTCCATATTTAACATGACCTCCAAAAGCATGAGTATAAGCTTCGGAAAAATCATCATACTGGTAGCCAAATGCCAGTGAATAAAAACCATCGTTGACAACCGAAGCCAACAACATTTCTTTCCAGTATTGCCAAACAGGTTCAAGGTAATCGTTATTCAACCAGGTCATTAATTCTTCAACATAAAGGAGGTAGCGATTAAAATAAGCTGGTACCGACAGTATATTTTTTGTGAGTGGCACCTCCAGTGCTTCAGAATACCACGAGATAATACTTTCAATTCCCCAGTCATGGCCAATCCAGTCAATCCCCCAGGTATTATCAAGATCATAGGGAATAAAAACAAAACGCCCGGCTCCCCCGATGTTGTACAGATAGTAATTGTTGGTGTTGAAAGAATAGCCATCCCAATGCCCTGTCATCGATTCAACAGCCAGTTGACGCAGGTAAGAATCTACATCCAGACAACGCTCAATCAGGGCAGTGTCTCCATCATTTTCAATGGCAGCTATTGCGGTAATAAGATTTTCCAAATCAGAACGATCGTTAATTGTTTCGTTGGTTTTCAGCTCATAGATTCGATCATTATAAACCTTGCTATCAGGAGCCAATGTTGCACCCCAGCTACATTTATAAAGGTTACCCGACTCATTGCCGAAACGGCGGTCGACAAATTCATCGTCGATGTTTTCAACATTCAGGTACACTCCCCGGTATTCATCATTCATATACAGTTCGACAAAGCCAACACGGGCTGCCGGCACATTCATTTTCCTGTACATCATCCAGGTAAGGGCTTCGCGAACCAAAGCCGGATCGTTGGTATTGGGTTTTAAATTCAGCTTCTTCAATTTCAAAAACTGTTCACCACCATATTCCTTGAAATCAATCTTGTACGATTTCTTCACGTGACCCCTTGAGGTATTTCCTCTTATGCGCACACCAACGGGAGTGATGATCGTGTCAATTAAGCGGTTTTCGATATTGATTTCGGCCGGATAATAAATAGCTGCATTCGGATCATCAGGGTAAATCAGCGCATCCTTATCCGATTCGGAGAGCGTAAGGTGAATACTACTCATGAACTGGTCAGAAAAAATTTCATTGTTATCCGGATTGATATTTTGTGCTGCAAGTCCTGCAACAATGAACAGGGCAAAAAGGAGAAACATCGGAATTTTAAGTAATCGGTTCATCATATTTAATTGTAATTCAAGAGCTGAACTTCGTTTTTTGACGAAACATTTTTATCGTGCATTAACAAAAAGTAAATTTAACAGTTTATTAGTAGTAGAAGCAATTCATCTTATTTTAAGGTGTAAATAGACAAAGGAATCCACAAATAATTAATTTTGTGCAGTAAATTTAGCAGAAATAGGCGGTGAACTCATTGTTTGTTCAGGAAAAGAACGATTATATCAACAACAAAAATACTGACATTCAAATTATTATACATCAACAACGGACGCCTTTTCGTTCAATTAAATTAATTTTGAAATGAAGAAAACAAAAATTGTTGCAACCATTTCCGACTGGAAAAGTGATTACAAGTACATTAAGGAATTATATGACAATGGAATGAATGTGGTGCGTATGAATACTGCGCACATTAACCGTGAAGGTGCAACAAAGATAATGAATGATGTAAGGGCTGTGTCCGACAAAATTGCCCTTTTAATTGACACCAAAGGGCCCGAAGTCAGAACCATTCAGCTTGAAAAGGAGATAGAGGTTACTTTTGGTGATAAAATTAAAGTAAGCGGTGATTTAAAGCAAACAGACTGTTTACATGTTAATTATCCCAATTTTGTTCGCGATGTTCATGTAGGTGCCCGCTTACTGATTGATGACGGTGAAATTGAACTGGAAGTAAAAGACAAGGATGAACATTTTTTACATACCGAGGTAACCAACAATGGTATAATTAAAAACCGCAAGAGTATCAATGTTCCGGGAGTAAGCATTAAGCTGCCTTCGCTCACCGAAAAAGACAGGGATTTCATTCTGTTTGCCATTGAAAACAACATTGAATTCATTGCTCATTCCTTTGTACGCAACAAGGAAGACCTGATTGACATTCAGCAGATTCTGGATGAACACAATAGTCCTATAAAGATTATCGCTAAAATTGAAAATCAGGAAGGTGTTGATAAAATCGATGAAATTCTTGATCATACCTATGGTGTAATGATTGCCCGCGGAGATTTGGGGATTGAAATTCCTGCAGAAAAAATTCCATCGGTAGCCCGCATGTTAATAAAGAAATGCATCGAACGCAAACGACCAGTCATTATGGCGACCCAAATGCTTCACACCATGATTGAACATCCGCGTCCGACAAGGGCTGAAGTAAGTGACATTGCCAATGCGGTATACAATCGTTGCGATGCCATCATGCTGAGTGGTGAAACCGCCTATGGAAAATACGGAGTCGAGGCAGTAAAGGTAATGAACAAAGTGGCCATTGAAGTTGAAAAGAACAAAGACAAGCGCAACGACATCTCAGTACCCATTAACTTCAACACCTCAAATTTTCTTGGTGCAACTGCCATTAAAGCCGCTGAGGACATGAATACCTCTGCCATCGTAACCGATACCCTTTCGGGTCACAATGCCCGACACATTGCCGCGTTCAGAGGTGAAATGCCGGTATATGCCAAGTGCTACCGCCCAAGGGTGATGCGTGAACTGGCACTTTCGTACGGTATTTTTGCTTCGCTGATTGAACCTAAAAAGAATCGTGACAAAACCATCAGGGCTTGTTTGAAAAGCCTGGTTAAGGAAGGAGCCATCAACGAGGAAGAAAAAATTGTATTTGTTGGAAGCAGCTATGGCATCAGGGGAATGGCATCGTTCCTCGAAGTGATTGATGTGAAAACAGGCATTAGCCCAAAAGCAGAAGAAGATCTGATGGATCTGATTGGCCCAAAAGATCGTTAAATAAATAATCGACAGGCTTTCAGGCCTTAGCGATTATTTCAGTGCATGGTACAGGATTTCGACAGGGTGCAAAGCCTTACGACCTGTACCATGTTCTATTTGGTCGCGACAACTGGTACCTGGTGCTGCTATAATTACTTCCGGTGTACTTTTACGTACTTCAGGGAAAAGTACCAATTCTCCAATTTTCATCGAGATCTCATAGTGTTCGGCTTCGTAACCAAACGATCCGGCCATGCCACAACAGCCCGAAGGGATTTCGCTTACCTTATAATTGACAGGCAGTTGCAACATCCCCACTGAAGCAGCCGTAGTGGCCAGTGCCTTTTGATGACAATGGCCGTGTAACTTGATTTCACAAACATCCTGCGTAAACTGTTCACTGCTGATATGGCCCTTTTTAACTTCTCTCATGATGAATTCATCAAACATGAAACAGTTTTCGGCCAGTTGGCTTGCAGCAGCTTTCAGCTCACCCGAAAGCAGTTCGGGATATTCATCACGAAACGATAGAATGGCCGATGGTTCAATCCCAAGAAGGGGGCTTTCCTCGCTGATCATATCTTTCAGCAATTCTACATTTTTTCGTGCCAGGCTCCTCGCCTTCTTTACCAGTCCCTTTGAAAGAAAAGAACGCCCACTGTAGGTATGTTTTGGAATTACTACTTCGTATCCCAGTTTTTCAAGTAAAAGAATGGCTTTAATGCCAATTTCAGCATCCGTTACATTCAGAAATTCATCATTGAAAAGATACACTTTTCGGGTACGCCCACCATCCGACCGGTGATGTTTATTCCATTTTCGCAGTGAATGTGCCGACAAACGGGGTAAAGGTCGTTTCGTGGTGAAACGACTGAGCCGGCTTATCAACATCGCCATTGGCCGAAAAGAAAGAATTGCATTCGACAGTGGATTCAAACTGACGCCCATTTCCATCAACAAAGGAAACCAGGCAATCAGCCGCGATCTGAAAGGCAGCGGATTTCCATCGTAATGATTTTGCAGAAAATCGGCCTTCAACTTTGCCATATCGACTCCCGAGGGACATTCACTTTTGCAGGCTTTGCACGAAAGGCACAAATCGAGTGCATCCATTACTTCATGCTGATCGGCCCAGTGAAGCTCCGAAGGCCGGGTAATCAATTCGCGCAGAATATTGGCCCGGCCGCGGGTTGAATGCAATTCATCGCGGGTGACCATAAAACTGGGACACATCACTCCCCCGCTGAGTTCCGATTTACGGCAATCGGCACTTCCATTGCATTTTTCGATGGCACGCGCCATGCCCAGGGTCGTTTTATAATCGAAATAGTGATTCAGTTCAGGGGTTTCAGCACCTGGTTCATACCTCAGCCAGTCGTGCATCGGTGGTGTATCGGTAATTTTGCCGGGGTTGAAAATGTAATCGGGGTCCCAGCAGGCTTTTACTTCCTTCAACATTTGATACACCCTGGTTCCCAACATGAAAGGAATAAATTCACCCCGTAGTCGTCCGTCGCCATGTTCACCACTTAACGAACCCCGGTATTTTTTTACCAGCCGGGCCGTTTCAATGGCCATCTTGCGGAAAAGTACAACATCGTGCTGCTCCTTCAAATTGAGTACCGGTCGCAAATGCAACTCTCCGGTAGCAATATGAGCATGATAAACCGCTTTCAATTTCAGTTCATCGAGCAATTTTTTAAAATCCTTTAAGAATAGTGGAAGTTTTTTTACCGGCAGGGCGGTATCCTCTACCACTGAAACCGGTTTGGCATCGCCTGGCAGATTGGAAAGAACCCCCAGACCTGCTTTTCGCAGATTCCAAACCCGTGTGATGTCACTGCCCCAAATCAGCGGGAAATGGTATCCATAACCCTGTGACTTCATTGTCTTTTCAATGGAGGCTGCACGCGATATGATCTCTTCACGACTGTCGCTCCAAAGTTCGATGATCAGCAAAGCTTCCGGGTCGCCGGAAATAAAGAAACGGTTACGCTGTTGTCCGATGTTCTCACGGGTAAGATCCATGATGGTTTTATCCATCAGCTCGATGGCCGATGGCTGGTATTTTAAAGCAAGCAGGTTGGCCTGGAAGGCATCTTCGAGCCGGTCGAAGTGAACACACAGTACCGCTTTTTCTGCCGGAGGCACTTCTACCAGATTGAGTTTCATCGAAAGCGTAAAAGCCAGTGTTCCTTCCGAACCGGCTAGTAATTTAGCCAGGTTCAGCTTTTCTCCGTCCTCACGAAATGGTGCCGCAGCAGCAAGCAAATCGAGGGCATAACCGTTGTTGCGACGAGGTACCGAAGGATGAGGATACTGAGCAGCAATTTCGCTTCTGTTTTGCGCGTTTCCAAGTATTTCACCCAATTGCGTATAAATTCTGCCTTCAAGATCATCCTGCGCACATTTCTTCTCAAAACTATCCTTATCTAATTCACCAAAAGTTACTTTAGAACCATCGCTTAACAGGGTCTCCACTTCGATAATATGTTCCCGAACACTTCCATGTACCAGCGAATGAAGTCCGCAACTATTGTTTCCGAGCATCCCTCCCATGGTACACCTGTTGGCTGTCGAGGTCTCGGGTCCGAACATCAGTCCATAAGGTTTCAGATACTGATTCAATTCAGACAACACCACTCCCGGTTCCACGCTTACCCAACGCTCTTCGGCGTTGAACTCAAGAATCCGGTTCATGTATTTTGAAACATCAACAACGATTCCTTTTCCTACTACCTGACCTGCCAGCGAAGTACCGGCTCCGCGCGGAATGAGTGAAGTTTTGTGTGCACGTGCAAAGGAAAGCAGTTTTTTGATGTCGCTTTCATTACGTGGAAGTACAACGGCCTGAGGATATTCACGATAAGCCGAAGCATCGGTAGCATAAAGAATGCGGTAAAGCTGGTCAAAGCGGCACTCTCCTTCGAGTTCTCTGGCCAGTTTTTTCAAATGAGTATACAATGCTGTTTGTTCCGACATAACTAATCAAGTTCGACAATGGTGATACCTGCTCCGCCAAATTGCACATGTTCATCTCTGAATGACGATACAACAGGCTCCGATTTCAGATAATTTCGGATTACTTCCTTCAGTATGCCAAAGCCTTTTCCATGAAGGATACGCAGACGCGGGGCCCCCACCATAATGGCTTCGTCGATAAAAGCCTGAATATTAGCTAAGGCTTCATCGGCCCGCTGCCCGCGTACATCGATATCGGGTTTAAATTCAAGCTTTTTGCCCATCAGCTGATTGGTTCGCTGAAGCGAATCGGCTTTGGGTTGCATGCGCCTTTCTTTTTCTGCCTTCTTCACTTCATTGTTGCTGACTGGCTCTATCTGTTCAAGTACAACAGTAGACACAAGATTTCCCAGTGCCACTACCACTTTCTGACGGTCAATATCAATGATTTCACCCACATTGCCTGTTTCTTTCAGGCGTACCTTATCGCCAGGATGAAACTTTGGTTTAACCGCACTTTTCTTTGTCTGTGTTTGCTGCTGTTCTGCTTTTTTGGTCTTTTTTCCCCTTTTTTGCTCCCGCTGTTTCAATTGCTCAATTTTACGGGCAATGAACGCTTCGTCATCAGGATCAACTGTTTTGAGTTGTTCCTTTGTTTCACTGAGTTTTTTGCGTACTACTTTAGTACGTTCTTTTTCAGCCTGGCTTTCTTTGATTTCCCGAATGGTGTTTTCAACCATCCGGTTGGCATCGTCGATAATTTTCCGGGCTTCGTTTTTAGCTTCAGCGAGGATTTCCTTACGTAATTTTTGTGTGTTTTCCAGCTCATTCCGGTACTCATCGCTCAAGGTGTCGAGCGAACGCTCTACCTTGCGGATCCGGTTTCGCTTGCTTTCCCAGTATTGTTTATCGCGAACAATTTCGCGTAGGTTTTTGTCGTAGTCGATGTGTTCCTTTCCCAGCTTCTCGGTTGCCTCCTGAAGAATATCCTCCGAAAGACCAATTTTTCGGGCAATTTCAAAAGCAAACGAACTGCCGGGCTTTCCTACCTGCAATTGAAAAAGCGGTCGCATTTCGGTTGAATCGTACAACATCGCTGCATTAACAATGCCTTTGTTCGACGAGCCAAAATGTTTCAGGTTGGTGTAATGAGTTGTAATAATCCCGTAAGTGCCGAGCTGATTCATGCGGTTCAGCACGGCTTCGGCAATGGCGCCTCCCAGCATGGGTTCGGTACCGGTACCAAATTCATCGATCAGCACCAACGATTTATCATTGCAGTTGCGGGTAAAGAACTTCATGTTCATCAAATGCGATGAATAGGTACTTAAATCGTTATCGATTGATTGCTCATCGCCAATATCAATAAAAATCGACTGAAAGATCCCTACCCTCGAACCTTCGGAAATCGGAATCAATAAGCCACATTGCAGCATGTATTGAATGATTCCTACTGTTTTCAGACACACCGATTTTCCACCGGCATTGGGTCCTGAGATTAAAACAATCCGGTTGGGTTCGTCAAGACGCAGCTTCAGGGGAACCACTTCACGTTTTTCGCGCGCCAGGGCTTTCATCAGCAAAGGATGCCGTGCCTGGTGCCAATCGAAAAACGGTTCGTTTTTAATATCCGGTTTAACACAATCGAATTCACGTGCCAGCAAAGCTTTCGCCCTGATAAAATCGATCTTACCCATGAATACATAAAGTGCCATCAACTCATCAACATCGGGGCGTAAATCATTTGAAAATGCAAGCAGAATTTTAACAATCTCCCGCTTTTCGGCATTTTCCAATTCACGTATGCGGTTATTCATTTCGACAATGGCCGCCGGTTCCACAAAAACAGTTTTCCCGGTTGATGATTCATCCTGAATAATACCACTCAATTTGTTCTTGTTGGCCGCCACAACCGGAACCACCGGGCGTCCGTTTCGCATGGCAACCGTGGTATCTGCATCGATAATTCCATCGTTTTGAAGCTGACGGACAATTTGTTGCATTTTCTTGTGAATGCTTCCCTGTAGGGCAAAAATTTGTTTGCGTATTTGGTGCAATTCGGGTGACGCATTGTCCTTTATTTTTCCCTGCTTATCCAAAATTGCATCGATGGCTTTGATGGTAGCTCCAAACACCCGAACATCGGCAGTCAATGCTTTCAGATTCGGGAATTTTTCAGCATCTTCTCCATTGAAGAAATTCACAATGCCCCGCAGTGTTTCGAGCGAACGGCGCAGATTAAACAACTCGCTTGTTTCAAGGAAAGTACCTTCGATTCGTATTTTCTGCAGCGCTGTCCGGAGGTCAAAATAATGGCTGGTTGGAAAGGTATCGTGTTCTTTTATAATTACAAGAAATTCGCTCACCAGATCGCTTTGGTGATTAATGGCCTTGTAATCGTTCATAAAACGCAAATCAGTCACTTCCTCCTGTCCCATCGGGCTGAGACAATAGGCAGCAAGCAATTCACGAATCCGGTCAAATCCAATTTTTTCTTCAAAATTAACGGGATATATTGCCGTCATATTTAGTTTTCTTCAAAATAATGAGTAAAAAGATGGTAAAAACAACCATTAATCAATCACAGCCAGAATATCGGCTGCTGTAAAAGGCTTTACCAACAAATCATTCATTCCTGATCGTTTGCTCATTTCAACTTCTTCGGGCTGATTGTTTGCAGTTGTTGCAATGATGATTGCTGATTTCTCCAAATTCAGTTCCTTTTCAAAATGGCGAATTTTCTGTGTAGCCTCATAACCATTCATCACCGGCATTTGCACATCCATGAGTATTACATCGTATCGATTTTCCATATACTTTTCAAGTGCCTCCTGTCCGTTAGCAGCCACATCGGTTATGCTTGACAGCGGTTTTAGTATGAATTCAGCCACTTTCACATTGGCTCTATTATCGTCGGCAATCAGAAATCTATATTTTTTACTCATTTACAATCGGTTTATAAAAGGGTGTGCTCATTCACGCTGGCTTTATCAAAGCTGATATTAAAAGAAAAGCGGGCTCCTTTACCAGGTTCACTTTCAACTTCGATGTCGCCACCCATCATATTTACAAGTTTCTTACTGATTGACAGTCCTAAACCGGTACCTCCAAATTTCTTGGCGATGCTTCGGTCGGCTTGTCCGTAGGTATCAAAAATTTTATTTACCACTTCAGGGGCAATACCTATCCCAGTGTCACTAACACTAAAAAACAATTCGCTGTGTTTTGTGCTTTCACTAACACGTTTTACTTCGATGTGTACTTTTCCATTTTTGGTAAACTTAATGGCATTTCCTGCGATATTGATCAGTACCTGTTTACACCTGAAATCGTCACCAATTAGCTGATCAGGAACCTGCTTATCCACATTGGATGTAATCCTGTTCCCATTTGATTCAGCCGCCATGCCAAGCATGTCGATCACTTCATTGACAAGTCCCCTCACAGAGAATGGATGAGGATCCAGTTCAACATTTCCGGTTTCTATTTTTGAAAGGTCGAGTAGATCGTTGACCAGCTTTAGCAGGTTATGCCCTGAATTATAGATGATCTGAGCAAATTTATGCTGGTCTTTATTTAGATCGGACATCATCAGTACTTCGGCCATGTTAATTACACTGGTAAGCGGAGTGCGTATTTCATGACTCATCCCGGCCAGGTATTCACTTTTGGCTTTGCTGGCAACTTCAGCTTTCGACCAGGCCTCTTTCAACTGCATGATGTTTTTAACCTGCTTACTTACATCGTACGAAATACCAATGATTCCCTTGTATTTTTCGCCATGATGCGCCATGGGCATCTTGCTGGTCGACATCCACCTTTCACCTAAATGCTTAAAATGAAGCTGTTCCAGATGGTCAAGCTGAGGTATGCCTGATATAAAAATTTCTTCTTCCGATTTTTTAAATTGTGCAGCCAATTCAGGTGGATAAAAATCAAAATCGGTCTTACCAAGCACTTCGTCATGGTGTTTCAATCCCATTAACTCAACATAAGCTTTATTGACCCGGGTAAACTCCAAATTTGCATTTTTCAGAAAAATTGGAGCAGGAATGTGATCAATCAACAACTGTAACAGATCACGTTCATCAATGAGCTCCTGTTCTATTTTTATTTGTTCATCTACATTCCTTGAAATCCCGACAAGACCTATCACATTACCCTGTTGATTTTTAACAGGTGCCTTGATGGAATTCATCCAGCGGAAAGTACCATCGCTGGTACCAACATTCTCAAGCGCACTTTGTGGTGTTCCGTCGAACACAATTTGTTGTTCGGCTGCGAAGCTTTCACGGGCCATTTCATGGTTAAAAAAATCAAAATCGGTTTTTCCAACAGCTTCTTCTTCCGATTCAATTCCAATAAGATGGGCCTGGGCTTTATTAACTTTTATAAACCGGCTTTCGGCGTCTTTGAAGTAGATGGTGTCGGGAATATTATTCATCAGGGCATCGAGCAGCTGATCGTTGGTAAATTGCTGATCGTTTGCTTTTTCTTCATGCGACACCACAACATAATGACCAATCAGTCCGATAAGCACCCCCTCTTTCCTATGCGGATACTTGCTTATACGAAGCCATTTGCGACTTCCATCTTTAAAAGCAATTTCCTTTTCAAAACCTTCAATTTTATCGCCACCTGCCAAAATTCGATGGTCGTAGGCAGAAAACTCAATAGCGCTCTTCTCTTCCAACAGATCATCGTCGGTTTTGCCAATGATGTCGTCAACACTGTTTACCTGAAAATCGTCGGCAAAACTCCCGTTGCATCCTACATATTGTCCATTGCTATTTTTCCAGAAAACCCGCTGATGAATGCTGTTGAGTAATTGTTCTATTTCACTGACTGAAGTATTGACCAGCTTTCGGGGGAATATAGTTTCGGCGTGACCTTTTAATAGTTTTCGCGCCAGACTTAGCGCCCCGTACAGTTCTGCCTGATTAAAGCCTAGTGGTAAATAATGATCGGCTAATTTTTCGACATGCTGATTATGCATCAGCTCGTCGGCTTCGGAATAAACAAAAATAAGGAAGTTACAGGTTGAAAGCTGATGCAGTTCCTCGAAGAAATCGTTGACCAGCGCCATATCGATCAGAAAGACCATGTCGCGTCTGATGGTATTCGCCCCGTTGAAATAAAGCAAAGCATTCACTTGTTTCACATCAACTTCAGTAGCAATTTTAGCTATGGAAACCCGTAGTTTTTTGTAAAAATCGTCGTTGTCGAATAGCTGTGTAAGCCTGAACTTCATTTGCCTTAACTTTAGGGTGCAAAATTAGTATAAATTCATAAAAGAACGCTTGCTATTTTAGTTTCTTCTTTGGAAAACGCTGATCCCATTCCCCCCAAAATCCATCAATTTCATTTTTCATTTCACGACGCAAAATTAAAATTCCAAACAGGTTGGGAATGGTCATAAAGGCAATGGTAATTCCAGAGAAAATCCAAACGATGGTAGTATCGACAAAAGCCGCCAGAAAAAAGCCAATCACATAAATGACCCTGTAAATCATTACGTACTTTATTCCAAATAGATAAGTGACAGCTCTCCCTCCGTAATACGACCAGCTGATGGCGGTAGAGAAGGCAAAAAGCAATAAGCCAATGGTTACAATGTATCGTCCCCAATTTCCAAACCAGCTGCGGGCAAAAGCTTCGGTTGTCAGAGGCGCACTGTGTATCAACGACTTTCCCTCCATATAATAGCCCTGAGGCAATTTGCCATTGTTTACTTCGAGCATCCCTGTGAAAAGGCTTTGATCGCCATTGTAAACCTTTACATTTTCGGCAACTGAACGAGCATGAAAAACTGTAAGTCCCTCTTGAACAATATTTCCTTCGCTCACCTGCATCTGACCATTAAAATGCTCAATACCGGTTCCCTTCATCAGATAGTTTTTCAGGGTTTTAACATCGTCGGCGCTTTCATCGCTGTAATGGCCTTCAAATATTAAAAGATCGGTATCCTGAAAGCGATTATCCAGTTTTTCGGTCCACACCCCCGATGAAAGCAGGGTAAGTCCGGTTACGGTACAAATGATGATGGTATCGATAAATGGTTCAAGCAAGGCAACCATGCCTTCCGAAACCGGTTCGTGCGCCCTTGCTGCGGCATGTGCAATAGGAGCCGAACCCTGTCCAGCCTCGTTTGAGAACAGTCCGCGGTTAACCCCCCGGTTAAAGGCAAAGGCAAAACCGGCACCTAAAAACCCGCCGGTTGCTGCTGTTCCTGAAAAAACATCTTCAACAATGGCCAGCATCGATGGCCCGATATTTTCATAATTGAAGAAAATGACCGCAAATGCACCTACAAAGTAAACAACAGCCATCAGGGGCACCAGCCGTGCCGTTACTTTCGCAATGCGCTTGATTCCTCCAATAATTACAAAACCCAATAAAACAGAAAGCACAGCACCGGTTAAAATTTTATTGATACCGAAGGTGGCAAAAGCAGAATTTGAAATAGAATTGATCTGAGGTAAACTACCTGTTCCGAAAGAAGAAAAGATGGTAGCTACAGCAAACAAGGCTCCCATCCAGTAACCCGTTTTTATCAGCTTCCCCTTGCGGGTTTTAATATTCAGTCTGTGTTTCATATAAAACATGGGGCCGCCGGCGATGGTCCCATCTTCGGCTTTTTCGCGGTATTTATGCGAGAGGGTAACTTCAACAAATTTGGTAGTCATCCCCAGAAAAGCGGTGACCAGCATCCAGAAAAGTGCTGCCGGCCCGCCCAAATGAATGGCCAGTGCAACTCCGGCAATGTTGCCTGTACCTACAGTTCCCGACAAGGCAGTGGTTAAAGCCTGAAAATGGGAAGTGTCTCCCTGGTCTCCTTCCTTATCGAATTTTCCCCTGACTATTTTAAGGGCATGACCAAAATATCGGAACTGTGGAAAACGTAAATAAAGCGTGAAAAACAAACCGGTTCCCAATAGCAGAAATACAAACCACTGGGATCCACCGATCAAGGAGTCAAGTCGACTCAGCCATTCAGAAAACATTTGCATAAAATTGGTCATTAGATTTAGCGGAGCGACAAAATAGCAATATTTTACCAAAATTGATAAGCACTGGCGAAGCAATCACATACAGCGCCGATAATTTGCTCTCAAAAACTATATTCGCCTAAAAACTAAAACTTATATTTATAGCCAAAAAAAACGATGCTTGATATTGTACTTATTACTTTGGGAATCATTTTCCTTTTGATTGGTCTTGCCGGATGTATCTTACCTGTATTGCCGGGCCCTCCCATTTCTTACGTCGGGATTTTGCTATTGCATTTCACTGAAAAACACCAATTTTCATCACAATTTTTGATTGTATGGGCCATCATTGCCATAGTGGTTACGGTGCTTGATAATGTCATTCCCATTTGGGGGACCAAGAAATACGGAGGCAGCAAAAAGGCCATCTGGGGCAGCATGATCGGTCTGGTGCTGGGACTTTTTTTGTTTCCACCCTTTGGAATTATTATCGGTCCCTTTGCAGGTGCTGTTATTGGTGAACTGATGGATGGGAAAGAAGGAAATGCAGCACTGCGTTCGGGCTTTGGAGCCTTCGTGGGTTTTTTGGGAGGCACGCTGCTTAAATTGGTTACCGCAGGCATGATTACCTTTTATTTCTTCAAAGAATTGATTGGATAACTGCTAACTGAATTACGATTTCACTATTCACATTTTGTCAAAAACACTTGAAAAAGCATGATTTTTCATCTGCTTATTTATAAAAAGTCTTGATAAGTTTAGAGCAAGTGAAATCTTTGCTATTTTTGGCGCTTCAAATGGGGACTGAATTGTATACGCTAAGAGATATTGAAGCAGGAAAGAGTGTGATCGTTAAAAAAGTTAACGGACGCAGCAGTTTTCGCCGACGCATCTCCGAAATGGGTTTCGTGCGGGGAAAAGTAATACATGTCCTTAAAAATGCACCATTTCGCGATCCCATCGAGTATGAAATCATGGGCTATCATATCTCACTGCGACGGAGTGAGGCCGCATTAATCGAAGTGGTTCCGGCCGAAACGGTCGATGAGGTAAATGCCTCATACAATGGTACGCTTTCGTTTAATAAACAAATCAAAAAAGTACTGAATACGCCCAAAGAATTAAAGGTGGTTTTTGTGGGCAATCCCAACTCAGGTAAGACATCGATTTTCAATGCCATTTCGGGCCGAAATGAACATGTGGGAAATTATTCCGGTGTAACTGTCGACGCCAAAAAGGCAAAAATTAAAATGAATGGCTACCTTATTCATTTAACCGACTTGCCCGGCACCTATTCCCTTTCACCCAATTCGCCCGACGAGCTTTTTGTTCGTGATCATTTGCTGAAAGCTCATCCCGATGTGGTGATCAACGTGGTAGATTCAACAAATCTTGAACGCAACCTCTACCTTAGCACTCAGCTCATCGATATGGACATCCAGGTAATACTTGCATTGAACATGCAGGATGAGATGGAAAAAAAGGGAGATCGTTTTGACATTGATCAGTTTGCAAAAATTACCGGAATACCCGCCGTATGGACCATCGGGTCGAAACGCACCGGATGCGATCGCTTAATGGCCAAAACCATCGAAGTAGCCGAAAATAATGAACCGGTGCAACGACACATCCATATCAACTATGGCCCCGAACTCGAACAGTCAATCAACGTCATTCAGAAAGAAATATGGAAGGCAGCCAATTATGTTCGCGAATTCTCATCGCGCTACTTTGCATTGCGCCTGCTCGAAGACGATGAGCATACCAAAGAAAACATTCAATACCTCGAAAATGCCAATCAGGTAATTGCCACTGCAAAAAAAGAGATGCATCGCTTGGAGCATCTTATGAAAGAACATCCGCAAACCCTGATTACCAATGCCCGCTATGGCTTTATAAACGGTGCCCTTCAGGAAACATTGAAGATCAAAAAAACCCAGAAAAGTAAATCAACATCTCAAAGAATCGATCAGGTATTAACGGGAAAGTATACAGGATTCCCCATTTTTCTGCTGTTTTTATGGATAATGTTTCAGGGAACCTTTTCCCTTGGGCAGTTTCCGGCCGATTGGATCGATTCAGGAGTGAGCTGGCTGGCACAGCTATTTGGCAGCATCATGCAGGAAGGCCCTGCAAAAGATTTGATTGTTGATGGCATTTTTGGAGGGGTTGGTGGTGTTTTGGTTTTCCTTCCCAACATTGTGATTCTTTTCTTTTTTATTTCATTGATGGAAGATACCGGCTACATGTCGCGGGTAGCATTTATCATGGACAAGCTGATGCACCTGATTGGGCTGCACGGAAAATCATTCATTCCCTTAATAATGGGTTTTGGCTGCAATGTGCCGGCCATTATGTCGACCCGCACATTGGAAAACCGCAGTGACCGCCTTTTAACCATCCTGATTATTCCGTTTATGTCGTGCAGCGCACGCCTTCCGGTTTACATACTCATTGCCGGCGCTATTTTTCCCGACTCTGCCGGAACTGTAATTTTTCTGATTTACCTGGCCGGGATTCTGGTTTCGATATTAACCGCCTTGCTTTTAAAGAAAACCATGTTCCGGTCGAAAGAGGCTCCGTTTGTGATGGAACTCCCCCCATATCGTATTCCGACGTTGAAATCGACCCTACGCCACATGTGGACCAAGGCCAGAGAATACCTCAAAAAAATGGGAGGTGTGATTCTTTGGGCTTCCATCATCGTTTGGTTTCTAAGCTATTTTCCCAGAACCAACGAAAGCATTGAACAACAAAAGGAACAACTTTCGAAAATCAGCGTCCAACTGGCCCAGGTCGAAGAAGAAGTTCCTGTATCCTACCAGGAACAACAACTCGACAGTCTGATCCGCGTGCGCAATCAAATGGAGTTTGAAATCAGTCAGAACCAACAATACAATTCATACCTGGGACGTATGGGACGAACAATTGAACCGGTAATCCGCCCCATTGGCTTCGACTGGAAAATTGGCGTAAGCCTCTTGTCGGGTGTGATTGCTAAAGAAATAGTTATCAGCACCATGGGCGTCCTTTATTCTGGAGACCAGGGGCAATCGCTCAGCGAAGCCATACAGGATCAGCGTTTCGACAACGGAAAACTTGAGGGACAGAAAATCTTCACCCAGCCTACCACCCTGGCACTGCTGGTTTTTGTATTGATTTACATTCCCTGTATCGCTGTAATTGCTGCCATCCGAAAGGAAACAGGAAAGTGGAAATGGGCCCTTTTCAACGTTACTTATGCTACAAGCCTTGCCTGGATACTGGCCTTTATTGTTTCGAAAGTTGCCGGTCTGTTTTTCTGATTTAAAGCTTTGAACTACTTTTACACCGATGCAAAAGAAACAAACATCGAAGACGGAACTGCTGTTGCCGGTTGGCAATATCGAAGCTTTTTATGCGGCCCTCGAAGCAAAAGCCGATGCCATTTATCTGGGCCTTCGTTCTTTTAATGCGCGTTCACGTGCCAGTAATTTCTCGCCATGGCAGCTTGGCTCCATGATAAAAATTGCCCGAAAGAATAAAGTGAAGGTTTATATTACCCTGAACACCGTGATCAAAAATGGTGAAATCAATAAGCTGGCTGATACCTTGTTTGTTCTTTCGCAAATTAAACCCGATGCCATTATCATACAGGACTGGGGCGTGTATTATCTCGCCCGTCGCTTTTTCCCTTCACTCGAATTGCATGCCAGTACACAAATGGGCAATCATAACTCGGCGGGCGTAGCGCACGCAGCACAAATGGGCATTGAAAGAGTCGTACTGGCACGCGAACTTACCCGATCTGAACTGGAACAAATTGCCACAAAAAAACAATGCGAACTTGAGCTATTCATCCATGGCGCCCTTTGCTATTCTTTTTCGGGCATGTGCCTGTTTAGCAGTTTTCTGGGCGGAGCAGGTGCCAACCGCGGCCTTTGCACCCAACCTTGCCGCAGAATTTATACCCAGCACAAGGAAGAAAGTTATTTTTTCAGCTTAAAAGACAATCAACTGATCGATCAGCTGCCCTATATTCAGCAACTGGGCATCGATTCGTTAAAGGTGGAAGGCAGAATGAAACCGGCTGAATATGTTTTTCAGGTGGGAACAGCCTATCGGCAGGCCATGGATGATCCGAAAAAAAGGGAAACAGCCAAAGCCCTGCTAAACTATGATCTGGGACGCGAAAAAACAGAATATTTTCTGGGGAAAAAAGTAAACGAAGCCATCACACAATCGGCCAATACCGGGCTTTTATTAGGAACAGTAAGTTCGCTTGAAAACGAAACAGTCACTTTTGAAAGTGAATTGGAAATTAATCCTTCCTGCCGCTTAAGATTCCGTAACAGGACCGACGACCGGCAAACCGTTGTTAATGTAAGCCAGCTGGAGCGAAAGCAGAATCGCTACACCCTCACTACCTCCGAACGCTCTATTCAACCCGGCGATGAAGTGTATTTGGCCGGATTGAAATTGAAATTTCATGCGAAGGTCAAAACCGATGGAGTTAAGATTAACGATCGCTGCCCTCAAGGCAAACTAAATCAACTGCGGAATACCATTTTGCAGAAAAAAAGCAATCGTGACAAAATCACGGTCTACCTAAGGGTTGACAGCCCTGACTGGCTAAAGTTGCTGCGCCCGGAAGATTTTAATGAGCTTATACTGAATCTTTCGCGAAACGACTGGGAGAAGTTCAATCCCCGGCTTTCCTTTATTCAGAAAAACAAACAGCATCTGTGGATTGAATTGCCCAAATTCATTCCTGAAGGAACCACTTCTTTTTACAAAGAGCAATTGCAAAAGATGAAGAATTCGGGCATCAATAATTTTTCTATCAGTCATTTATCGCAGATAAACATTTTACCCAAAGGTGCACGCTTCATAAGTAACGAGAACATCTATCTGTTTAACGACGCAGCCATTCAACTGGTGAAGGAACAAGGCGCAACAGCCCATATTTTTCCTTTGGAAAACGACATCGTGAATCTGTCGAAAGGAAGCGACCGCGATGGGATCATTCCCGTGTATTTCTACCCTCACCTTTTTTATTCACGCATGCCGGTGAAAGCAGAAACAGAGGAATATTTTTCAGATAAAACCGGTGAGCGCTTCCGGAAAATTGTACGCGACGGCATTACCATGGTTGTACCTGAAAAGCCGGTTTCATTGCTACAATACAAAAGCAAGCTCGAACGCTATGGTTTCAGTCGTTATCTGATCGACCTGAGCACAATGCCTCCGACGCGAAACCTGCCTGGTCAGATTAAAAAGCACTTGCTGCAGGCCCAATCACTGCAGTCTGCATCGAATTTCAACTTTAAGAGAGAATTGAAATAGGCAAAGCGGCTTAAAACTGGTGAAAGCCTGCTCCTATAAATTGCAGTGCATCGGGCAGCCCGGTTCGCCAGTAAGTCCAGTTGTGGGCTCCGTCGCGCATACGAAATTCATGAGCAATTTCCATTTCATTCAAATGAATGTGCAAACGCGCATTATCGTTGGTTAAAAAGTCATCGTCACCACAATCGAGCATCAGTCGCAAGCCACGATAGGCATCTCTCCCTTTCGCTTGGGTAATATCGAAAGCATTGTTGTTTCGGTAATGTTCGCTAAGTCGTTCACGCCCCTCGCGATAAGGTCCGAAGATTTGTTTGTTAATGCGTTCCCAACCTTGTTCGTCGGTATTCATCATGCTTTCTTCCGAAAATATGGCTGCACTAAAAGCCACGGCAGCTGAAAACATTTCGGGATATTTCAGTGCGTAATTCAATGTTCCGTAGCCTCCCATCGACAAGCCGGCAATTGCTCGAAAACGTCGCTCTGAGCGTATGCGATAAGTACGCTCAATAGAAGGAATGAACTCCTGAATAAAAAAATCTTCATAACGAACAGAATTGTCAAAATTATTGATGTAGAAGGAAACGCCACCGTCGGGCATGGCAATAATCATGGGTGGAATCTCACGCTGAGCAATCAGTTCGTCGGCAATCAGATGCGCCTCACCAAACTGCATCCAGCCCATGTCGTTATCGGTGTATCCATGCAATAAATAGCAAACCGGATACTTACGGTTCGATGTTTCATAATCGAAGGGCAGATAAATGGTGTAATTAACCTGCTTTCCAAGGATCTTACTATCGATGGTCAGACTTTCCTTTACAGTTCCCCTACTAAATTGAGCTGTGGCACACAGGGAAGAAATGAGCAATGCGATACTGAGTAATAGTAGTTTTCTCATAATGGTATGGTTGGTTTTTTTTAGATGTTATTACTTATAGGGTTGTTGCTGGTTGCTGGCTTGTCCATGCTTCTGTTAAACTTTCCATTTTTTAACTTAATGACCAATGACTTTCTCAACCTCAGCCTCAGCCTATACCTGCAATCATCTCAATAAACTCATCCTCCGAAATAATGGGAATGCCCAGTTTTTCAGCCTTTTCAAGTTTAGCCGGTCCAATGTTAGCACCTGCCAGCAGGTAACTGGTTTTCTTCGAAATCGATCCAACATTTTTTCCTCCATGCTTTTCGATCATCTTTTTTAATTCATCGCGAGAATGCTTTTCAAAAGTTCCCGAAATGATGATGGATAAACCGGCCAGCTGATCACTTGTGCCTTCGAGTTCTTCATCAGAAAGTTCAAACTTTAAACCGATGGCACGCAAGTTATTTATTAAAAGTCGGTTTTCCTCTACCTTGAAGAAATTGAGTATACTTTCGGCAATGCGTCCGCCAATTTCGTTCACATCGATCAGTTGCTCGTAGCTTGCTGCCATTAATTTATCAATATTTTTGAATGCTCTCACCAGTATTTTGGCAACGGTTTCGCCAACATAGCGTATTCCCAGAGCAAACAATACCCTTTCGAAAGGTACTTTTTTTGATGCCTCAAGTCCGTCGATGATTCTTTGAGCCGACTTCTCTCCCAGCCTTTCGAGCTGTGCAATTTCGTTGGTATTCAACTGATACAGATCCGACAGCTTATGTATCATTCCCTTTGAATAAAACAATTCAACAGTCTCTTCGCCCATACCATCGATGTCCATTGCCCTGCGGCTGATAAAATGAATAATTTTCCCTTTGATTTGTGGCGGACAGGCTGCTTCGTTGGGACAATAATGCGCTGCTTCGCCCTCAATGCGTCTCAGTTCGGTACCACATTCAGGACAATGGCTAATGAATTGAACCTTTGTATTAAGCGGATGTCGGAGCTCACTTCGCACCCCCACGATTTTGGGAATAATTTCTCCCCCTTTTTCCACCAGTACTACATCGTTCAGGTGCAGATCGAGTTTTTCGATGATGTCGGCATTGTGCAACGAAGCCCTTTTGACGGTGGTTCCCGCCAGCAAAACAGCTTCAAGGTTGGCTACCGGAGTTACCGCTCCGGTACGTCCCACCTGATAGTCGACTGACAGCAAGGTAGTTTCAGCCTGCTCGGCCTTGAACTTATAAGCCACCGCCCATCGCGGCGATTTAGCGGTTGTACCCAGATCATTCTGAACCGCAATTGAATTGACTTTAATCACTACCCCGTCGGTAGCCACCGGCAATCTTGATCGCTCCTGATCCCAAAAATGAATAAAATCGAGCACTTCATCGATGTTGGCACATTTCTTTGTCTGTTCCGATATTTTAAATCCCCACGAAGCGGCCAGTTCAAGGTTTTTATAATGGCTTTCCGACAATTTAATTTCGCCGGGTACATAGTAAAAATATGCATCGAGCCGACGCCTGGCCACTACCGATGAATCCTGCATTTTGATGGTTCCCGAAGTACTGTTTCGCGGATTAGCCAGCGGTACTTCGCCATTGGCCTCCCGCTCCTCGTTAATCTGTCTGAAAACTTCGAAGGGCATCAACACTTCACCCCTGATTTCCAATTCATCGGGCCATCCTTCACCCCGCAGGTGCAGGGGAATACTCCGAATGGTTTTTACATTATTGGTCACGTCGTCGCCCTGCACCCCGTCGCCGCGGGTTACTGCATGTTTCAATACTCCCTTTTCATAAGTAAGGCTGATCGAAACCCCGTCGAACTTAAGTTCACATACGTATTCGGGCTCAAGATTGCTCTCCTTTCGAATGCGCCTGTCAAAATCACGCAACTCACCTTCGTTGTAGGTATTCGTTAGCGACAATACCGGATAGCGGTGTTTTACCTGCTGAAAAGCTTCGGTAAGGTCGCTCCCAACTCGTTTTGTAGGCGACATGGGATCGTCGAACTGAGGATAAGCCTTTTCCAGTGCTTCAAGCTGTTTCAGCAGTTGATCGAATTCAAAGTCACTGATTACAGGCTGTGCTTTAACGTAGTACAAATAATTGTGCTGATCGAGTTCAGCCCGAAGAGCTTTTATTTTTTTTTCAATATTGGCTAATTCCATTATTCTTTGTTTTCTATTCAACAAGTTTCCCAATTCGGGGTTCTTATTTCCGTTAAAAATAAAAGAAATTCTATTTTTAACACTTTAAAACCTAAAACAAAATTTGAAATGAGAAGCTACCTTATATTAACTCTTTTATTTTCCATCCTTCAATTGCAACTGAAAGCCCAAACTGCAGAATTAATTGGTGACCGGCCCGACATGACCGAATCGGCTTACACAATAGCCAAAGGACATCTTCAAATAGAAACCGGATTTGAACATACCGCCTACCACCAACGCTATGCCGAAACCAGCCTGAACAGCACACTCATCCGACTGGGAATCATCGATCAGGCCGAATTGCGCCTGGGCTTTGGTCTCGATGGGCGCACCAGTGTTTATGAAACCTATCTTCATTTGCCTTTTTATTTGGGAAGCAAGATACATGTGTTGTCGAAAGAAAGCAGCGGAGTAGAAATGGCAGTGCTGCTTTCGGCCAGCGGCGACTTTACCGACCAACAAATAAGCCTTGTTCCGGGTGTGATTGTAGCCCTCGAATTTGATCTTTCCGAACAAGTTGCTTTGGGAATGAATGCAGGAGCCGAATACGATGGGCAAAACCAGCTTTTATCGGGCATTCTCTCCGCGTCGGCAGGTTTTTCGCTTAATGAACGCACCGGTTTCTTCACCGAAGGCGTTTTGCTGCCGGCCCGCGAAGTGCGCGATGCCCGGTTAAATGCTGGAATTACCTATTTATTCACTCCGAAAATCCAGGCCGATTTTTATGGGGGTGTCGGGCTGCTTGAAGACAGTCCTGCCTTTGTTACAGGAGCAGGAATTATTTTGTTGTTTTAAAATCAGCATCTTCGTGCCTTGCTGGCAAAAAATAAATGCTTTCACTACATTTACAGTGAACCTATTAAAACAAAAATGAGATTTTACTTTCTGATTGTACTAACAGTGCTCTCCACAACAAGCTATGCACAGGACCGCATAAGCGGTTTGCCTTTTGCCACCCGTTCCGAAGTAATTGCCTCCCATGGTATGGCATGCACCAGTCAGCCACTGGCAACCCAGGTGGCCATCGACATTCTCAAAAATGGGGGAAACGCCATCGATGCCGCCATTGCGGCCAATGCCTGTCTGGGGCTGATGGAACCCACCGGGAACGGAATTGGTGGCGACCTGTTTGCCATCGTCTGGGATGCCCGCAGCGAAAAGCTCTATGGATTAAACGCCAGTGGCCGATCGCCCTATGAGCTGACGCTCGATTATTTTAAAACGAATGGTTTTGAAAAGATTCCTGCACTCGGGCCTCTGCCTGTTTCGGTACCCGGCTGTGTCGACGGATGGTTTGAACTGCATAAACGGTTTGGAAAATTGTCGATGACTTCCATTCTTCAACCCACCATCGATTATGCCCGCGAAGGTTTTCCCGTTTCTGAGCTCATTGCCTATTACTGGCAACGCAGTGAATTTTTAAAACGCTACGACGGTTTTGAAGAAATTTTTCTTCCCGATGGCAAGGCGCCCAGGAAAGGAGAAGTTTTCAGAAATCCTTATCTGGCCAACACGCTGGAAACGATCGCACAACAGGGTCGCGATGTTTTTTATAAGGGTGAAATCGCCAATAAAATAGTTGATTACATGCAGCAACAGGGTGGTTTCCTGACAATGAAAGATATGGAAGATCATCGCTCGGAATGGGTCGAACCCGTTTCGACCAACTACCGGGGCTACGATGTTTGGGAACTTCCGCCCAACGGACAGGGAACGGCTGTTCTGCAAATGCTTAATATACTGGAGCAATACGACCTTGCTTCGATGGGTTTTGGTTCGTACGAATACATGCACCTTTTTATTGAAGCCAAAAAACTGGCTTTTGAAGATCGCGCCAAATACTATTCCGATATGGATTTCAACGAAATACCTGTTGAACAACTCATTTCGAAAGAATATGCCCGCGAGCGAAATCAACTGATCGATCCGAAACAGGCAGCCCGTTCCTACCCCGCCGGTGAACTGGAACAGGGCAACACCATTTATCTCACGGTGGCCGACAGTGAAGGCAACATGGTTTCGTTGATACAAAGCAACTACCGGGGCATGGGCTCGGGCATGACACCCGAAAAACTGGGTTTTATTTTGCAGGATAGAGGCGAACTATTCAGCCTCGACGAAGGCCACATGAATGTATATGAACCCCACAAACGCCCCTTTCATACCATTATACCTGCCTTTATTACCAAAGCAGGCAAGCCATACATTAGCTTCGGACTAATGGGAGGTGCCATGCAACCCCAGGGGCACGTACAAATTGTGGTTAACCTCATCGATTTTGGAATGAACCTGCAGGAAGCAGGCGATGCTCCGCGTATCAGGCATGAAGGAAGCAGTCAGCCCACGGGTGAAAAAATGAGCGATGGCGGAACAGTGCACCTCGAAAGCGGCTTCTCTTACGAAAACATTCGGGGGCTAATGGGCCGTGGACACAAGATCAGTTTCTCGCGGGGAGGCTACGGAGGTTACCAGGCCATTCTGTATGATGAAAAAGAAAAGGTATACTATGGAGCCAGTGAATCACGGAAAGATGGTATGGCTGCGGGGTACTGAGCATTAGTACGATAAGGCTTTGGAAGCAACATTGACTAAAATTCCTTTTGATTGCTGATTTATTTTTCGAAATTTGACTGCCTTTCAGCTTCATTTTGGGGCTGCAATGTTTTAGAATAAACCATTAAAGCTCCTTCTGTCATGTTATCATCGATAATCGAGATTCTGGTCATGCTTAATCCCTTTGCCTTGTTTCTGTATCTTGAACCCATCAGAAAAGACTTGTCGCATCGCGATTTTATGATCGTCATACTGAAAGCTTCGGCCATATCGTTCACCATCTGTCTTACTTTCTTTTTCTTTGGAGATGTTATTTTCGAACAGGTTTTTCGTATCGATTTTGAAGCTTTTCGCATTTTTGGTGGCATCATCATTTTTTCCTACGCCTATTTTTTCATTGTGAAGGGCCAAAAGGCGCTGATTATGATCAAGGAAAACCTCGACGATCTGGCATCCGAAATCGCCTTGCCCTTTATGGTAGGCGCAGGTACCCTGTCGCTCAGCATTCTGCTCTCACAAAAACACAGCATGTTGATCGGATCGGTATCCCTGGTCATCATCTTTGTTGTCAATTTTCTGACCATCTTTTTTCTGAAGAAAATGCGCGATTCAATTGAAGGCCGAAAGTTCAAAACTGCTTTCGACAAAAACATGGAAGTTTTGCTGCGACTCAATGGCTTCTTCATTGGAGCCATCGGCATCAACATGATCCTCGACGGAATCATTAATTTGTTTGGATTAAAATAAGCTGTTTTCCGACCTCTCACACCACCGTACGTACGGTTCTCGAATACGGCGGTTCCATAATATTCAACTCTTACAGCTATGTAATAATCCAGTAAGAAAACGTATCCGGCCTTACGCAAACGCTGGTTTGTGACAGTTCTGGATAGGATAAAGATCTTTGCTATGTGCCAGCAACCTTTCCTTGTGTTCGCCCACTCATAAGCTTTGTTTTTATTTATACCCAGCTTTATAAGGTTGGCCACTTTGGTTTTAATCCGTTTCCATTGTTTCCAGATTACCATTCGTAGCCGTCGGCGATACCATTTATCGGTCTCTTTTAGCAGACTTTGCATATCGGCCAGTTTGGAGTATTGCACCCAGCCCTTAATGTATTGACTTAATGCTTCCTTCCTGCGCTCGTTGCCCCATCAGTTGCTTCTCGATGTCAGCCTTTTTATTTTAGCTTTCATCTTTTCTATACTTTTGGGGTATATCCTTAGTCTCCCTTTTCCTTTAATGCAGTAAAAAGTGTAGCCAAGGAACTTAACATCCCTCACATGTTCGACCTGGCTCTTGTCCCGATTGACTCTCAAGAAGAGCTTTTCCTCTATAAAAGAGACGATGCTCTCAAGATTAGCCAAGTGATCTTCCAATCGTTTACAATTCATTTTCCTTACCCAAAATTCTCTGAAAAATGGGGCATTTGCCCTATTCACTTGCGCTGCACTTCGCGGTAAATTGCATATCATCAATAAAAAAGAAAATTATGAGAACAAAGTTTATTATTGCAATGGCGTTTATTGCTGGCTTATCAACACTTGTAAACGCCCAAACTTTAGGTGATTTCAGTCCAAAAGAAGACCGGGGAGCTTACGGGCCAAGAAAATTCCCTTCCAAAGACGTTTATATTGCCGGCTTTTCGGTCAATTTTCAGCTGTATAATTTAAGAACCGCCTCCACGAAAGGTAGCTTTGAGGGCAGAGCTTTATCTGGCGATACCAAAGCTTCATTAGCTGTCGGGCTAGATATTTCGGCGGCAACCTTGCAACAAATTACCGACGAAGCTTACAAGGAATTTGTGGCCGATTTGGAAGCCAGTGGCTTTAACGTACTCAATGGCAATGCTGCGGCAAATACTTCTTATTACGAAGGTTATGAGCGTATCGACAATATGGAAATGAGCCTCTCGGAAGCGCCGGGAGTGATTACGGTGTATCCATCGAACACCACATTTTTTGTAAAAGGTTTTAGCAACTCGGGTAAAATTAAGCGTGCTGGTATGTTAAGTGTTATTGGACTGGCTGACCGGCTTGATGAAGTAGCAAGCTATTCGAAACTTTCGGCCGACTTGAACGATGCTACCATTGTAAATGCCGACATGTACGTGTTGTTTTTAGATGTTAAGAAACCCTATCAGGGAAACGGGGCAAAACTTACGGCCAACACCAACTTGCGCCTGAGTGCTTATGATGCTTTAACCAGCAGAATGGCCAGCGGACAAAACAGGTTCACCGACAAACTGGGTATTACTGCATCGGAGAAGAAAGAAGTAACGGCAACAGCTCGGACTGTTATCGATTTTGTTGGCGGAAGAAACAAAATCGGTGGTTCACCGCTCGGAACTTATACCGGCGTACTTAAAAAAGATTTGGCAATTACCGGTGTAGTTGCCCGGGAGAAAGTTGAATCTTACGCAAAAACCAGGCAAGACTACATTGGCACCGAAACCGCTTTCGGGAAACTGTACCGCACCGAAAATATTTCAGCAGAAAATACCGCGTTAATTAAGGCCGACGCTGGCAAGTACGAAAATGGCGTAGAAAAAGCTATAACAACATTTTTGAAACACCACGTGAGTGAGTTTAAATCCAAGTTTTTTTAATAACTGCAAAATTCAGCAAATAACAACATTATAACACAAAACTATGAATCGAAGAATTATACATAAGGCAGTAATTTTATCCGCTCTAATCTTTTTCGGAAATGCCCTTGGGGCACAAACAACAATAAATTGGTCGAAAACGTATGGGGGAAACGGATCTGATAGGGGGCACTGTATTCAGCAAACATCTGATGGTGGCTATGTTGTTAGCGGATATACCGACACAAATAACAACGGCGATGTTTCTGGCAATCATGGCGGCGGCGATATTTGGGTGCTGAAATTGGATAATTCAGGAACACTTGAATGGCAGAAGGCCTATGGCGGAACGGGGGGCGAACCCTTTACCGAGGCAAATTCAAAGATTATTCAAACTTCAGATGGAGGATATTTAGTTACCGGAGAAAGTACATCGAATAACGGAGACTTAACCGAGAATCGCGGAAACCTGGATTTATGGGTTTTTAAAATAGATGCGAATGGTGAAATCCAGTGGCAAAAATCGCTTGGCGGTGCGATGCACGAGGGAGCTCATTCAATTTTGCAGGAAACCGATGGCGGATTTATTCTTGCTGGCTATACTTCTTCAACCGACGGAGATATAGCGGTCAATAAGGGAATGAGCGATGGCTGGCTGATAAAGCTGAGTGCTTCAGGAGGTTTGGTATGGCAGAAAACAATGGGTGGTTCCTGGACCGATGCACTATTTTCAATCAGCCCCACCAGCGATGGCGGCTATATAACTGCCGGTTATACCTTATCAAACGATGGGGATATTGGCTCCCTGAACCCCGATGGATTTATGGGCTATGCCGATTTTTGGATTGCCAAAATAAACAGCAATGCAGACATCGAATGGCAATCGGTGATTGGCGGGTCGGGTAAGGATGAGGCCAAATGTATTATTCAAACCAACGATGGCGGTTATGTTGTTGCTGGCGAAACAGAATCGGCCAATGGCGATATCAGCGAAAGTTTTGGCAAACGCGACTGGTGGGTGGTGAAACTAAATGCCGAAGGAGTCATGGAATGGGAGAAATCACTGGGTGGCTCCCAAACAGATGAAGTTCGTTCGATAGTGGCGTCTTCAGATGGAAGTGGATTTTTTATCGTGGGAACAACTGAGTCGGCCGATAATGATGTAACCGATAATCACGGAGGGAAGGATATTTGGCTCGTAAAACTCGATTATTCCGGTAATATTATTTTGAATAAATGCTTCGGGGGAACATCAAGCGAGAAAGGGTTTTCTATCATTCAATCAGCAGATAATCAGATTGTAATTGCAGGACAAGCTCATTCAACAGACGGAGACATTGTTGACGCCCCGCAAGGTGACGATGTATGGGTGTTTAAGTTAGATGGAATTTCTACCGGAATAGAGAGCCATTTAAATTTGCAAATTTCTTTTTATCCCAATCCGGTAACGGATGTAGTCTTTTTTTCAGAACAACTTAAAACTATCCAAATCTATTCATTAAGTGGCCAAAAACTAATTCAAAGCTCCGAAAGCAGCCAAATCAAAGTCAATTCTCTAAGCTCAGGTACTTATTTACTGAAAGCCGAAACAGTGGATGGAAAAATCCTCACCCAAAAAATTATGAAGCAATAGGTTTAGTTTATTGCACACTTTAAGAATTGCTCCTTAAACGGAAACACTAATGCTCAAATGTACAGTACTTCGGTGCTGTGCATTTGTTACAACCATCAAACAAATGCGATTGAATGATGAACAAAACCATTTAGCATGATAGCTTTAATCTTATTATTTGCATTGATTAATGGCTTGCTGTTGATAATGGCCTATTTGTTGCGAAAGTTTTTGAATTTGTATGGCAACCTTCATAAACCCGACAGCAAGCAGCAGTCCGAATTGCAGAACCGTTTGGCTTTACAAAAAAAGACAAGCGAAATTACCGAAGCTGAAAAGCAAATCAATGCCATCATCGACAGGCGATTGCAGGAAATGGAACAGCAGTTTCCTGATGCTGAAATCCAGGAAGGATTAACGGAGCAGGCTCCCGAAGTGCTAATCATTCGTTTTAAGCGGATGTTTTATTCTACGCTGAACCTCCTGAAAACTGAACATAATAACACCTCCGGGCGTTAAATAAGCCGATAAAACAATTACAGAAATCTTTTTCAACCTCGTTATTCCCATTTGGTAAATAGCGGTGGTTTGCTAAGCATGAATAGAATGGAGTTTAGAAGAATTTTATGGCTTATTGTTGTCGGAATGCTTTCATTGAATGCATTCGCTCAAAAGGCTTTACGAGTAGATAGTGTGCTGCAATCTGTTCAAAAACAGAATGATTATTCCGAGAAAATTGAAATGCTTCAGAAAAATATCCGTGAAATTTACATGACCCAATTTGATGAAGCGCTTGAACTGGCCCGCTTTGGCTACAACTTAGCCGACCAGCAAAACGACAAAGTAAACAAAGGCGATTTTTTGCGCACAATTGGAGGCGCTTATGGTAAAAAAGGAAATATCGACAGCGCTTCGGTTTATTATTACAAAGCGATGGAAGAGCTTGAACCAACCGAAAACAGGGAGAAACTAGGTTTGCTTTACGATGACATTGCTCGCTTGTACCGTAAATTAAGGCAACCCGAACGAGCTTTAGAGTTTTATGATAAAGCGCTGAAACTATATGAAGCAGAAAATAATCTCGAAGGAATTGCGCGTATCAACAATGAAAGTGGTGTGGTTTTCCGCGACGAGGGAGATTATAAAACAGCAAACGAACGTTTTGAAAAATCCCTGCGCATCCAGCAACAGCGAAACGACTCGGTTGGTATCGGCTATGCACTGGAGTTTCTGGGGTACAACCAATTGCTGATTGAAGACTATAAAAAAGCAGAAGATTACCTGAAGCAAGCGCTTGATATTCGGGAAAAATTGGGCGACGATTTTGCCATTATGCTGAATTACACAGCATTGGGGGAGTATTACAAACAAACCCGTCAGCCGCATAAATCCAATGAATATTTTGAAAAAAGCAACACTCTAGCTCAAAAAATAAATTTCCCCGACATTCAAAAGTACAACTACGAGCAAATAATGAGCAACTACGAATTGCTGGGAAATTATGAAAAAGCGTATCAAAACCTTAAAGCATTTAATGTGTTGAACGACATTTTGTACAATACGCAGAAACTAAAAGATGTAGAAGAAATTACCGCTAAATACGAAGCCGCTGAAAAAGAAAACCTTATCCTGTTGCAACGGACGAAAATCGCAGAAAGCGAGCTTCGCCTGAAAAGTCGTAACCAATGGATTTTCGGTCTGGCTTCGCTGACAATAATTATCGGGCTTATTGGCTTTTTGCTGTACAAACAGCAGTTGCTTAAAAACATCAAACAACAAAAAGACAACGAACTTAGTCTGGCTTTGGAGAAAATTGAAAATCAGAACAGGTTGCAGGAACAACGACTGGCCATATCGCGCGACCTGCACGATAACATTGGGGCACAACTGTCGTTTATTGTTTCGGCAATTGACACGATAAAATATTACATGTCGGATAAAAATGAACAACTGACAAAGCGGCTGGACAATATTGGAGTCTTTGCCAAAGACACCATTCAGGAGTTGCGCGATACCGTTTGGGCCATGAACAAATCGGACGTTACCATCAACGACTTGCAATCGCGAATTGTAAACTTTATTGAAAAAGCCAGACAATCTTACCCGAATGCTGCTATTTCGCTCGAAACCGGCAAAGCCATTTCGGATGCCACTAAATTTACATCGTTGCAGGGTTTGAATATCTTTCGTATCATTCAGGAAGCTACCAATAATGCATTAAAATACGCCGAAGCAGGGCAAATTCGCATTCAAATCAGTAAGAACGAAAATTCCGTTCATTTCAGGATTGAAGATGATGGAAAAGGTTTTCAGGAGAAAAATGTGGAATCCGGCAACGGACTGTTGAATATGCGAAAGCGTGCTTTGGAACTGAGTAGCGAACTGGCGTTGAATTCAGAACCCGGTAATGGAACAAGTGTTACATTCAACGTTGCTTAAAAAAAGAGAAATGAAGACAAGGATTGCGATTGTAGACGACAACAACTTCTTGATAAATAGTGTAAAGGAAAAGCTTTCGTTTTTCGACGACCTTTCCATTTCGTTTAGTGCCAACGACGGGCAGCAATGCATGGAGAAACTGGCGTTAGATGCGCGGATAAAACTCATATTGATGGACATTGAAATGCCAACGCTAAACGGCATTGAAGTCACTGCCCGGGTTAAACAAAAATACCCACAGATAAAAATTATTATGCTCACGGTTTTCGACGACGATGAAAATATTTTTAAAGCAATACAGGCAGGAGCCGATGGCTATTTGCTGAAAGACACCTCATCGCCGGAGCTGTACAAGGCAATTGTGCAAACCCTGGATGGAGGCGCTGCAATGACACCATCCATCGCACTAAAAACCCTAAATCTTTTACGTTCTCCTTTCTCTTCTGAGACGAATGAGTGTAAAGAAACAGTGCAGCTTTCAGTCCGTGAAGTCGAGGTGTTGGAACAATTGTCAACCGGGCTTCCCTACACTTCCATCGCCGAAAACCTGCACATTTCTCCTTCTACGGTGCGTCGGCACATCGAAAACATCTATCAAAAATTACAGGTTCATTCCAAAATTGAAGCCATTGAACTGGCAAAAAAGAAAAGGATTATATAGCATAAAAATTTTAAGACAATGTCATCAAATGATTTAACTATGCTGTTTTTGCAATCCATTTTACAGAGTTAGTGTTGGTTTTTATAACTGCTTTTAACTGAGTGCTAATTCTATGATTCTAAATAGTCTATATAGCTTTATTATTGTTGATCGATTGAAATACAATGCCTTATGATTTACTAAATGTCGACTTTCTATTTTCGAGAAATAAAAAAGCCTTACAATAAAATTATTATAAGGCTTTTAGTGATCCCACCGGGATTCGAACCCAGATCTTAAGAACCGGAATCTTAAATTCTATCCATTGAACTATGGGACCCTGCCTGATTGTTCGGCCTGCAAATTTATAAAACTTCGAATGTTTTAAAAGTACTTCGGCTTATTTTATTCAAAATTGTGCCGTGTGTTCCTGCTGTAGCATTAATTTTGCACCATGAAGCGCGACGAAGCCATCAATACCATGAACCTTTTGGGAGCAAAAAGATCTCCTTTCTTCTTCATGATCGATTTTGAAATGAAAACGTGGATTGTTGAAACTCCCGAATCAGCGTTTCAAAAAGGAATTCGTTATGATTTTAACGGAGTTAAAAATTTTTCCGAAGACCGGCTTTCAAACACTGTATTCAGCATTCGCAGCAATCCACCCGCTTATGAGCATTACCTTAGCGCTTTTGGCAAGGTCATGCACCACCTGCAAAGGGGCAACAGTTATCTGGTCAATCTCACTTTTCCGAGCCGGCTGGAGATCAATGCCGGTTTGGAAAGCATTTTCAGTGCCGCCCGTGCAAAATATCGTTTGCTTTTCGATGAGCACTTCGTCGTTTTTTCACCCGAAAGTTTTGTGCAAATTAAAGGGGAACGCATAGCCACTTTTCCCATGAAGGGCACCATCGATGCCTCGCTGCCCAATGCAGCCCAACAACTTTTAAACAATCAAAAAGAACAGGCCGAGCATGCCACCATCGTCGATCTGTTGCGAAACGATCTGAGTCGCGTGGCCAGCCAGGTTAAAGTTGAACGCTTCAGGTACATCGACCCTATTTTTTCAAGCGGAAAGAATTTGTTGCAGGTAAGTTCAGAAATCAGTGGACAATTGCCACCCGACTTTCATCAACATTTGGGAACCTTGCTTTGTGACTTGCTCCCGGCTGGCTCTGTTTCGGGTGCTCCCAAGGACATGACTTTAAAAATAATTAAGGAAGCCGAAGGCTCCGACAGAGGCTTTTATACAGGAATTGCAGGAGTTTTTGACGGGCAAACACTCGACAGTTGTGTACTAATTCGCTATATTGAAAAGAAAAATGGAGCACTCTACTACCGTAGTGGTGGAGGAATTACATCGCAAAGCATTGCTAATGATGAATTTCGAGAATTAACCGATAAGATTTATGTCCCAACTGCTTGAATCGATCAGAATTGAGAACCGGCAGCTGCAGCACATCGAACTGCACAACCAACGTTTCAACCATGCGCGCGCAATGCTTTTTGGAGCTGTTGACTATATCCGGCTCGAAAAAGTCATACAAATTCCTTTCGGCATCAACAATGAAAGGTACAAATGCCGCGTTATTAGCAAGGGAAATGAAATTTCGTTTGAAATAGCACCCTACCGGCAACGCCCGGTCGAAAAACTGAAAATTGTCAGCATGAAGCAAATCAGCTATACCTACAAAACCGTCGAGCGGTCACAGCTCGATTGGGCCTTTGCAGCGCGCGAAACGGCCGATGATGTGATCATTATCAAAAACGGCGTTGTTACTGACAGCTTTGCCGCAAATCTTTTATTTTTCGATGGTAAAAAATGGTACACACCCGATACGCCCTTGCTGAAAGGAACTCAGCGGGAATTTTTGCTTTCTGAAGGGTTTATTGAAGAACAAAAAATAGAACTTTCAGAACTTATCCGATTCAAATCGGTTAAACTGATTAATGCGATGATCGACTTTGAACGAGCACCCGAAATTATGATTCCCGATGGAATTCTGTTTTAATAGCTTAAGCTTGCTTTGAAAGGCCATACCGCTTTCCTGTTGATAAATTTCTGCTGAAACAACGGGATTAATCACTATTTTTGAAGCAACTATTCTACCAAGAGATGATAAAAGAGATGATGGAAAACGACAAACAGCTTGCAGTCATTTCAACCGAAATTTATAACAAAATCTGCAACAACATTCTCGATTACATGTTGAGCTTTAGCAGCAATGATGAAGTAATTCAAATGAATTACCAACTCAAGCGGGAGCATATCAACAGTGTAATCGGGTACACCGAAGTTTTAACCCGCAGCCTGGAACTCGACAGCGACATGGTGCAGGCGGCTCAGCTTAGTGCGCTGCTGCACGACATTGGGCGCTTTGAACAATTCAAGCAATTTCAGACCTTTAATGATCACCTTTCGGTCGATCATGCCCAACTGGCCGTTGAATTGATCGAAAAACACCAATGGTTAAGCGATTTGCCCGAAAATTTTCAGACAGCTATTGCTACGGCTGTTTTGCATCATAACAAGCTGTCTATGCCCAAAAACATGGGCGAAACAGCTTTACAACTGTGTCAAATCATTCGCGATGCCGACAAAATCGACATTCTCAAACTGGCCGTAAAAGAGTATTCGTCGCAAAACAGCAAGCGTAATCCTTTTTTTTCACTTGAACTGGCCGATTCAACACAGGTGTCAAAACCCATTGCAAAAGCGATACTCACAGGTCGTTTGCCCGATAAAAAAGCAATGAAAACCATAACCGATTTTAAATTGCTGCAAATGGCTTTCGTTTTCGACGTGAACTATAAAAAGACCTTTTCCATTATCAATAAGAAACAGTTGCTTAAACAGTTATTCGACACACTTCCAAAGAATGATCAGGTATTTGAAATTTACAGGAAGGCAAAAATCCATGTCGAAAACCAGTTGATTTAGTTTTGATGATCATTTGCAGATGTAACGAAGTTAGCAAACAGGAAATTGTCGATTTTCTGAAAAAACATCCTCACGCAACACCCGAAGAAGTAAAACAGCATACCTCGGCTGCAACACGCTGTGGAAGATGTGCTCCGCTTCTTGAAAGAACGGTGGAGAGGATCAAAGCAGCAACAAAAAACGACGACCAGTTAACGCTTCCGTTTTAACTGGCAACGTTTCACTTTGAAGCAGTTTTTCTTACATTAGCTGCTTAAAACAGCCCGATGTGCTTGCGCTTGTTTTGGCGTAGGTCAGAAGAAAACAGTTCACCTGTCTTCAGAACCCTTCGGGCTAATCAACGCGGAGTTCCCATTGCATTTATTGCTGGCAGTACTCCGCCAAAATATCGGAATCAATGAGAAGAAAAATTTTAATAAGCAACGACGATGGCATACATGCCAAAGGTTTGGCCGAGTTGATTAAAGTAGCACGTGAATTTGGCGATGTAGTGGTAGTGGCGCCACACACCGCACGTTCGGGAATGTCGAATGCCATTACTGTAGAAGTCCCCCTGCGCCTGAAAGCCTACACAAAGGAAAGCAGCTACGAAGCCTATAGTTGTACCGGAACCCCGGTCGACTGTGTAAAGCTGGCCTTCGATCAGTTGCTCGACGAGAAGCCCGACCTCATACTTTCGGGCATTAACCACGGAGCCAATTCATCGGTTAGTGTTCATTATTCGGGAACCATGGGAGCCACCATCGAAGGTTGCATTCACGAAATCCCATCCATTGGGTTTTCGCTAAGCAATCACCATCCCGATGCCGATTTTGGCCCCATGCTGCCCTTCGTACGCAGCATTATCCAGAATGTGCTCAACAACGGATTGCCAAAAGGAACCTGTTTGAATGTGAATGCTCCCAAGGGACAGCCCCTCGGAGTGGAGGTTTGCCGCCAGGGACATGGTCGCTGGGTTGAAGAATTCGACAAACGCCAGGATCCCCAGAAAAGAGCATACTATTGGATTACAGGTTTTTATAAAAACATGGATAACGGATCGACCGACACCGACAACCATTATCTCGAAACCAACAAGATCTCAATTGTGCCCATAAAAATCGACATGACCAATCATGAGTTCTTAAGCGATCTTAAAAAGTGGAAGTTTTGAAAAAGAAGAAAACAGGATTCGATCGGCTTTACCTTGGTATCGTACTCGGATTGCTGGTACCAATTATTACTTTTTATATTTATTACCAGCTCAAATTCAGCGAAATACCGTTTTTCGAATACCTTGCATCGCTGCATCACTATCGCTTGCTGTTTAAAATATTAAGTTTGTGTGTTTTAACCGACTTGCCGGTTTTTTACATCCTGCTTCAATGGAAAAAACTGAAAACAGCCCGCGGAGTGGTAATGGCATGTTTTTTCTTTGCCTTTGCTGTAATGGGATACCGAATTTTTAATTAAAACGAATGAAATACTTTCTGATAGCCGGCGAACCTTCGGGCGACATGCATGCTGCCACCTTGATGGAACAACTCAAAGCACAAGACCCCGAGGCTCAGTTTGAATACTTTGGGGGCGATCTGATGCAGGAGCAAGGAGGAAAACTTCGAAAGCACTATCGCGAAATGGCCTTCATGGGCTTACTGCCGGTATTGCTTAACCTGCGTGCCATTCAGAAAAATTTTAAAAGCTGTGAAAAGTATTTGCTTCATTTTAAACCCGATGTACTGATACTCATCGACTATCCCGGATTTAACCTGCGGATGGCCCGCTTTGCAAAAGTACACGGCATAAAAACAGCCTGGTATATTTCACCTAAGGTGTGGGCCTGGAAAACCAAAAGGGTAAAAAAAATCAAAGCCTGGGTCGATCAGATGTATACCATATTCCCTTTTGAAACAGCCTTTTATCAAAAATACGATTACCCTGTTACCTATGTTGGAAATCCGGTTTGGGACCTGATCCATAAGGAACTTCAGCAAACATTGAAAAGAGAAGCTTTCTTTACCAGGAATAAATTGCCTGATCAAGCAACCATTGCCCTGCTGGCCGGCAGCCGCACTGACGAAATCAATGCGCTGCTCCCGGTAATGGAGGAAGTTAGCAAACAATTTAAAGAATATCAATTCATTATTGCAGGAGCTCCTGGACGTGATGCTGAGTTTTACAGTAAGCTTTTAAAAACTGAAATCCCTGTTTTATTTAACCAAACCTATTCACTATTACGTTGTAGCGAAGCGGCCATTGTGACATCGGGCACAGCAACCCTCGAAACCGGCCTTTTAAAAATCCCTCAGGTGGTTATTTACAAAATGGGCATGGGCTGGTTATTGGAGCGTTTCAGGAGCGTGATTCTTAAAACCGACTTCTTTTCGCTGGTTAACCTGGTGGCTGAAAAAGAAGTGGTTAAAGAACTGTTTCAAAGCCAGGTTAATAAAGAGCAAATTTCGGCCGAGTTGAGCAAAATATTAAACAAGCAGAGCTATCGGCAAAAAATGATCGATGGCTATGACCAGCTCATTGCAAAGTTGCAATCGGAAGGTGCAGCCCTTAAAGCAGCAAAGAAGATTGTTGCATCGTTGAAAAAATAAAGCAGAACTATGTTTACCATCATCCGAAAAGAATTCTCCACCTTTTTTGGCTCAATTACGGGCTACCTGGTGGTGGCACTTTTTTTACTGATAACCAGTTTATTCCTTTGGGTGTTTCCGGGAAACTACAACCTGATCGACGGTCAGCGTGCCTCACTGAAAGCCTTTTTCGATCTGGCACCCTGGCTTTATCTTTTCCTCATACCTGCCATTACCATGCGCATGTTTGCCGAAGAACAACGTATGGGAACCATCGAGCTGCTTCTAACCCGCCCTATTTCGCAGCGACAACTGGTGGGAGGTAAATTCCTTGCAGCCCTTCTGCTGGTAGTTTTATCGCTGCTCCCTACACTCCTCTACTTCTTCTCGGTACATCAACTGGGCAATCCGGTGGGTAACATCGATACCGGCGCAACCTGGGGCTCTTTCATCGGCTTGTTGTTTCTGGCCTCGGTATACATTGGAATCGGACTTTTTGCCTCGGCGCTCACAGCCAATCAGGTCATTTCTTTTCTGCTTGCAACAGCAAGTTCTTTTGTGTTTTTTCTGGGTTTCGATTTTGCTGCTTCATCCATTCCCTTCCTTCCTGTTCAGAATTTTCTGTATAATTCAGGTATTCAGCAGCACTATCTTTCTATCAGCCGGGGAGTAATCGATTCACGCGACCTGTTTTATTTCGTGCTGATTACAACAATTTTCCTCTTTTTCACTTTGATTAAAATCAGTACCTATTCGCTTACTAAACTTCTTAAAAAAAACGCTTTCATACTTTATTCGCTCATCTTGTTGATGGTACTTGGCGGTGCGTCATACCGGATATTCCGTATCGATCTGACGCAGGAAAAACGTTATTCATTAAGTTCAACTACACGCCAATTACTTCAAAACCAGGATCAGCCACTGGGTATTGAAGTGTATCTTAGCGGAAACCTGCCGGCAGCCATGAAAGGATTTCAGGAAGCCATTATTGAAAAAATTGAAGACTTAAACGCTTATGCACCGGTACGCATTGTTCACCAGATTACCGATGTTTACAGCATTTCATCGAATGACGAAAGAAACAAAATTATTGGTGAACTTATTAATGCAGGAATTCAGCCGGTTAACTTCGGACACAAAACCACCGAAGGGATGTCAACCCGACAGATTTTTCCCGGCGTAATCATTTCCAACCGCAAGCGGGCACTGGCTGTGAACCTGCTCAAAAATAATCCGATGCTGGGTCCTGATGAGAATTTGCGCCAGTCGACTGAATTGCTCGAATATGAATTTGCCCGTGCCATCCGTATTCTTCAGCGCGAAGAAAAACCACGAATTGCCTTTCTCGACAAGGAAGCTGGAGCCAGTCGCTATGAAACCGGAGACCTCCGTTACAGTCTCAGCGAAAACTATGAGCTGGTCGATCGCACAGCCCGGGAGCTAAGCACCGACGATTCGGTAAAAACACTGATCATTGCTGCACCCGAACTTCCTTTTAGCGAAGAAGAAAAACTGCACATCGACCAATTCATTATGCGGGGTGGCAAAACGTTGTGGTGCATCGATCCGGTATCGGTGAGCATCGATTCGCTTTCAGTAGGTTTGTCAACCCTTGCGTTCGAACAGGGCCTCAACATCAGGGATCAGCTGTTTCGTTACGGTGTACGTATCAATTCCGATCTGGTACAAGACGCATTTTGTCTTGAATATCCAATTAACACAGCTCCTCCGGGTCAGGCAAGCAGTTTTACCCCGGCTCCGTTTTACTATGCCCCGCTCGCCCAAGCGGTGGCTTCACATCCCTTGAGCAGGAACATCAACAATGTGCTGCTCGAATTTACCAGCTCGCTTGAACCTGTTGGGAATGAAATTAAAGGTACGCCCATACTCACCACTTCGGCCTATGCACGAAGCGTGCAAACACCCGTGGAAGTAAGCCTGCTGAGTGCCACCAACCCGCCCGACCAGGCACTTTTTAATCAAGCCTATATTACAACAGGCATTCTGCTCGAAGGAAGCTTTACCTCGGCCTTTAAAAACCGGATGACATCGGAATATGGCATTAAAAGCACCATCGACCAAAGTAAGCCGTCAAAAATGATTGTTATCAGCGATGGCGACCTGATCAAAAATAAAGTTAGGGAACGCAATGGCCAGCGTCAGATTCTGCCGCTGGGTTATGATCAGTATTCTGGTCAAACCTTTGGTAACCGCGATTTTCTGGTTAACTGTGTTGATTATTTGAACGACGATAGCGGTATGATGCAGATCAGGTCGAAAGTAGTTAAACTACGCATGCTCGATAAAGTAAAATTACGCGACGAACAAATCAAATGGCAACTCATTAATACCTTGCTTCCTCAGTTGTTTATTTTACTTTTCTCTGTTTTGTTCGCTATGTATCGCAAACATCGTTACGGAAAGACAGTACGAAATCAAAGATCAGCTGATTCAAAATGATGTAAACTCCTTCTCAATACGGCTTGCAGACACGGTATATAAAAAAGTTTGATGCCTGAGCCCGAAGAAAAATGGTCATGGTAAAAGCTTCATTTTTTAATGATTAAAAATTTCGGACAGCAAGTAAAACAATAGTTATACACAACATTTGATAAAAAATATCATAATTCTTTGGCACTTACTTCACGAAGTAGATGAATTTCATGTATATTTGATATAATTTTGCAAGCAGAGCACAGAACATAAAATACTGATTTATTGCATTAAAGACAGTAAAACAAAGTTTTAAGGATACGATGCACATTGTTTCGATAAAGCAAAAAAAATGTTTTGCGTACAAGCTGTGTTACAATACAAAATAAGTAGAAAACGACCTTTAAATAAAGATAATACCTATGAAATTTGTAGTTTCAAGTACTGAATTACTAAATCATTTGACTGCAATCAGCAGGGTGATCAGTTCAAAAAGCACCTTACCCATTCTTGATAATTTTCTGTTTAATCTACAGGAGCAGAAATTGACCATCACAGCTTCCGATCTTGAATCAACGCTGGTTACCTGGGTAGAACTCGAGAATACTGAAGGAAACGGCCAAATAGCCATACCTGCAAAACTGTTGATCGACACTTTGAAAGAATTTCCCGAACAACCCCTCACCTTTCAGATCAACAATGAGAACAGCGCCATCGACATTTTTTCAGAAAATGGTAAGTTCAGTATTGTAGGTCAAAATGGAGAAGAATATCCGGAGTTGCCACAAATTAATGCGGCCAATGCCACCACGGTTGATATTAGCCACGATATTTTGCTCAACGGAATTCATAAAACCCTATTTGCCACAGCCGACGACGAATTACGTCCGGTAATGAATGGCATTCTGGTTGAAATTGCCCCCGAAGATGTAACCTTTGTGGCATCGGATGCACACAAACTGGTACGTTACAAACGCAGCGATGTAAAGGCCGAAATGGAATCGTCGTTCATTCTGCCTAAAAAACCGGCGGCTTTGCTGAAGAATTTGCTTCCTAAGGAAGATTTTGATGTGAAGCTCGAATTTGACGAAAAAAATGCCTACTTCAAACTGACCAACTACATCATTATTTGTCGTTTGGTCGAAGGAAAGTATCCCAGTTACAATTCGGTGATACCTACCAACAACCCCAATAAAATGCAGATCGACCGGCTTGAGTTGTACAATACCCTCCGCAGGGTATCGGTGTTCTCAAATCAGGCGAGTAATCTGGTTCGCTTAAAAATAGCCGGCAATCAACTGGTCGTTTCGGCACAGGATGTCGATTTCTCCATCTCGGCCGTTGAAAGGCTCAATTGCGTGTACGAAGGTGATGAAATGGAAATTGGTTTTAAATCGTCTTTCTTAATTGAAATCCTCTCAAATTTATCATCAGCTGAAGTAAAGGTTGAGTTATCCGATCCTACCCGTGCAGGCATCCTATTACCAGCCGAGAATGAATTTGAAGAAGAAGACATTCTCATGCTGCTGATGCCGATGATGATTAACGCATAACACATTTCCTTAAAATATTCGAAAAGCGCTGTAACATAAGTGGATTCAGCGCTTTTTGCATTAAATAAAACAGAATGAAACTGAATTTAAAGAATCCGATTGTTTTTCTCGATCTCGAAACTACTGGTATCAATATAGCCTCAGACCGCATTGTTGAAATAGCCTTGCTGAAAATACACCCCGATGGTTCAGAAGAAGAAAAATTGCTGCGCATCAACCCCGAAATGCCCATACCCGAAAAGTCATCATTAATTCACGGCATTTACGACGATGATGTGAAAGATGCACCGACCTTCAAAAGCGAAGCAAAAAACATTGCCAACTTCATCGAAGGTTGTGACCTTGCCGGATTTAACTCAAACCGTTTTGACATTCCCTTGCTCGCCGAAGAATTTTTACGTTCGGGCATCGACATTGATCTTAAAAAACGCAAGTTTGTCGATGTACAGGCCATTTTCCACAAAATGGAGAAACGAACCCTTACCGCTGCCTACAAGCTGTATTGCAATAGAACGCTTGAAGATGCTCACAGTGCCATGGTCGACACCAAAGCCACCTACGAAGTATTAAAGGCACAATTGGAAGCTTATCAGGGAGTAGAATATGAAGATAACAACGGAAAGAAATCGATTCCGGTGGTTAACGACATCCAGCAACTTTCTGAATTCTCGAGCTACGACCGCAATGTTGACTTTCTGGGTCGTATTGTTTTCAACGACAAAGGGGTTGAAGTGTTTAACTTTGGAAAAAACAAAGGCATTCCGGTTGAAACTGTTCTTAAAGAACAGCCAGGTTATTATGGCTGGATCATGAACGGAGACTTTCCACTTTACACAAAAAAAGTATTGACTGCCATCAAACTAAGGGCATTTAACCAATAAGAGAAAATAGAAAAACACATGAAGATTCTGGTAATCGGATCGGGAGCTGTAGGCAGTTTAATGGCAGGCATCCTTACCCAAAAGGGCTTTGATGTCGACCTTGCCTGTAAAAACAGTTTTCTGGCCGAGAAGATCAACATGGATGGAATTATTTTCAAGATCAGGAAGAAACGTTACATTCAGTTTCTTCCTGCCTATGAAAGTGTAGAAGCCACTCCGGGCAATTATCAATATGTTTTTTTGGCCACAAAAACTTTTGACATTGAAGCCCCAACCCGCGATGTTATCAGTAAACTGAGCCCTAATGGCCTCATTGTTTCGTTGCAGGACGGCTACTGTCAGGAACGGCTGGCACGAATCGCCGGAAGCAATCGCATTGTTGGTGCCATGGTGGGTATTGGCGTGACACTTACACCAGAGGGACTTGTCGAAATGACATCGAGGGGAACCATGGTGATCGGCAAACTCGACGGAAAAGACGATCCCAGGCTCGACGACCTGCAATACATGTTGAATATGATCACACCAACCGGAGTGGTCGACAACATCAATGCCCATGTGTATTCCAAGTTGATCATCAACTCGTGCGTTACCACCATTGGTGCCATATCGGGCCTTCGCATCGGGGCGCTGATTACCGATAAAAACATGCGGAATTTGTTCATTAAAATTATCGATGAAGCTTTGCAAACGGCCGATGCTTTGAAAATTGAAATACCTGAATATGCCGGACGGCTCGATTACCGTCGTCTCATCAGGGGAAACTCACTGTACCATCGGGTACGCAAACATCTTTTCATCCGGCTTTTTGGCATCAGGTACCGAAGAGTTAAATCGTCGGGGCTTCAGGCGCTTGAACGGGGAGAAAAAACTGAAATTGACTATCTGAACGGCTACATTATTCAAAAAGGCAAGGAAATTGGGCTTAATCTGCCAGTTAACGAACGCCTGGTTCAACTGGTGCATGAAATCGAAAATCACGATCGCCCCATAACGCCCGATAACCTGAATGATCCGCTATTCCGATTGTAACAGAATTACCCTCTCAATGGCTTTCTGACAAACCGGGCAAAAAGCTCCTGCAGTGTGTTCCTTCATCCAGCAACTCATCACCGGACTGTAAATCCCCCTGGCCACATAACCTCCTCCTTCAAAAACACCGACCCCTTGCTTATACCTTTCCTCGCGTGGTGTAGGAACAGGAGTATCATTACTAAGCATTTCTTTCCACTTGCTTTCAAAATCAATCAGGGTAGTCAGATTGGGTTCCCAGGGCTCAGCAGTGAGTTGATAAAACGATTCGTAGGAAGTTGCCGAAGTATAATATTCATCACCAAGGCCGGCAAACGAATGACCAAATTCATGACAAAAAACAAAAGGTGAACGCTCATTGTCGGATGAACATAAACTGAAAAAGTTATAAAATCCACCTCCCCCATAACGTTCGTGATTCACCAAAATATAAATATGATCCCAGCCAACACCGTCGAGTGCATCGTAAACCGGCTTCATATCGGTGGTGGTTAAATATCGGGGAGAATCGAAAGTATAAAAATGTGAATTGAACGCGGTATTCCTGTAAATCCTTTCGCCCGGGATATCGGTTCCCGATTCGAGGGAAACTGTATTCATCGCATACACATTAAAACGCTGACGGTGTTTTCCGAAGGGTTCTGAATTAAACAGATATTCAGTCATTCGCTGTGCGTCAGTCCTGAATTTTTCCATTTCATCAGCACGATAGCCTTCAGCTAAAATCATCAGGTCGATTTTCTGAGCTGCAGTTCCACTATGTAAAAGGGTATCTATAGCAGCCGACCTCATTTCCTCATCAATTATAAAATAGTCGTCCTGTTTAAGTGTATCCGAAAAAATTTCCATCCACTGATTATCAGCCTTACGGGTGTCAATGCGGATAATCACATCATTGAGAGGTACCGGAAAATAAAGTGCATGGTAAAACGAACGCATACGATGCCTTGCCTCGGCTGTACTTTGCCATTCCCAAAATAAAGGTGAAAATCCTTTTCGAAAAATAAGCTCACTGTTGAAAGCTGAAAAAACCGAATAACGACAGGTTCCATAATCGAGGCTTTCAATTAAAACAGCCGGATTTCCACCCCACGAAGGAAGTTTCTTACTTTGCACTTTATAAGCAAATACAGTGTCGGCATTTCCTGCCAGCTCAAAATCATAGCGGATAGCACCATCGGTAAAATAGCTACTGAAATTATTTTGCCCGTACAAAAGTACCGATGAGCAGCAAAGTGAAAAGAACAATAATAATAATGGAAATCTCATGAAATATTGCTGATTGAATGAACTTAGCTTTAAAAATCAGAAAAATTATTGAATATTTAGGAGGCATATAGTAAATAAATTTTCAATTTTGGCCTTTATACACGCTTATCGGGATAAACAAACAACATGGAAGCACTTAACAAACTAATTTACAACTGGCTGGTTCAAATAACAGAAAATATCAAGCTTTCACAAATTGTATCGACCACCCTTGTTGGATTGCTTATTTTTCTCAGTGCCCTTATATTGTTATTCATTACCCGAAAAATACTGTTAAGCGTGGCACATCGCATTGCCAGGCGCACCAACTCCGACTGGGATGACATACTGCTCAAACACAAGTTTTTTTATGGGGTGGCTCATTTTGTGCCGGCAACTATCATTTTTTCAACCGCTTCCTTTGCTTCTCCCTATTTCCAGGAAGTCACCACCATACTGGAAAAAATTGGACAACTGTACTATATGTTTGCTGCGGTTTATACAATCAATGCTTTTCTGAGTGCCCTGAACGAAATTTACAATTCGAGCTTTTCCTTTTCGAAAGAGCGCCCCATTGCCGGTTTTGTGCAGCTCTTAAAGATATTCATCTTCTTCGTTTCCTTTCTTGCCTTTATTTCCATAGTATTCGACAAAGATCTTGGTAAACTGTTTACAGGCCTGGGAGCCATGGCTGCCATCCTGATACTGGTTTTCAAAGATTCCATTTTAGGTTTTGTTGCCAGTATCCAGATCAGCATGAACGATATGGTAAAAATTGGCGACTGGATCGACATGCCTTCGCGCGGTGCCGATGGAACGGTAATTGAAATTAACCTTGCCACGGTAAAGGTTGAAAATTGGGATAAAACCATCTCCAATCTGCCAACCTATTCACTGATTAGTGAGTCCTTTGTCAACTGGAAAGGCATGGAACAGTCGGGAGGCCGGCGTATCAAACGCTCCATCAGCATCGACATGACCAGTGTTCAGTTTTGTTCGCAGGAGATGCTCGAAAAATTTAAAAAATTTGTATTGATTAAGGACTATGTAAGCAGCAAACAGGATGAAATTGAAGCCTTCAACAAACAACTCAATGTAAGGCCAGAGCAGCATTACAATGGCCGACGGCAAACCAATCTTGGCGTTTTCCGTAAATACCTTGAAGCTTATTTGCACAAGCACCCCATGGTGAATAACGAGATGACTTTTCTGGTTCGTCACCTTCAACCCACCGACAAAGGACTACCTGTTGAAATTTATGTTTTCTGTAAGGATAAACGCTGGGCCAATTACGAAGCAGTACAAGCCGATATTTTCGACCATATTCTTGCTGTACTCCCTGAGTTTGAGCTAAGGGTTTTTCAGGCACCATCGGGAAATGATATCAACCAGTTGTCGGCACATTTCAATCATGAATAAGCTGAAATTTACCTCAAAGTGAATGCACGGGCTTGCCGCTTGAGTTTTTTTTATAGATTTACAAAGCCAATTTCATTAAGCAGAGGAGAGAAAATTGAGAATGAGATACCTGATTGTATTTTTTGTATTGGTTTTGATACAACCTGCACTGCTGGCACGAAACACAGTGCTCAAGCAGATTACCTCCAACGTGGTCACCATTAGTCCGGATAAAAAGCAGCTGCACACCCTTGGCTGGCCCAACGACATCATCAATTCGGTTGCACTTCGAACCGACGAGGGAATCGTGTTGATCGACACCCAAAATTCACCGGCCAATGCCCAACTGATTAAATCGGCTGTGCACAGGCGTTTCAACGATTCAACATTCGTATACGTGATCAACACACACGGACATTCATGTCATTCGGGAGGGAACTGCATTTTTGATCAGAACAACATCGTAGCTCATACCAACAGCATCGGAGAAATTAAGGATTACGATGATCTGTTTTTGGGACAAACCGTTGAGTTTCTGCGCAAAAAAATTTACCACAAAACCAATGTGCTTGATACCATCAAAATTTCGGGAGCTATTTCCGACTCTATCAACGAAGCCATTGACCTGTACCGCTTTTACGAAAGCGACCTGATCAATAATTACAAGGCCCGCTACCCCGATTTAACCTTTGAAGACAGCCTCACACTCACAGCCGGTAATCAAAAGATTGAACTCACCTACATGGGAAAGGGACACGGCGACGCCGACATTGCAGTTTACCTGCCCAATGAAGCGGTGCTGTGCACAGGCAACCTGTTTCACCTGGGAGCCTACAGTGAAGAGAACATGCCCAGTTTTTATCAAAACAGAACCAATGATATTGACCATTGGATTCGCTCACTGGACAAACTACTTGTAAAGCAAAATAAAATTGATCATATATTAACAACACACGGAAAGCGACCGCTACAGCGCGAAACACTTGAATTTGTAAATGATTATTGCAAGTTGGTGAGAAAGGTGGTTAGCGAGGCCAAAGCCACCAATGTCCCTATTGAAGCAATCAAACAAAAAGATCAATTTGAAGAGCTCTTCGAGCAATACCGCAATGTGCTGAGCTTAAACAAGAAGGTGGAAGAAATGCATGCACGCAACATTGCAATTATCTGGAAATACATTGAATAAACTTAGCGAATAAAAGCAAAGTGATCATTGCTTGAACGCTGCTGATCAAAAAAATAACCTTCATAATCAAAAGCTTTCAGATCGTCCACGCTTTCCAATCTGTTTTTTATCATAAAATGGCAGAGCATCCCCCGGGCTTTCTTGGCATAAACCGTCACTGTTTGGGCCTTACCGTTTTTTTCCTCGTTAAAAGAAAGCGTAAGCACCCTGCTTTTCAGCCTTTTAAAATCAATGGCCGAAGCATATTCATTCGATGCCACATTCACCAGCACCTTGTCGCCCGGTGAGGCTTCCACCGCCTGGTCGATGGCTTTGGAAATTGTTGTTTTCCAAAGCTCATACAAATTCTTTTTACCTTTAAAAGAATGCCTTGTACCCATTTCAAGGCGGTAAGGCTGAATCAGGTCGAGTGGTCTGATCACTCCGTACAAGCCCGATAAGATACGCAAAACATATTGAGCATACTGCAGATCATCAGTGTCGAAATCGACAGCATTCAAACCCCGATAAGCTTCGCCCTTAAACGACATAATGGCCCGGCTTGCATTTTCGGTGCTGTGCTCTCTGGTCCAGTTGCGGTAGCGGTCGTAATTCAAGCTGGCCAGTTTTTCACTGATTTTCATCAGTTCAGAAAGCGCTTCCTTGTTCAACTTTTTCAGCTCTGCGATCAGGGCCGCTGATTTGGGCAAAAACTCAGGAATAGTGAAAGCAACATCGTTATGAACGATCCCAGTTTGTACTTTCATATCTTTTGCCGGTGATAAAATGGCTAACATTTCTGCTTTTTTATAAGATTTTCAATGACGCTTTTCCAGCAAAACAACATTTTCAACATGATGGGTATGAGGAAACATATCAACCGGCTGTACCCTGCTAACCTTATAAGCAGTATCGAGCAGGGCGAGGTCGCGTGCCTGAGTGGCCGGATTGCAGCTCACATAAACAATTTTTTGGGGCGCAGCTGCCAGAATGGTTTCTATTACGCGTGCATCCATCCCTGCTCTGGGAGGATCGGTAATGATCACATCGGGCTGGCCATGTTCCGAAAGCAAGCGATCGGAAAGCACCTCTTTCATGTCGCCCGCAAAGAAGTGAGTATTTTCAATCCCGTTAATGGACGAATTAACTTTTGCATCTTCAATGGCTTCGGGAACATACTCTATTCCAATCACCTTTTGGGCAGTACGGGCAACAAAGTTAGCGATGGTTCCGGTGCCGGTGTACAGGTCGTAAACCACCTCATTACCGGTTAATCCGGCGAATTCGCGTGCCAGGCGGTACAACTCATGGGCCTGCTCCGAATTGGTCTGATAAAATGATTTGGGGCCTATCTTAAATTTCAGCCCTTCCATTTCTTCAAAAATATGATCATTCCCTTTGAAAACAAGGATGTCCTGATCGAGTATGGTATCGTTGCCTTTCTGATTGATAACGTACATCAGTGAAGTGATTTGCGGAAACTGATCGGCCAGCGACTGAAGCAACTTTTCGCGCTGTTCGGTATTTTCGTGAAAAAACGAAACGATCACCATCAGCTCGCCGGTAGTTGAAGTACGGATAATCAGGTTACGCAGGAAACCGCTTTGTGCTTTGATGTCAAAAAAGGTAAGTGAATTTTCGAGTGCATGTTTGCGGACGGCATTTCTGATTTCGTTCGACAAGCCTCCCTGCAGCCAGCACTTGTTAATATCGATTACCTTATCGAATAAGCCGGGAATATGAAATCCCAATGCATTGTTGTTTTCAATTTCAGCTTCTGTTTCAACTTCCTCGAAGGTCAGCCAGCGCTTGTTCGAAAAAGTAAATTCAAGTTTATTGCGATAAAAAACGGTCTTTTCTGAACCTAAAATCGGTGTGATTTCAGGAAGTTCCACCTTGCCAATTCTTGTCAGCTGATCAACAACCTGCTTTTGCTTGTAATACAACTGTTTATCATACGGCAGACTCTGCCATTTGCATCCTCCGCAAACACCAAAATGCTCACAAAAAGCATCTACCCGCTGGGGTGAGAGGCTTCGGTACGAAATCACCCTTCCCTCGCGGTAGCGCTTACGTTTTCGCGTTACCTGCACATCTACCACATCGCCGGGGATGGCCTGGGCTACAAACAATACCACATCGTCGACCTTTCCGATGGCTTTTCCTTCGGCACCGATATCGCTAATTTCAACACCTTCGTAAATTGGCTTTTTATTTCGCTTACTTCTTCCCATAATTCTGTTTTGAGGCGCAAAAGTAATGAATTCTCTTGTTAATTAAGCAGTCCCTTCCATTCGAGTTTTTCATCAATACGCAGCTTAATTGCCTGATTATCCATAAGCCAGCGCATTACCATCTGAACATGTTCTTCATTTCCTTTTAAACGGAAAAATAATTCATGTTGAAAAAGAGCATCCTTCTTCAGCAGGTTTTCAATATCTGATTGAATACGGCTAAATTCAGTATTGCTCAAACCCAGGTTATTCATGGCATTGCAAACATCGCACTCACCGCAGCGTGCAGGGTTTTTCTCATCAAAATAATGCAATAAAAGCTGGCTGCGGCAAACCGAAGTCGATTCGGCATAATTCAAAACAGCCTCCACCTGCTTCTCATACTGCTGCTTTCGCTCCATGTAATTTTCTTTTGACACCACCAGTTTTGAAGCTTCAATTCGCTCACGTAAAAACACAATAAAAGGCGTATCCTTTTGTGGAACATAGTGAATAATCTTTTGTGAGTCGAGCGCATTCAAATATTTATAAACCAGTTCAGTACTTGTAAGCGATCGTTTGGCAAGTACTTGTTCATTGATGGGACGATATTCGGTAAACATGCCGGTATACGAGCGGAGCAACAACTTAATGAAGGCATCGAATTTTGAGTTGGAGACCTGAAAACGGTACAAATCATCGCGGTTAACCCTGAAATGTACCATTGATGGACGCGTTAACTGATCGGTTAGCTGCATGTATCCATCCCGCTCAAGAATCTTTAGGGAACTAAAAGTGTGTACCAGCGAAAATCTGTACTTTTTTGCAAAATCAACCAGGTTGAAATCGTAGCTCATGTGTTTTCCAAAACCAACGGCCAATTGCAGATAATTGCACAATGCCTCGTAAATACGTTTGATTTGTTCTGCTGGTGGAAATTTCTCACCAATTCCCTTTTTTAGCCTGACCTTATCTGCATTGTTAAAAAGCAGCATGGCCACCGCCTTTTTTCCATCCCTCCCGGCTCTTCCCGCTTCCTGAAAATAAGCTTCAACTGAGTCGGGTACATCGAGATGCAAAACAAAACGTACATCGGGTTTATCAATTCCCATTCCGAAAGCATTGGTTGCCACCATTACCTGCGCTTCACCTGTCAGCCATTTTTCCTGTCGCACACTTCGGCTATCGCCCGACAAGCCAGCATGGTAATAGGTAACGCGAAGCCCTTCGCGCTGCAGCATCTCAGCAATTTCTTTGGTCTTTTTCCGGCTTCGGGTATATACAATGCCGCTTCCTTTGGCTTGTTTCAGGGTTTTAACTACAAAACCCAACTTATTTTCCTCGTGCCGGACTTTGTAAATCAGATTATCGCGCTTGAAGCTTTTCTTAAGAACGTTCTTTTCCCTGAACTGCAACTTCTCCTGAATATCGTTTACCACCCTGGTGGTGGCAGTGGCCGTAAGTGCGAGCAAGCATACATCGGGCAATAACTCCCTTAGTTCAGCAATTTTCAGGTACGAAGGTCTGAAATCGTAGCCCCACTGCGAAATACAATGAGCTTCATCCACTGCGATCAGGTTAATGTTCATGTTCCGGAGCCGCTCACGGAAACGCTCTGTTGCGATGCGTTCGGGCGAAAGGTAAAGAAACTTATAATCGCCCCAGCTGGCATTATCGAAAGCAACCTTCATTTCTTCGGCGCTCATTCCCGAATAAATGGCCTGTGCTTTAATACCACGCCGACGAAGATTTTCCACCTGATCTTTCATCAGGGCAATCAACGGAGTTATCACCAGGCACATACCGGGTGTTGAGAGCGCGTACACCTGAAAGGTAATCGATTTTCCACCTCCGGTAGGCATTAATCCGAGTGTATCTTTTCCTTCGGCGAGCGATTCAATGATCTCTTCCTGAAGGGGTCTGAACGTCGAATAGCCCCAGTACTGCTGTAATATTTTGGTGTATTGGCTCAATGTTTAATTCAACTTAGATTACTGCATCAAAAATAAACTTTAAATTTTTAAAATTTGGAATAGCTGTAAGTGCCATTTATCAATTGTTCTGCGCCCGATATTAACTGATTTTTTTTAGCTTTGCAGACAAATTTCTAACAAAAAACGATAATATGTCATTCTTATCCGACAAAGTGATCACCGAAGGACTTACCTTCGATGATGTATTGTTAGTACCAGCTTACTCTGATGTACTTCCACGCGATGTGATGCTCACTTCTACTTTCACCCGTAACATCGTTCTGAACACCCCCATTGTTTCAGCGGCCATGGATACTGTTACTGAGTCGAAACTGGCAATAGCCATTGCCCGTGAAGGCGGTATCGGGGTCATTCACAAAAACATGAGTATCGATGAACAGGTAAAGCAGGTAACCACTGTAAAACGTGCAGAAAACGGCATGATTTACGATCCGATTACTGTTGAAAAAGATAAAACCGTGGCTGATGTACTCGGGATGATGAGTACCTATAAAATCGGAGGCATTCCGGTTGTCGATAAGGATGGCTACCTGGTAGGCATCGTAACCAACAGAGATTTGCGATTCGAACGACATTTCGATAAAAAAATCGAAGAAGTGATGACCAAAGAAAATTTGGTAACCACCAATGAATCGACCGACCTCGAAAAAGCTGCCGACATCCTTCAGAATTACAAAATTGAGAAGCTGCCCGTAGTGGATAAAAACAATAAGCTGATCGGGCTGGTCACTTACAAGGACATCACCAAGGCCAAAGACAAGCCCAATGCCTGCAAGGACAAGAAAGGACGACTGAGAGTGGCAGCCGCTGTAGGAATTAGTGGCGACAGCATGGAACGCATCGATGCCCTGGTTAAAGCCGATGTTGATGCCATTGTAATGGATACGGCACACGGGCATTCGAAATACGTACTCGAAACGTTGAAAAGAGCCAAAGCCAAATATCCCGAGAAAGAGTTCGTAGTAGGAAATATTGCGACGGCCGAAGCTGCTACCGACCTGGTACTCGCTGGTGCCGATGCAGTAAAAGTAGGAATTGGTCCGGGATCAATTTGCACCACCCGGGTGATAGCCGGTGTGGGAATGCCGCAATTATCGGCCATTTACAATGTTTCGAAAGCCATTAAAGATTCAGGTGTACCCGTAATTGCCGATGGCGGCTTGCGTTATTCGGGCGACATTGTTAAAGCACTGGCTGCCGGTGCCAGTTCCGTGATGGCCGGAAGCCTGTTTGCAGGTGTTGAAGAATCACCAGGTGAAACCATCCTCTTCCAGGGGCGTAAATTCAAAGCCTACCGTGGTATGGGATCGGTCGAAGCCATGCAGGCCGGATCGAAGGACCGTTATTTTCAGGATGTTGAAGAAGACATTAAAAAACTGGTTCCCGAAGGCATTGCTGCCCGGGTTCCTTACAAAGGCACCTTGTACGAAGTACTTTACCAGCTTATTGGAGGTTTAAGAGCAGGAATGGGTTATTGTGGTGCTAAAGACATCAATGCCCTGCACCATGCTAAATTTACACGCATTACTGCCGCCGGAGTTCTCGAAAGCCACCCGCATGATGTGGCCATCACCCGTGAAGCTCCTAATTACAGTAGCCGATAATAATCAACTATATTATTCGTTTAAAAAAGGTTCCGGTAGTTCCGGATCCTTTTTTTAAGCGTATAAACCTGCTTCTAATATTAAATTACACTGGCAAACAAACGATATAAATTATGAAACGCTATTTATCATTTCTTCTGTTTATGTTATTGGCCACTACCCTGCTGGCCGGAAAAAATGTAATTGTAACCATTAGTGATCATCAATTTACACTCGATGAATATGAGCGCATTTACCGAAAAAACAATACGCAACTCAACGACGAACGGGATGTTAAATCGCCAAAAGAATACCTCGATTTATTTGTTAACTACAAACTAAAGGTAATTGAAGCCGAGAACAAGGGATACGATACCATTCAGGCTTTCATCGATGAACTGGAAGGTTACCGTAAAGAACTCGCCAAACCTTATCTTACCGATGTTTCATTTACCGACTCAATGGTTAAAACGGCTTATTTCAGAACCATCAACCATGTCAAAGCAAGTCATATTCTCCTGAATGTAGCTCCCAATGCCAGCCCTGAAGACACCCTGCAAATTTACCAGCGAATCATCGATATTCGCAATCAGGCGCTTAGCGGTGAGAAAACCTTCGCCGAACTGGCTGTTGCCTTCTCTGAAGATCCTTCGGCCCAAACCAACATGGGCGATCTGGGTTATTTCAAGGCCTTCAACATGATTACTGAATTTGAAAATACAGCCTACAATACCCCCGTTGGTGAAATAAGCATGCCGGTTCGCACCCAGTATGGGTATCATATTATTCAGGTGAATGACCTCAAAAGAAATGAAGGAGAGGTAAAGGTTGCACACATCATGAAAATGTTCAACAACCGCAATGAAGTGAATGAGGCCATTGATCAACAGTACAAAAAAGAAGCCGACAGCCTTTATCAGCTCTTGCTCGATGGTGCCGATTTTGCCGAACTGGCAGCAAAGCACTCCGACGACCGCGGCTCAAAAAATAATGGAGGCGAGATGCAGTGGATTTCTGAAACCTTCAGTGTTAAACCCTTTGTCGAAGCTGCTTTTGCTCTTGAAGATTCAGGAAGCATTGCACCACCTGTTCGCACTCCTTACGGATGGCACATCATTAAAATGATTGACCGCCGTCCGCCTCCAAAATTTGAAGATATCAAAGAGGAGCTCACCCAAAAAGTGAAAGCCGACCCTGCGCGCAGTAAACACAGCCAGCTTTTATTCATTAACAAGCTGAAGGAAAACTATGGCTATGAAAGCTACGCTGAAAACCTTGCCAAATTAAACGAAAGCCTCGATACAGCAGGTCAGACACTCAACTACTTTCCCGAAGTGCTGGTCGGGCTTCCCCTTTACAAGGTAGGCGACTCAGTTTTTACCACGCAATCGTTTATCGATTATCTGACAGGAAAAAAAGTCAAAGCACCCTACGCTGCACTTCGAATTAAAGACCAGTTGAAGAAATACAACGATGACGTGCTGATACAGTACGAAGACAGCAAACTAGAAGCTAAATACCCTGAATTTGCACAAATCATGGAAGAATACCACGATGGAATGCTACTCTTTGCCATTATGCAGGATGAGGTATGGGACCGCGCTGTTGAAGACACACTCGGACTTGAAAGCTACTATCAGAACAACAAAGGAACGTATCTCTGGGAAAAGCACTTCGATGGCTTGCTTATCGAATGTGAAACAGCTGAAGCAGCCAGCCAGTGCAGGCAACTTATCGATCAGGGCTTTAACACCGCGGAAAGCCTGAAAAACGAAATACAGAATGCCGGTACCGAGGGTGTTAAAATAGAAACAGGCAAATGGGAAAAAGGAGACAATGAAATGATCGACTTTTTGCATTTCAATGTTCCCCAACCCGATAGGGCTGATGCGGAGAAGGTTTTTACCCATGGAATGCTTGTTGAAGCGGGTAAAGCGAAAACACTTGATGAAGCCCGCGGTTTATACATTTCTGACTATCAACAATTACTCGAAGAAGCATGGATCGCGCAATTGAGAGAACAGCATCCAGTTAAAGTAAACAAAAGACTGCTGAAAAAAGTGAAGGCACTCTAGTTTAAGGAAATAACAATAGCAAGCCGACCATCTATAAATTAAAGTGGCTGCAAAGAAAAATGAACAAAGCGATTACAATAGTATTCCTCTTGCTTACTGTGCTTTCGGCGTGTATGCAAAAAACAGAAAAGCCCAACGATGTAATCGTAGCTCAGGCTGCAGGTAAAGTACTGTTAAAATCAGAGCTTGTGAAAGATTATCCTTTGCAAAATGTAGATAAAAACGACTCACTGGCTTACATTAACGATTACATTAATAAATGGATTAAACAGCAACTTTTGGTTGCCGAGGCTGAAAGAGTGCTTAAGCCTGATGAGCTGAACATTCAAAAAGAACTTGAATTGTACCGCCAGGAATTAATTATACACAAGTATAAAAACAAGCGGGTAAGCGCGCTGGTCGATGCCGATCTGGCTTTTAGCGAAATTGAAGAATATTACAACAAGCATTTGAAAACTTTCACGCTCAACTATCCGATTGTAACGGTAGATTATATTATTTTTCCCGAAGGAGTAGAAATATCAAATAACAACAAAAGGAAATTGCTTGATATATCGGAAGATGCAGACCCTGATCGTGATGATTTCATTTTTCGTCATGCACGCAAGTATGATAATTTCAACAATAACTGGATATATTTTCACCAGTTACTTAATCAGATAGCCTATCCGATTGAGCAGCCTGAGGCTTTTCTCAAAAAGAATGTTTCTATTGAATTTGAAAAGGACAATGAACAACACATTATTGTTATCAAGTCGTATTACCTCAGTGGCGAAACAGCACCCATCGAATTTGTAAGTCCACAAATTAAAAGCTTGCTCGTTAACAACAAAAAATTAGATTTTTTAAGAGAAATTAAGGATAGTTTGTACAACAATGGCCTAAAATACAATAAATTTACGGTCTTTAATAAATAACAGAACCACCATGCAAAACCGCAAAATAATTGTTGCTTTATTGATCATTTTCAACATTATTTCATTTCCCATTTTTTCGCAGGATAAAAACATCGACCAGATAGTTGCTATTATTGGAAGTAATATCATTCTGAAATCAGAAATTGAAGCCATTAACTTGCAAAATCAGGCACAGGGAATTACCTCCGAAGGTGATATGAAATGTGAAATACTCGAAGATTTGATGGTTGAAAAACTACTGGTTGCCGAGGCCGAACTGGATACCAACATCGTGGTTACCGATAATCAGATCAATCAGCAGCTCGATCTCCGGGTTGATTATTTTCTTCAGCACCTGGGTTCCGAAAAAGAAGTGGAAAACTATTTTAAGAAGCCCATTGCCCAACTAAAATCCGATCTGAAAGACGTAATAAGAAATGAAATTCTGAGTAATCAGATGCGCAACACCATCATTCAGGACGTTAAGGTAACCCCTTCGGAAGTGAGGTACCATTTCCGTAATCTTCCTGAAGATGAAAAGCCCCGGGTAAATACACAGTATCAGTATGCTCAGATTAGCTTAATTCCTTCGATCAGCGAGAAGGAAGAAATCAGAATAAAGGATGAACTGCGTAAAATTAAGAAACGGGTCGAAGACGGAGAAAACTTTGCCATGTTTGCGGTGCTTTATTCCGAAGGCCCAAGTGCCAGTAATGGTGGCGATTTGGGATATTTCGGAAGAGCCACCATGGATCCCGCCTTCTCTGCAGCTGCTTTCAACCTTAAAGCAGGCCAGGTTTCCAATGTCGTTGAAAGTGAATTTGGCTTTCACATCATTCAGTTAATCGATCGACGGGGGGAAAAAATCAGGGCCCGGCACATCATTATGAAACCCAAAATCGACATTGAGACCAAGGAAAAGGCCATTGCCACCATGGACAGTCTGGCCAATGCCATCCGGAAAGACGAAATCACTTTCGAACAGGCCGCCATGCGCTATTCGCACGATAAAACCTCTCGCAATAATGGTGGAATTGTAGTACACCCAATGACCATGTCGTCGAAATTTGAACTATCGGCACTCCCGCCCGATGCTTCAAAAAAACTGACTCAGATGAAGATTGGTGAAATTTCCGATCCGTTTATCACCATCAACGATAAACAACGCGAAGTAATCCAGATGGTAAAACTGATCGACAAAATTGACGCCCATACCGCAAGCGTTTCAGAAGATTATCCCATGTTAAGCGAAATCTACCTGCAGAAAAAACAGGAGGAAACCATACAGCAATGGATTTCTGAAAGACAGGCTAAAACCTACATTCGTCTCGACGACACCTATGCCAATTGTGATTTCAGGTTTAAAAACTGGATAAAATGATTAATTTTGAAGGTAAATTAAAACCGCTAAAACATGAAATACGCAGGAGATAAAGAAGCCATCGATGCGCTAAATAAAAAGCATGACATCTTGCTCAGCGAGATAGGCAAGGCTGTTTATGGCCAGGATGAAATTATCAGACAGGTGCTCATTTCCATTCTGAGTCAGGGGCACTGTTTACTTGTTGGGGTGCCCGGGCTGGCAAAAACCCTGCTCGTTAATACCATTGCAAAAGTATTGGGTCTCGATTACAATCGTATTCAGTTTACTCCCGACCTGATGCCATCCGACATTATTGGAACCGAAATTCTCGATCATAACAAGGAGTTTAAGTTTATCAAAGGACCGGTGTTTGCCAATATCATTCTGGCCGACGAAATTAACCGTACCCCTCCAAAAACACAGTCGGCATTGCTCGAAGCCATGCAGGAGCGCTCAGTAACCTCGGCCGGGCATCATTTCAAGCTCGACAAGCCATTTTTTGTACTGGCAACCCAGAACCCGATCGAACAGGAAGGAACCTATCCCCTTCCCGAAGCCCAGCTCGACCGTTTTATGTTTTCACTTTGGCTCGACTATCCTCAATTCGAAGATGAGTTAACCATCGTAAAAAATACAACCTCGTCGTACAAAGCCGAACTAAGTACGGTTTTATCAAAAACAGAAATAATTGAATTTCAGGACCTGATACGGAAAATACCCATCAACGACAGCGTACTGAAATATGCAGTTACCCTGGCTTCTAAAACCAGGGCCGAATCACCACTGGCCCCTGCTATAAGCAAACAATATCTAAAATGGGGTGCCGGACCACGTGCTTCGCAATACCTTGTTATTGGTGCAAAAACCCACGCAGCACTGCATGGCAAGTACTCCCCCGATATTGAAGATGTAAAAGCAGTGGCTATATCGGTGCTCCGACATCGCATTATCAAAAATTACAAGGCCGAAGCCGAAAACCTGACTGTTGAAAGCATCATCGAACAATTGCTTTAATAAAATCGGCATGTTGTACGGTACAATTTACATTCGCACACATAAAAGCCTGACATTACTGGTCAGGCTTATTTTATCATGGCTCCTGTTGTTGATAACAATTCAGGGGATGGCCCAACAGAAATCAAAAAAAACCATCCAAATCGAAAATGCCAATATCATGCTCAGCGATGTAAAAATTGTAAAGGATGCGCGCAGGCTGATTGGTGATGTACGACTGACCCATAAAAATATTGTAATGAAATGCGACAGTGCCTGGGTTTATTCGAATACCAACCAGGTGGATGCCTTTGGAAATGTTCACATCCTGAGTAACGACACACTCAATCTTTGGGCCCGGTACATTCGCTACGATGGCAATACCGAATTGGCCAAAGCACGCTATAATGTTGTTCTTGAAGACCCAACACTCACACTAACCACCGATTCGCTCGATTTCGACATGAAGGAAGAAATTGGTTACTACAATTACGGCGGTACCATTGTCGACAGCACCAACACACTTACCAGCGAGATTGGAAGATATTACACACAAATTAATGAGCTGTTTTTTACACGCGATGTGGTGTTAAAAAACGAAAACTATACCATGACCGCCGACACCATGATTTACAATACCGAAACTGAAATTGTAAATTTTGAAGGCCCTACACGCATTGTTGGCGACAGTACCTTTGTTTATTCCACCCTGGGCTGGTTTAATACCCGTACCAACGAGAGCCAACTCGAACGCAATTCAACCATCAGGAGAGGAGACACACAAATACAGGCCGATTATATTTTTTACAACGACAACAATGGTGAAGGCGATGCGCTGGGCAGCGTTGTAATCAACGATTTTGCCAACAACATGATCGTTGCAGGAAACAAGGCCGAATACGATGATTTTGAACAATATGCCATGGTAACCGATTCGGCAATATGGATACAGTATTACGAAGAAGATTCGCTTTTCCTGCATGCCGATACACTCTATACCATGCCCGACACCTCGGCTGTTGATGCAAAAATTCTACTTTGCTATCACGATGTACGCTTTTTTCGTTCCGACATGCAGGGTGTAGCCGACTCACTGGCCTACTATACCAACGATTCAACTATTCAGCTCTACAACGATCCGGTATTATGGTCGGGCGAAAACCAAATGACTGCCGATTACATTGAATTCATCAACAACACTCCGCCTCCAAACGAAGTGTACATGAAAAACAATTCTTTCATTATTCAACAACTTGATTCGAGTAAATTCAATCAGATCAAGGGAAAGAATATGCTTGGGCTGATAAAGGGACAATCGCTGTTCCGAATTGATGTTAATGGAAACGGGCAATCAATTTATTATCCGGCCGATAAAAAAGACTACATTGGATTGAACAAGGCAGAAAGCAGCAACATCATTCTATATCTGAACGACAATCAAATCAGGCGGATTACCTTTGTTGGCTCTCCGGTGGGAGTAATGAATCCATTGATGGAAGTTGTTTCTTCGGAAACCAGGTTGGATGGATTTGACTGGCGTGCCGCTGAACGCCCCCTAAGCCGTTACGATATTTTTGGGGTTAGAAGCGACTCGGCAGCAGTTAAGGAATTACCTGACTCCGAAATCAAAACGGTACTGCCCGACATACAACAAACAAAAAAGGAACTCGATGAGCAATGGAATGAAAGAGATCTTAAATAGAAAAAATTGATCGTTTAAAATAAAAAATCCGCCCATTGAGCGGATTTTCTTTTATGTAAACTGTAGTAAAACAATTGTAGCTTATCTTTCACTGTTCATTGAGATAATAAATTCTTCATTTGAAGCAGTCTTCACCAGTCGGTCACGTAAAAAGTCCATTGCTTCGATGGCATTCATGTCAGCCAGATAATTGCGCAGAATCCAGATTTTGTCGAGCATACTTTTATGCAGCAACAAATCTTCGCGACGGGTACTTGAAAGGGTGACATCGACAGCAGGGAAAATACGCTTGTTGGATAAGCGTCGGTCGAGCTGAAGTTCCATGTTACCGGTACCTTTAAATTCTTCAAAAATTACCTCATCCATCTTGGAGCCTGTTTCGGTCAAAGCAGTTGCCAGAATGGTAAGCGATCCACCTTCCTCAATGTTACGGGCGGCTCCAAAGAAACGCTTGGGTTTGTGCAGTGCGTTGGCATCAACTCCACCCGATAATACCTTACCCGAGGCCGGCTGTACGGTGTTGTAGGCACGGGCCAGACGGGTAATCGAATCGAGCAGAATCACTACATCATGTCCGCATTCGGTAAGGCGCTTGGCCTTTTCAAGTACAATATTGGCCACTTTAACGTGCCGTTCGGCCGGCTCATCAAAGGTCGACGAAACCACTTCGGCATTCACACTGCGAGCCATGTCGGTAACCTCTTCAGGTCGTTCGTCAATCAGTAAAACAATCATGTACACTTCGGGATGATTGGCAGCAATAGCATTCGCAATCTCTTTCAGCAATACTGTTTTACCGGTTTTTGGCTGTGCAACAATCAATCCCCTTTGTCCCTTACCAATTGGTGCAAACAAATCAACAATACGGGTCGAAAGTGAATCACGTCCGTCCCCTTTGGTAATATTGAATTTTTCTTCGGGGAAAAGCGGTGTCAGATGATCGAATGGAACACGGTCACGGACAAACTCAGGAGCTCTTCCGTTAATTTCCAATACTTTAATCAGCGGAAAATACTTCTCTCCTTCCTTGGGAGGTCTGATGGTTCCATTTACTGTATCACCGGTTTTTAAACCGAAAAGCTTAATTTGTGATTGTGAAACATAAATATCGTCAGGAGAATTGAGGTAGTTATAGTCAGACGAACGCAGGAATCCGTATCCATCCTGCATGATTTCAAGTACTCCGGAGTTCGTAATTAATCCTTCAAAATCGAAAATTGTTTTTTCCTGATTTTGCTGATTCTGACGGAAATTGCGCTTTAGACCAACATCGTTTTGACGCTCGTTACGGTCCTGAAAGTTACGACGATTATCAAATTGCTTCTCCTTTGCTTCGAAGTTACGATTTTCTTTCTGATCGCCGTTGCGATTTTCCTTCTGTTCTACGTTACGGTTTTCTTTGGGCTCAGTGCTGCGGTTTTCTTTCGAAGCACTCTGTTCTGCATTACCATTTTGATTGGCCGCACTGGTAGAATGATAATTGGCATTGCCCATCACTTGTTGTTTGCGCGGTCCCTGTTGTTCATTGGTTTCGGGACGCTTGTGTACAGGAGCATTTTCTCTCTGACGAACATTGTTGTCGCTTGTTGTTGGTTTTGCCTGTTCTGCAGGTTTCTCCACCTTTTTAAAAGGATCCTGTACCTTCGACTCGGATTTGACATCCTTCGAATCAGCTTTGCGCTCATCCTTATTGTACTTCACCTTTTCATCGCGAAGCTTGGTAAGGCGGGTACGTTTGCGTCTTGCTTTGCTCTCGTCATCGGTCTTCTTGTTTTCAAAGACTACCGGTTTTTTATTTTCTTGAGCAGGATGTTCTTTTTTGGGCTTATTGGCGACAGGTTTCTCACTTTTGAGTTTTCCCTCTGAGGAAAGAATTGCCTGCGTGTCAAGAATTTTGTAAATCAAATCTTGCTTTTTAAATTTCTCAACACGTTTAATTTGAAGTTCCTTGGCAATATCCCGAAGTTCAGAAACTAACTTCTTGTTGAGTTCTAAAATATCGTACATATTAAATTATTTTCAGCCGGTCGAGCCGGCGAATTGTGTAAAATGTTTTGATTGAATGATAAAATTAAGGAAATGTAGTCGTGTGTGTTAAACAAACTTTTCTGTAAATTCCATTGCAATAATACACTAATAACAATTAATAAGCAAAAAAGATGCTTCATTTTTGCTTCTTGTTCCAATATTTCCTAATAAATCACATTAATTTAGATTTAATTTTCATAAACCTTCGATACGCATAATTGTTACACCAATCAAATTGCTTAGTTTTGCAGACATTAACGTAAAATAAAAAACATGACTATTTCGATTAATAAAATGGTAACACTCAGTTACACACTGAGGCAGGAAAGTAAAAGCGGAGATGTAATTGAACAAACCCCCGAAACAGCACCATTAAAATTTGTATTTGGCCTTGGAACCATGCTGCCAATGTTTGAGTCAAACCTTGCCGGACTAAAACAAGGCGAAGATTTTGAAATGCAACTCAAAGCCAGTGATGCCTATGGTGAAATTGATGAAAACGCCATCGTTGAACTCGATAAAAATATTTTTGAAGTAGAAGGATCATTTGACGAAGAGCGCTTTGCTGTTGGAGCACAAGTTCCAATGCAAACATCAAACGGTCAAAGGCTGAATGGTATCGTTAAAAGTGTTGATGCTGATACTTTAACCATGGACTTTAATCACCCGCTTGCCGGAATGGATCTTTACTTTAGCGGAAACATCATCGAAGTACGTGAAGCGACTGAAGAAGAGCTGGCACCATCGATGGGCTGTGGCTGTGGTTCAGGAGGTTGTGGCTCGGGCGAGGAAAGTTGTTCTACCGAAGGTTCAGATTGTGGTTGCAGTTCAGGTTCCGGCTCAGGATGTGGATGCTAAACCGGTTTGAATCTAAACTGCTATGAACACTCTTGGACAAATATTCAGACTAACAACTTTCGGTGAATCACACGGTGCCGGCATTGGCGGAATCATCGATGGCTGCCCTGCGGGTCTGACCATCGATCCGAAACTGGTACAGGATGAACTAGACCGCCGAAAACCAGGTCAGTCAAAAATTACCACCCAGCGAAAGGAAAGCGATACCGTTGAGTTTTATTCGGGTATTTTCGAAGGACAAACCACTGGAACTCCCATTGGTTTTTTCATTAAAAATAAGGATCAGCATTCGAACGATTACAATAATCTGAAAGATGTATACCGACCTTCGCATGCCGATTATACCTATGCGCAGAAATATGGTGTACGCGATCACAGAGGCGGAGGTCGTTCTTCGGCACGCGAAACCATTGCCAGAGTAGCGGCTGGAGCCATTGCCAGGCAATTGCTGAAACAACTCAATATTTCTATCCATGCCTATGTACATAGTGTGGGCGAAATTGAAGTGAAGAAACAATACAGCGAACTTGATTTGTCGCTCACCGAGAGCAACATTGTTCGTTGTCCCGATTTAGCAACAGCCGAAAAAATGATCGAACGGATTGAAGAAGCCGGAAGAAATCACGACACGGTTGGCGGAACCATTTCCTGTGTTATTAAAGGTGTACCTACAGGATGGGGTGCACCGGTCTTTAATAAACTGCATGCCGATCTGGGGTTTGCCATGCTCGGTATCAACGCCGTAAAAGGCTTTGAATACGGATCGGGCTTCGAAGGTACAAAACTTAGCGGAAGCGAACACAACGATATTTTCATCAATGAAGAGGGTGTGGTAAGAACCGCCACCAATAATTCAGGTGGAATACAGGGTGGAATATCCAATGGACAGGATATCTACTTTAAAGTAGCTTTCAAGCCCATAGCAACCCTTCTGAAAGAACAACAAACCATCGACAAGGAATTAAAGTCGACCACCATCAACCCCAAAGGACGACACGATCCCTGTGTACTGCCCCGGGCCGTTCCCATTGTTGAAAGCATGGCAGCACTGGTGTTGGCCGACCACTATTTAATGAGTAAATTATCGAAACTATAAATAAAAAATCCCGGCAATTAAAGCCGGGATTTTTTGTTTATAGCTATTTGTAATGTTAGCGGCTCATTAGTTTTTCTCCTTCACTGGCTGCAATTACAGCAGCACCACAGCTGTCGCTCCAAACATTTACTGCTGTGCGAATCATATCAAGCGGACGATCTACTACCAGGATTAGCCCAATGGCTGTTTCAGGCAAACCAATGGCTTTCAGTATGATTACTATAGCAACCAGGCTTGCTGATGGAATTCCGGCCACTCCAATCGATGTAAGCAAAGCCACAATCACAATGGTTAACTGCATTCCAAAACTGATATCCAGTCCATAGGCCTGTGCAATAAATATAGCAGCAACACACTCATAAAGTGCTGTTCCATCCATATTGATGGTTGCCCCCAGGGGTAAAACAAAACTTGAAACTTTTTTAGAAACACCAGCCTGGCTCACCCCTTCGATGGTTTCGGGCAGGGTAGCTGACGATGAACTGGTTGAAAATGCTGTTAACAAAGCCTTCGACATGACCTTAAAGTAAGCAGCCGGATTCACCTTCCCGATTGCATACAAGATTGCCGACGTAGAAACCACAACATGAAATAACAGAGCAATCAGCACAATTCCTCCAAATTTCAACAAAGGAAGTACGGCATCAAAACCCGTTTCACTTACTGTTTTGGCTACCAGCCCCAGCACTCCAAGCGGTGCAATTTTCATAATCAGATTGGTAATGTCGAGCATTACATCGTACACACCATTCCAAAAATTGAGTTGAACTTCCCTGTATTGAACAAGCAGGCGACGAATAAAAAAACCAAAAATCAGACTAAAGGTAATGAGTCCCAGCATTTGTCCCTCACTCGCAGCTTTAAAAATATTGGGTGGTACCATGCGAAGAAATACCTTGTAAATTTCTCCCTGGTCTTTACCGCTAATCGAAGTAAGCTGTTCGGCCGACAAGGGAGCCAATGCGAGTAACTCTTTCGCCGGCTTTCCATCAATGATGCCTGGTGTGAAAATATTGACCAGTATTAGCCCGGTCAAAATAGCTATCGTACTGGTTGTTAGATAATAAACCATAGTTTTTGCCCCCATTCGGGCAAATCCCTTTTCAGATGAAATATTGGACACACCGGTAATAATTGCCGAGATAATGAGAGGTACAACAATCATTTTCAGGGCATTTAAAAACAAAGTCCCGCTAAACTCAAATATCCCTGTCAAGTCAAGTATACCGCCTTCGCCAAAATAAAGGCCCAAAGGAACCGATAAAACCAAAGCAATCAATATCTGCCAGTGTAATGCAATCTTCTTCATTCCCTTTTTTGTTTATTTTTCAATACAAAGTCTGCCTTGCGTCAATATGCCTTCGGTAGTTGATCGTGATTAACAATTTGTTTAAACATTATTTGCAGCAAAAAAATGATCGATTTCATATCCGAAATGAATCGGTGCTAAATAATTTGCCGTTAAAGCAAGCCATGTAGGTCAAAACATTATCATCTTAATTTACAGAATGATATAACGCAACAAATTGAATCACCGACTAATTGGCAGTGCTATTATACGGAAAATAATTGAAACTTTTTAACTAACAATATGTTCAATTAAATAAGGGCTAACACTGCCTGGGTGAAAAATCTAAGGGAATAATCTTTTAAATATAATTTTTTATTTATTTTCGGAAGCAAAACAAGGGAGTATGAGGCAACTTAAAATAACAAAACAGGTTACCAACAGGGAAACTTTATCATTGGATAAATACCTGCACGAAATTGGCAAGGTTGATCTTCTCACGCCTGACAAAGAAGTTGAACTTGCCAAACGAATCAAGAAAGGCGACCGATCAGCATTCGAACAATTAATCAATTCGAACCTTCGTTTTGTTGTTTCAGTTGCCAAACAATACCAAAATCAGGGATTAAGTCTTCCCGATCTGATCAACGAAGGCAATCTGGGCTTGATTAAAGCAGCACAACGCTTTGATGAAACCCGGGGCTTTAAATTCATTTCCTACGCCGTATGGTGGATTCGTCAATCCATCCTGCAGGCCCTGGCAGAGCAGGCGCGTATTGTAAGGCTTCCGTTAAATAAAATTGGTTCAATCAATAAAATCAATAAAACCTTCAATCAATTGGAGCAGGAATTCCAGCGTGAACCTACCACCAAGGAAATTTCTGAAATTCTTGAATTAACTCCCGAGGTAATTGAAGAAGCGATGAAAGCATCGGGGCATCATCTGTCAATGGATGCGCCACTCAAAGATGACGATGGAAATAATATGTACGATGTTTTGCTCAACATGGAAACACCGAGCCCTGACCGTGGATTGCTCAACAACTCGCTACAACAGGAAATTGAACGCTCGCTGGCCACATTGGGTGAACGTGAGGGAGAAATCATTCGCTATTATTTCGGGTTAAACGGTACCCGACCGCACACCCTCGAAGAAATTGGCGAAGTTTTTGGTCTTACACGCGAAAGAGTAAGACAAATAAAGGAAAAAGCCATTAAAAAGCTTAAAAATAACTACCGGAACAAGCTATTAAAAAGCTATCTGGGTGAATAAAACATTAAGCTCCATTTACGGAGCTTTTTTTTATTCATCCAGGCAAAAAAGATTATTTTTGTTTAATGTTACCCAATAATATTAATAAGAAGCAAATGAAGCGCATCATAGCACCATCGATATTATCAGCCAATTTCCTCCAACTGGGCAACGACATTGAAATGCTTAACCAAAGCGAAGCTGAATGGATTCATTACGATGTAATGGACGGGGTGTTTGTACCCAACATATCCTTTGGACTCCCCATACTGGAGCAAGTTAACCAATTGGCGAAGAAACCAATTGATGTGCATTTAATGATCAACAATCCTGACCCCTATCTGCTTCCCTTTAAAGAAGCAGGAGCTGACAATATTACAGTTCATTATGAAACCTGTCAGCATTTGCACCGAACCATTGGAGCCATCAGGCAACTTGGTATCATGGCCAGTGTTTGCCTAAATCCGCACACACCGGTAGCTGTACTGGAAGAAATACTTCCCGAACTCGACATGGTGCTGCTGATGTCGGTTAACCCGGGCTTTGGTGGTCAGACCTTCATTGAAGCAACTTACAAAAAGGTACGAAAATTGAAGGAGATGATTGATGAACAGCAACTGAACACGCTGATTGAAGTCGACGGAGGTGTTAACCTTGAAACAGGCAAAAAGCTTTTTGAGGCAGGTGCCAACGTTTTGGTTGCCGGTAATTTTATCTTCAAATCAGAAGATCCGATGGCAAGCATCAGCGCGCTTAAAAACATTTAAACCAACTGTTCTGTTGCTATCAGTAATCATTATTACGATTCAGCTAAGTTGAACAGGAAGGATAAATTATGACAAACGAATTAAACTATAACAACATACAGGATGTACTAAAGAACATCACTGGAGATTATAAAATTCTGGAAGAAACGGTCGATCTGGAGGTGCAGAAAAGCTTTTATGAGTCGTCGAAAAGCCTGCAGTTCGATATCACCGGCGACGAAATCGATCTTCTTATTGCCTATTTATCATCAAATGACCAGCACATCGATGAAAGTAAAACAGTGCTTCAGAAACTGGCCATGGTCGATTCCGTTAAAGCATTCAGAGCCATCGAAAGCTACCTGGAAAATCCCCTGCCCGAACTGCGCGACTGGGCAACACTGGCATTGCAGCAAAGCCGGATGATTATTCAAAGTTCCCTGCTCGACGAACAACAGGTGTTTATTTCAACCGGGTTGGGCGGCAAGGTCGACAAGTTGCGCTACATGCTTATATTTCCCTACAAAACATCCGATGAGGTGGGAAACATTCAACAATCCGTACTTGAAAAGGAACTTAACTTTTTTCTGGATAAAATAAATGGTGAATTGGAAGAAATCAGCTTTGATGAAAAATTTGCCAGCGCTATTGCGCTCATTCCGTTAAAAGCCGATGTAAGCAGCATGATTAACGATTTATTGCTTGAATGCAATCAGTTTGGCGATTTCTTATCAGATGATGCCATCATTACCAATATCAAAAAGTTTTCGAGCGAAGAAATACTTAACATTTTGAAGAAATATGAAACACAAGATTAATTTGGCCTTGCAGGTACTTCCCCAATCGCAAAGTACGCATCCCTACTCCATCGTTGATAAAGCAATCGAAGCCATTCAGCGCTCGGGCCTGAAATACCAGGTATGCCCTTTCGAAACAGTAATTGAAGGTTCATGGGATGAAGTAATGAGCGTCGTTCAGGAAGTTCACGAAATTTGTTATGAAAATGGGACAGAAAAAATGATGACTTACATAAAAATACAAAGTCAAAAAAATGAAGATGTTACCATCAACGACAAGATGGAAAAATACCAATAGTGCGGCTTTCAGGCATTTTTTCCTGAAATTTATTTACTTTTTTATTTGCAGGTAATACCCGATTCATTATATTTGCACCGCGTTAAAGCAATGGACCTGTAGCTTAATTGGATAGAGCACCTGACTACGGATCAGGAGGTTAGGGGTTCGAGTCCCTTCAGGTTCACCACTCGAGAAAAGAACTACCAATGGTAGTTCTTTTTTTTTACCATCATTTCTTCAGAATTCTTCGTCTAAAAAATGTTGACCCAAAGGTACGGATGGATCAGGAGTATTAATTACTAAACTCATTGGAGTCGTTCGCTCATTTTTCAATATAAAAAAAGAGACAATAAGCTAGCCCATTGTCTCTTCATTTGGATGTTTCCATCCCTTACAATAATACCTTCAGCTAGCTTTCGGTCTGTTGCTCGTCCGAAGCTTCATTTTCTTGCTCTTCATCGTCAAATTGAAGCATATCACTTTGCTGTAACACATTGTACCATTGCAGTACCTTTTTGATATCGGAAACATAGACCCTGTCCTGATCATAGTCGGGCAGTATCGTTTCAAAATACTTTTTAAGTACTGCTCCCGATGATTTAGGATCAATAGCTGCTTTGAAATCTTCTTTCTCTGCAATTTTTTTAAACACTTCTCTCAAAGGCACTTCACCATTTTGCGTAAAAATTGCAATATCCTCGAGCGAAATAATTTTATTGGTAGAATGAGCAGGAAAACGACGTCCGTTATCCAGCGATTCTACAATCAGGTTCTTACTCCCTTTTGAAACCACCTTGTACAATCCTGATTGACCTGAAATGGCCAGAATATCTTTCAACATAACCGATGCTTTTTTTTAATTTTTGCCGAAGATATTAAATGTTTATTTGCCGCGAAAACGATTCTGGTCAAAATCGATTTTTTTGGCAAATCCAAATTTTATCCAGCGACCAGGCTGTGGCACATTTCCATAATCAAAGTACTGAACATCAAAAAGATTATTCAGCATTGCATAAATATGCCAATCGGGCTGTCTCCATTCAATTTTTAACGTGCTTGTAAAAAATGGGTCATAATTGCTCATGCCAAGCGAAACTCCGTCCTCTATTCGTTCAAACTGACCATTGCGGTCCTGAAACACCAATAGCCATTTGGCACTCAGTTTTGAAAAAATTCGATGACTAAAATTGATATCGACCCGATGTCTCAAATAATTCAATGCATAATTCGAAAGCAGTGTTGTTTCAGGTTTTGACTGTTCAATAAAGGTATAGCTGATATTCAACTGCTGAAGAAAATGATCGGGATGAATCAGTTTTTCAAAATTGGCATTTAGGGAAGTCTCGATACCCGAAGTAAGCAGCCTGGTATAATTAACGGTTCGCCAAATTGCATCGACATCTTCGCGCACCCAGTCGATCATGTTATTTCCCCTGGTGTGAAAACCGCTCACTGCCACTTTCAATCCCGGCAGCTGAAAACGGTAGCCCAAATCAAAGCCACTGGCCTCTTCGGGCAACAAATCAGGATTCCCCTGATTATTGGGACCATGATAATAAAGATCGGTATAAGTGGGCATTCGCATCGTTCGATTTACAGAAGCTGTTAGGGTTGAAGATTCACTTAACTGATAAGCTGCATCAATTCCAGGATAAACAAACCAACGACCTTTAAGGTCGCTGTTGTAACTTAGATTGATACCTACATTGATCATTAGCTGATTGAAATATTGCTTATGACCTGCGAAAACAGAATAGTTACTTCGCTGATGCGACTTATCGAGTAAAATGGTATCGTTAACCGGACTAAACCGTGGATCCTTACTTTCTTCACCCAGGTTATTACTAAATATGCTTTCATTACGAATTGCAAGTCCTACGGTTGTAATGGCATTGCTTCCATGCAAATAATTGGCCAGCACATTGCCACCCCATACATCGGTAGTATGATAGTTGCCATACAATTCAGGATTTTCGCGAAATAATAAAAAACGATCGTTGTTTCTTCGGAAATAAACACCCGGGTTGAGCTGAAGATGCTGCCACTTCGTTTGGTAATCAGCTGAAGCAAACCAGGTCCGGGTTTCTTCATACTGATCGGGAAAACGGGCAGTATAAAAGCTGTTGGCACCAAACTTTTTATCGGTAACAGCAGCCTGTATCCCGGCTGTATGCACACCTGATTCAAGCATTCCGCGATAATAAATGTTTTTTGAACGGTAATCGGTGTTTTGTGTATAGCCATCACTGGCTGAATTTTGGGCAGTAAGCAAATGACTGGTTTTGCCTATTGGCAGTGCAGCACTCAGTTGTTCGTCATGGTAGCGGTACTGCCCCCCTTCAAGTGCTAGTTTTATAAAGGGCGCTTCGGGCGTTTTGGTAATAATGTTGATTGCTCCACTAAATGCTCCCGGTCCGAATTTCCAGGCTCCGGGCCCTTTTAGGATTTCAATACGCTCGATGGAAGAAAGACTGAAAGGAAGATTGAGATTGTGATGACCTGTTTGAGGGTCGGTAATGTTGGTGCCATTAAGAAGGATCAGCACCTGGTCGAAGGAACCTCCGCGGATGGAGATGTCGGATTGCATGCCATTGATGCCACGTTGGCGAAGGTCGATGTTTGAAGCATATTCCAGTAACTCGTCGATGGAAGACGCAGCCGCCCGCTCAATTTCCTTTCGATCGATGGTAACCACTACCCTGCTTAGTGCCGAATAGCTTTCCGGCAAGGCATCAACCGTGACATCGATCGATTCAAGATCGTAATTACGGGCTACTTCAGAGCTGTCAGTTTCCTGGGCCTGAACGACTCCCTGATTGGCAAATAAAAGATAGGCAACCGACAATGATGCAATCTTAATGACCTTGCGCAAACTGTTAAATACAGCATAACGCTTGTTATCCCACCGTCGGAAAACCACCTGCGGGATTTTCAAATTCACTTTTTGTTTCATTTCTGTGCTTTTTAATTAAAAAATGAGCCGTAAATATATTCAAGATTTGAACTTTTTCTGAATTTGTTCACAACTTCTGCAAAATAAATACTTTTTTATTCTAAAATCTGCATCCACTCATTATCAAGCAGGATCGATCAATTCATTCGGTAATTTCATCAAATAATTAACTGATATTCAATAGCAATTCAATTGAGGGATTGACTTCATCGAAATAAATGCCTATATTAACTAGACTATATTTAACGATAATGAAGGATCAAAATTAGTGCTTGTTAACAAAATTTTCATCTATTAAAGACTTTTTTGTCTTAAATTGTTTTATATTTGAACAGAAGTTTTACCCAAAAACCTTGTCACTATGTCAGAATTACAATTTAATCACAAATTACTCAGTTTAGAGGATAGTCTTAAGTACTACGCGTTGAGCCTTACATCGGATATTGATAAGGCGAACGATTTGTTGCAGGAAACTTTCCTGAAGGCACTGACCTATCAGGACAAGTTTACCGAGAACACCAATTTCAAAGCCTGGGTGTACACCATTATGAAGAATACCTTCATCAATGATTACCGCAAGGCTTCGAAATCGAGAAATAGTTTGAATGGTTCAAACAGCGAATTTCATCTTAAAATTGCAAAGGACAGGATTTATCCTTCGCCCGATTCGTTTTATTCGTCGAACGAGATTGAAAAAAGTATTTCATCGCTCGACGATGAGTACCGGATTCCTTTTCAAATGTTTCTCGACGGTTATAAGTACAAAGAAATAGCAGAGAAGCTGGGGCTGCCACTGGGAACTGTTAAAAGCAGAATTTTCTTCACCCGTAAGAAACTGACTGCTACACTCAAAGAGTTTGTAAAATAATTATTCAATTAAACCGTTATAAAGGCTGTTGTATCTACAATGGCCTTTTTTTATTGATCAAAAAGTAGATTTACAGCTCGATTTTTATTTATTTTACATGCATCAATTTCATTCAGATTTTAACAAACCTGTTCACAATGAATAAGTTTCTCATTATTTCGGTAGTATTTCTGATGATACAGACCATGGCATTGAGTCAGGGCCCTGTTAATATTGGTATTAAGTTTGGTACCAACAGCTCACGCATGCTTACCGACATAGATGATGTACTCAATGAAAATATCAATGAAGAAGAAATTAACAATTACCTGGTTGGAGCTTTTGTCAGAGTGAATGCCGGCCGATTGTACGTGCAACCCGAAGCCTATTTCAATACCAAGGGGGGCTTAATTACTCCTGTTAGCAACAATGAATTCCAAATTCCGACCTCCACTACATTTAATTACGAAACCATCGATGTCCCGCTATTGCTTGGTATCAAACTAATCGATGGTGAACTGATCAATGTCCGCCTGCACGGTGGACCCGTGTTTTCGTATGTTACCGCCAATTCACTGGCATCGGAGATCTCAGATTTTGATCCTCAGCATCTCAACGACACCTACATGGGCTGGCAGCTGGGAGCCGGCATTGATGTGTGGTTTATAACTTTTGATGCTCGAATTGAAAACAGCGCCAACATCCTTTCTTCCGAAAGTTCATTTGAAGCCAGAAACCGCGTTTATCTGCTCTCTGCCGGAATTAAACTGTTCTAAAAAGCACGACTACTTCAAACTTTGTTAATAAATTGTTGTTTCAACTTTGACTACAACGCATAAGTCGATTTTCTGCACGTTTATCGTTTAATTCGATTACTTTTGCGCGACTTAAAAAGGAAGAAAATGCAAATCAGAAATGTTGCAATTATTGCACACGTCGACCATGGCAAAACAACCCTGGTAGACAAGATGTTACTGGCCGGAAAACTATTCAAGGACCATGAACGCCCCGGAGACTTAATCATGGACAGTAACGACCTTGAAAAGGAAAGGGGCATCACCATCCTTTCAAAAAACGTTTCGGTTAATTATAAGGACACCAAAATAAACATCATCGATACACCCGGACACGCCGATTTTGGAGGCGAAGTAGAACGTGTACTCAACATGGCCGATGGCGTATTGTTACTGGTCGATGCTTTTGAAGGCCCCATGCCTCAAACCCGCTTTGTTTTGCAAAAAGCAATCCAGTTGGGTTTGAAGCCCATCATTGTTATCAACAAAGTGGATAAACCCAATTGCAGGCCCGAAGAAGTACACGAAATGGTATTCGATCTGATGTTTAACCTCGATGCCTCCGAAGATCAGCTCAACTTTCCAACGGTATATGGTTCGGCTAAAGAGGGATGGATGGCTGAAAACTGGAGTGAGCGAACCGACAATATTACCGTATTACTCGATGCCATTATCAAATACATTCCTGAACCCAAAGTAGAAAAAGGAAATACTCAGTTACTAATTACTTCCATCGATTTCTCGCCTTACCTCGGACGGATTGCCGTTGGTCGTTTGCAGCGCGGAAGTTTGCAGGAAAATCAGCAGGTAAGCCTTTGCCATCGCGACGGGTCAATTGTTCGGACCAAAATAAAAGAACTGAACGTATTTACCGGTTTGGGCCGTACCAAGGTAAACAGAGTCGAGGCCGGTGATATCTGCGCGCTGGTCGGAATCGATAATTTTGACATTGGTGACACCATTGCCGACATTGACAATCCCGAGCCGCTTCCTCCAATCGCCATCGATGAACCCACCATGAGCATGTTGTTCACCATTAACAACTCTCCTTTCTTTGGGAAAGATGGAAAATTTGTCACTTCACGACACATTTACGACCGACTTCAAAAGGAACTTGAACGGAATTTAGCGCTTCGGCTTGAGGAAACAAACAGTGCCGACTCATGGAATGTGTTTGGTCGTGGTGTACTTCACCTTTCGGTTTTAATCGAGACCATGCGGCGCGAAGGCTTTGAATTGCAGGTGGGTCAACCACAGGTTATTATCAAGGTAATCGATGGTGTTAAGCATGAACCGGTTGAAGAATTAACCGTTGATGTACTCGAAGATTACTCGGGAAAAGTGATTGAGCTGGTTACCCGTCGCAAAGGCGAATTGCTAAGCATGGAACGCAAAGGTGAACGGACAGTACTTGATTTTCATATTCCATCGAGAGGAATCATTGGTTTAAGAAACAATGTGCTTACCGCAACAGCAGGCGAAGCCATCATGGCTCACCGTTTTATCGAATTCCAGCCTTTTAAGGGAGAAATCGAAAAACGCAACCAGGGCTCGCTGGTTTGCCTCGAAACCGGAACAGCCATTGCCTATGCTTTAGACAAGCTGCAGGACCGTGGTAAATTCTTCGTTAAACCGGGTGACGAGGTGTATGAAGGACAGGTGATTGGCGAAAGTACCCGCGAAGATGACCTGACCATCAACATTACCAAAACAAAGAAACTCACCAACATGCGTGCTTCGGGTTCTGACGATAAAACCAAACTGGCCCCACCAATTGTTTTTAGTCTTGAAGAAGCACTCGAATACATTCAAAACGATGAGTACGTGGAGATTACGCCAAAGAAAATCAGGTTAAGAAAAATTTACCTGAAAGAGCATGATCGAAAACGTTTAAGCAAATAATACAAAAAAAACTCCCGCTTTCTGTCGGGAGTTTTTTTTTGTATTGCTTGAACGATCAGAACCATCCAAAAATGAAATTCATATAAACTCCCACATTCGAGAAGTCATTGTTCGACATGCCTTCGATTCTGTTTACATCAAAAGTACGCCGGTACTCGGCCCCAATGTTCATTTTAAAGAAACGGGTAAAATTCACTTCGGCCGATACTGCAGGAACCACAACAAACACAGCATCGCTCACACGTAAGTAGTTTTCAGTAACTCCGCTGGCTGTTCCCCACCCGCTTCGGACACTGAATACAGGGTGGATCATCCTTTCAGGAGCCATTTCATACCCCATCCATATTCCACCGTGACCAAACTGCAGATTGCGCACAGTCGCGGTATTAATGTGAGTCGAAAGTCCCTCGCCATAACCACCAACAAAGAAGTTATTGATAAGAATTCCTCCTCCGCCTCCCATCATCATGGCAAACTCGCCACCCAGCGACGAATAACTCATGCTTGGACCACCAAAACCACTGATGCGTTTGATCTTAATGGTACTGAAAACAGTTTCTATCTGCTCATCCTGATCGTTTTCATAAAACTCATCAATACTTACTGTTTGCTGACTGAATGTGAGACTTGAAACCATTAGCATTGTGACAATTAAACAAAGTTTTTTCATTTTCATAGCGATTCTTTTAATTATTGGTGATAGTGCCTGACCTTATCAATTTTGGACTCACTTCACTTTAATATTTACAAAAAAAAGACAGACTAGAAGTGAAAGGGTTGCAAAGTGCAGTCCGTAATGATCAGAAAATTGATGAACCGATACCAGTCAATTTCGTTATAATGTAAGTAAAACAACCTATTAACTGAAAACTAAAAAAAATGGTACATACCTTCTCAACAATGCTGCCCCTCGGAACAAAAGCGCCGGAATTCAAACTCAGAGATGTTGTTAGTGGTGCATGGTTTTCGCTGAACGATCTGCAATCCGATAAAGCCACAGTATTTATCTTTATGTGCAATCACTGTCCGTATGTAAAGCATTACAACGAAGAAATTGCCGCGCTCAGCCATGAATATCAACAGAAAGGAATTGTATTTGCCGGAATAAGTGCCAACGATGCAGCTGCCTTTCCTGACGATGCACCTGAGAAACTGAAAGAACAGGCACAAAGTTTTGGCTTCGATTTTCCCTACCTATACGATGAAACACAGCAGGTTGCAAAAGCCTTTAAGGCTGCCTGTACACCTGATTTTTTCGTTTTCGATAAGGAACTGAAACTGGTATACCGTGGACAATTGGACGACTCGAGGCCGAAAAACGAACTGCCGGTAAGCGGTAAAGATCTGCGTCAGGCGCTCGATGCCATTTTAAAGGGCCAACCTACTGCTTCGGAACAATTTCCTGCATCGGGTTGTAACATCAAATGGAAAGCAGGAGTCAGCCCTTTTTAAACACACTGTAAACTAATGAAGAAAGAAAGCATTGCAATATGCTTTTAATTTAAGAAGATGAGTATGAAAGCGGGCAATGGCATTCCAACTGCTATTGCCGCCTTTTTTTCCAATAAGTGATAAAATTTTCCTGAGTAATTAAACCGATATTTCCTTCCAGAATTCCACCTTCATGACCACGGTCGTGAACTTTAATTACCAGCACGTTTTTCCCGGGTTGAATTAAGTCGTCGGGTATGAAATAATTCCTGAATTCGCGGTGCATGTCGGAATTTAAAGCACTACCAAAATTACCCGTTTGACCAACCAACTTTCCATTTACAAAAAACTGATCATCATCGTCGATGCGGCCTGCCAAAAAGATCAGCTTTTGAGAAGCTAAGTGCGCCGGAACATTGACTGTTCGTGAATACACGGCATAACCGTCATAGTTATAGAAACCCTGATCTTCCCAGGCACCCGGTACCACAATGCTTGTGGTTTTTGCAAGCACTTCCCTGCCTAAGTTGAAATTCCAGTTTCCACTCAGATCGATATCAGGAATTACGGCTACTTCACCGGCCAGCAACCTGATTGTTCCACTTACAATTCCTCCTTCGAGCTGAGCATCGTAGGTACGTACTGCAATTACATTTGTCTTTCCATGATTTACCAGGGTTACAGGAATCTGATATTTTCTGAAGGCATTGTAGGCCGTGGCGTATTGAGGTGGAAAGGCACCTGTTTGTCCTATCTTAATTCCATTGAAATATACTTCATCGACATCGTCGATAAAACCAAGCTCGAGGAACAATTCACGACCTGAAAAAGATGCTGGTATTATCAGTGTTTTGCGGTACCAGGCAAAACCGTTGTAGCCTTGATAGCCTTGTTCCTCCCATCGCGAAGGAACTGCAATCAGATCCCATGAAGCATCATCGAAGCCCGGCAAGGCCCATGCTTCATTGTCTCCAATTGAGAACTTCCAGCTTCCCCTTAAGCTGATTTCATGTTCAGCAGCCAGCGTCGGTTGGGTGCAAATGACAAACAAAATCATTATGATATGGCTTAAACGCATTTTCATTTCCTCTCTTTAGAATTCAAAATAGCGCAAAATGGCACGAACCGGATCATCCCAAAAATCACCAACATTGCGCTCAAGAATAATATTTGCATTACGGGTATTTATTAATCCAACCGGTCCCTCATAGATGCCTCCGCCCAATTGTTCATCACGTACCTCAACCACCAGTACATTCTCTCGTTTTAACTGATTGCGCGGGATGCGATAAACCCGGTACAAGCGCCAGGCGGCACCTTTTGAATAGCGGCTGTATTCGTCGAGATATTCTGTACGTCCTATCAAATCACCATTCAGATACACCTTGTCAAAATCGTCAACTTTTCCCAATACAAGGTACAATTCCTCGTTGATTAAAGAAGCCGGCAACTGAAAGCGATGCCGGTACCAGCCGTAACCATCGTGATTGGCATAGCCCTGATTGTCCCAGTTGGCAGGCACTGCAATTTGATCCCAGTGACTGTCGTCGTAACCGGCATTCAATATTCCTCTTTCACGTAAGGTAGTAAACTTCCATTCACCACTCAAATCGTACTCCAAAAGTGAAAAATCATTATCGTAAAAAATTCCAATATTATTTCCCCTGATAAGTCCACCCGGACCACCTTCATCAAAAACCCTTACGGCGATGAGGTTGTTTTCGGCTTTTAAAAGGCCTTCGGGTAAATAATAAACCCGATTCAAATCGTAAGCTGTTGTGTAAGCAGGAAAAAATTCTCCCGTTTGCCCAACCTTAACCCCGTTGATATAAACCTCGTCCACATCATCGATCTGTCCCAGCATCACTACCAGAGGACCATTGGCCGGCAAAGAACGGACGTCGAACGAACGCCTGTACCACCCGTAGCCGTTGTAACCTTCGTAGTAATCCTCCCAATAGGCCGGTACATACAAACGATCCCAACTGCTGTGATCGTAAGCTGGATCGGCCCATTGCATGTCATCGCCAACACTAAATGACCAGAGTCCTTTCAGGTCGGCAATGCGCGTCCAGTCGGCCGGGCGGGCCGTTGTTGCTGCCAGCATAATCAAAATCAATATTGTAAAACGAGCTTTCATGCTTTTGTTATTTTCTTATTCTTGAATGAACTTTTAAAAACCGGGTAGTGAGATCAAACTACCCGGAATTGCTTTTCATCAGTCTAAGTCCGATAGTCGAGATTAAGACGTAATTTGTAATTTTTATTCTTCAAATCAGCATGAGCTTTGATTTGAGCATGATTCAGTACTTTTTTAACATACGTTCCGGCATCGCAGTTATCACATTTAACGTGAGTAATAATCAGTTCACCGTTTTCGCTTACCAAAAATTTAATTTCAACATTTTCTTTCAATCGATTGATTCCATTTTTATAAAAGAAATTGTTACCACTGTGAAAATCGTCCCAGATCATCTGCTGAATGGTTGACGACAGATCTTTTACATTCTTTGCTTCACTTACTTGTTCTTCATTGTTTTTCGACATAGCCACCATGCTTGCGATGGTGAAAAGTGCTGTTAATAAAATTGTGTTCAATGTTTTCATGGCTTTAATACTTTAATTGTTCAACTTATACGATACAAAACTATTACCTGCTTATCACACAAAAATTTGTTTTCGGTAACATGGTATCATAAGTTGTCACAAAATGTCACAAGTAAAAAAGCTTTCATCATTTACAAAACTAGTTTATAGCCAAAACCATGAACCGTTACGATATGATTCGATTGAGCGGTATCGACTTTTTGCCTTAGTCGCAAAATAAAATTATCGATTGTACGACTGGTAGGCTGATAATCGTAGCCCCATATACTATCGAGCAGCTTTTCGCGGGTAACAATCTGGTTGGCATGTTGATAAAGAAAGAGAAGGATTTCAAACTCCTTGTGCGACAGCTTTACCGGCTGGCCCGCCTCACTGGCTTCCATGGCTGCAAAGTCGACCGACAGGCGACCGATCTCAACGGCCTCGTGCGTATTCCCCTTTCCGCTTGATGTACGACGCAGAATGGCTTTAATACGGGCCAGAAGTTCTCTCAGACTGAAGGGTTTGGTGATGTAATCGTCAGCCCCCAGTTCAAGTCCTCTTACCTTATCGAGTTCTTCCCCTTTGGCAGTAAGCAATATAACGGGTGTCGCTATTGCTTTGGCGCGCATTTGCTTAAGAATATCAAAGCCCGAAAGCTGTGGTAACATCACATCGAGTAGTATGAGATCATACGATTCTGATGTAATCATGCCCAGGGCCTTATCGCCACGTTCGGCGCTTGCAACCTGATAGCCTTCAAATTCGAGATTGTCGCACAAACCGGCAAGCATGGCAGGCTCATCTTCTACAATTAAAATTCGGGTCATGTTAGTCTATTTTAGAGGGAACCATAAAGTAAAACAACTTCCCTGTCCTACTGTGCTTTTCACTGTAATTTTTCCCTGATGATGTTCCATAATCTGTTTTACAATATTGAGTCCCAGTCCTGAACCTTTTGCTTTATGTGCCAGATTACCCTGGGTTACCCGGTAAAACTTATCAAAAATTTGCTTCTGGTGCGATGGAGCTATTCCAACGCCATTATCTTCCACTTCAATTTTCAGGAATTCCTTATCTGTTTTTGTTCTGACAATAATTTTCCGCTCATCCTCTTTGCTGTATTTTATTGCATTGTCGATTAAGTTAATAAGCGATTCGGAAACAGCTTCCCTGTCGGCTGAAATACTTAACTCATTGCTGGCAAGTTCCAGTTCACAACAAACCTGAGAAGCATGAAAATGGGCCTGAAAGTTTTCCGACACTTCCCGTATCAGCTGATTGATCTCCACTTCATCCATTTGATACAGCCTTTTGTTGTTTTGCATTTTGGAGAAATTCAAAATACGATTGACAAGTGCCGTTAAACGGCCGGTTTCCTGATGAATGACCTTAAGATATTCAATTTTTTTGTCCTCGTTACGCACCCGATTGAGTAGAAGTGTTTCGGCATACATACTGATGAGTGCCAGTGGTGTTCGTATTTCATGCGATACATTGCTGACAAACTCCGATTTCAGCTCAGCGAGCTTCACTTCCCTTCTGATTGCCATAATTACAAATGTAATGGCAAATAATATGGCTGCTACCATGGCAGCAAAAATGTAATTGTCGCGTTTCGATCGCGAACTTACCAGGTCGTCGATGGTAGCATTCTGTAAACTGATGCTGATTTGGTAACCGGGTAAATACCACATGGGGCTTACATGCACATTTTCGTTTTCTAACTTCGATGAATCAGCTTTCAAGCTGTTTTGCTCACTAAGGCCTTTGGCGATTCCAATGTTGAATCGCCCCTGCGAAATTTGTTGTATTTCAGGACTCAGGTGCCGGTCAATAAAGGTATTGGTTTGAATGGTGATTGCTCCCAGCAGTGGCTTTGTCAGCGATTTCATCATAAAAAACAGTGTGATGAATTCACCATGTTCAACACTTTCAATTCGCTGATAATCCTGTTTTATATACTCCTGAAGTTGATTTGACAATTGCCAACCCGGGTTGGGAAGTTCAATTTGCTGCTCACGACTGTAAACTTCGAGTACTGATTCACCATCGTTATCATAGAACGAAATTTGTTGGATGGCCAGGTTGTTTTGCATTAAACGGGCAACCACCTGTTGCATCATTTCACTTTTGTAGTCAAGCGGTAAATCGACCTGATTGAGCCATGAAACAAAAATATTTTCGGAGTTTTGGTTGATGGTAAAAAGTATCGTTTCAAGTTGCTGATCGAATATCCGTTGCACTATTTCTTCATTCTCACTTAGGTTAGAGAGTTGCTTAATATAGAAAAAAGTAATGGGCAATGCTGCAACCAGCATCAGTATCACCGTAATTTGAAGAATGAAGCGTTTCATAGTTTCAGATATGGCTTTAAAGTTATGACTATTTTGTAAAATAAAAACCAAATTCTGCCTAACACAAAAAGAACCGCCCTTCCTGGATAAAAGAAGAGCGGCTCCGTAACATCTATAAACAAAAGAAACTATTTTTTCTTCAATACAGCTTTTAACACTTTCTCCTTATCGAGCTTTTTAGTGCAGAAGAACCAGTCTTTGCATTCCAATCCTTCTTCTTTGCCGTCCATTCTGCTTTGAGCGGCATTGCACGATCCGGCAGGTGAAATAATTACATCGTCACCCGGACGCCAGTCGGCAGGAGTTGCTACATTGAATTCATCGGCTGCCTTCATGGCAATCAGGGCACGATAGAGTTCGTCGAAATTACGGCCCAAACTAAGTGGATAATAGATAATCGCCCTGATAATTCCTTTGGGATCGATAAAGAATACGGCTCTCACTGCCTTGGTATTGCTTTCACCCGGTTGAATCATTCCATATTTGGTGGCAACCTCCATGGTAATGTCTTCGATGAGCGGGAATTTCACCTCAACATCTTTCATTCCTTTGTATTCGATTTTGTCCTTAATGGTACGCAACCAGGCAATGTGACTATACAAACCATCGACCGATAAGCCCACCAGTTTACAGTTGGCTTCGGCAAACTGTTGCTCCATGGTAGCAAAGGTCATAAATTCGGAGGTACATACCGGGGTAAAGTCGGCCGGATGGCTAAACAGAATGACCCAGTGCCCTTTGTAATCGTTGGGAAAATGAATATCTCCCTGCGTGGTAACAGCTTTAAATTCAGGTGCAGCTTCGCCGATACGAGGCATCGCAACTACTTTTTGTTCATTCATTTCTTCCATGATGAGTTATTTTAAAGGTTAGTACTAAGTTTTTGTATGATAAGGTCAGGCGGTCGACAGGCTTTTTTCGTTGTTTTACTAATAAAAGCCAGTGTCACTTTTGCCCTGTGTACAATTCCCCGCTCACCTGCAGTGATAATGTAAACCAATTCAAGTACCGAACGGGGAAGTTGCTTGATCTGTGTTTCTACCACATATTCTTCGTCGTAATGCAAGGATTGAATAAAATGGGCTTCCATTTTCACAACAGGCATTAATACGCCATCTTCTTCAATTTGTGCATAATCAATTCCCATCGACCGAAACATTTCCCAACGGGCATTCTCATAGTAACGGGCATAATTTGAATGATGCACAAAGCCCATTTGATCGGTTTCACTATAATTTACCTTCGCGGTATACCGATGTTTTAACATTGCTGTTAGCTGTTAATTATCAACTGCTTTATTTGCTAAAAAAAGAACAGGAAATCTCTTTATTTGTTTTATTTTTCCCTTTTATAATGCCAGGCAGCCAAACCACCTTCAAGCACTTTTACATTGGTATAACCATAAGCTTGCAACACGACAGCAGCTTCGTATCCACGTAGTGATATCTTGCAAAAAGCGATGATCTCGGTACTTTTGTCTTGTGGCAGTTCGTTCATGCGTTCACGAAGCTGCCCCAGCGGGATGAGTGTTTCACCTTTACCCAGGCGCATTAGCTCAAATTCATCGTAACCACGACAATCGAGCAGGAAAAAATTATCTTTGCGATCAATCTTTTCCTTCAGCTCTTTGGCCTTGATACCAGTAAAGCGACCTTTTCGTTTGTTTTGCATGATATGGGCTGTGGCAATGCTGTGATCGATGGCCAGTGAAAATGGCGGGGCATACGGGAAATCGGCATTGATCATGTCGTCGATACACATTTTAGCCTGAATGGCCATGGCCCAAATGGCGATTTGTTTGCTCACATCTCCGGGCCCTATACACTGGGCACCAAGAATCTGACAAGTGTCGGCGTTAACAATCAGTTTGCTTACCATTAATTTTCCTTCCATAAAACCTGGCTTATCAGGACTTGCATTGATCACACTGTCGACCCTGATTCCGAGTTTCTCAGCCCTGTCTTCCGATAAGCCCGTGGCGCCAACATTGTAATCAAAAACCTTGCATATGCCAGTCTGGATGGTTCCTTTAAAGGTCACTACATTTCCTAAAACTGCATTTTCGCCTGCTACACGGCCTTCGAGGTTAGCCAGGTCACCATAGGGTGCCAACACTTTTTGCCCTGTAACCAGGTTTGGAATTTCAATACAGTCGCCCACTGCATAAATGTCCTTTTCTGAAGTCTGCATGTATTCATTTACCCTGATACCACCGGTTTCGCCAACTACAATGCCGGCATCAGCTGCCAGTTTTACATTGGGTTTTACGCCAATTGCGATGACTGCAAGTTCACATGGAATTTCAGTTCCGTTCTGCAGCTTAACAGCCTTCAGCTTTCCGTTTTCACCAATAAATTTTGCAACGCCGTTTCCTGTAATCACGTTGGTTTTCGAGCGAACATAGTTTTCGACCAGTTTGGCCATATTAAAATCGAGGAAGGTCAACAGCTGTGGTAGTAGTTCAACAATGGTAATTTCAATACCCGCAAGGTTGAGCGCTTCGGCTGTTTCGATACCAATTAATCCGCCACCAATCACCACGGCCTTTTGGATTTCTTTTTCATCGCGTATTTTTCGCAGATAATCAGCATCACGCATCGACTGAAGGGTGGTAATACCTTCTAAGTTTACCCCTTCGATTGGTGGAATATTAGGACTTGCACCGGTGGCAATAATCAGCTTATCGTAAGGAAGCTGATGCTTCTCACCGGTAAGCAGATTGGTGGTTTCAACCACTTTACTTGCTTTATTGATCCGCGTAGCTTCCGTGCTAACCATGGCTTTTATACCCTTGGCTTTGAGATAGAACTTCTGGTCGCGAACGACTCCGGTGGGAGTACTTAACAACTGATTTCGATTATCGAAAAAACCGCCCACATAATAAGGGTAACCACACGATGCCATCGAAAGATCGGGATCTTTCTGAATAATGGTTATTTCGGCAAATTCATCTAAACGACGGGCTTTGGATGCCGCCTTGGGGCCGGCTGCCGAACCGCCAATGACTACAATTCTGTTTGGTTTGTCCATGCTTTTTCGGTTTTATGGAATTGCTACATTCAACACCCCAAAACAGACTTGTTTTTTACTCAAGCTGCATTAACCTGAGTAGTTGTTTCAGGGTTCGCTTCTTTTCACTGATAATGATCAACTGTAAATTGGATGCTGATGCCAGTTGCTGTACTTTCAGTCCCAGCTCAAAAGCCAGCAGGGTATCAACCCCAAGGCCTGATGTTAACCAACTGAACACATGCTCACCAACCTTTTTATCTTCATCAAAATAGGGGTTTTCGACCCATTCAATTTGATGCGTTTCTTTTTCAATAAGTGCGAAATATTTACTACGGGCAAACTTCAACGAAAGCCCATTTTCAAGCTGAGTACCCGTTACAGGAATGGCTAATTTCATAACAACTGATTTTACGTTTACAAATAATTGATGGGTGAGTACACCCTACTTTTATTCTACAATGTGCTGAATGCTTTGCGAGTTGCATAAAGGACAGGCAGAAACAACTTCTTCCTTTACCTGATTGAACTTGCAATTGCATCGTTCACATTCGTACCAGTTGCCATTAAAAACAGCACTTCCTCCTTCAAGGGTTATTTGACGGGCCTCGGTAATTGCTGTTGCAATTTTCTTTCGTGCTCTTTCATAAATACGGGTTAAAGTTGGTCTCGAAACCTGCATCAACACCGATGCATCGAGCTGCGAAAGCCCTTCATAATCGAGTAACCTGATCACCTCATATTCTTCAATATTTAACTGAACAGGATCCGACTGATCTTTATAATAACCTATCGGAATAAAACCTCTTACGCGAGGTGGAATCTGCACCTTGCTTACTTGTCGTGGTCGCGGCATCTTTGATCAATTAGTTACAAATTTATAGAACATATGTTCACTAACAAAAAATATCACTCTTTTTTTATTGAATAAAATATAAAAATTCGGAGTGAGCAGCAAACAAGACAATAACATATACTCATTATTAGCATATTATAGTGGTAAATTCGTGAACAATATCAACTCAATTGTGAAAAATACCAGCCTTAACAACAAGTCTCATTTAAAAATATTCAGGCAGCATTAAATCAAGTGAGAATATTCTCATTATATTTGCAGAAAAAATGCCACGAAATCAAAATCCGAGAAAAATTGCAGCTCCGCCCCGTTTTAAGGGCTTCCGTCCCTACGGATGTCGAAAACACAACGAGCTTGCGGTAGAACTGCTCTTTGAGGAATACGAAGCCATAAAACTGGCCGACTACAAACTGATGAATCACCAGGAAGCTGCTTTATTAATGGGAATTTCAAGACCTACTTTTGCAAGAATATACGAAGCAGCCCGTCGCAAAATAGCCATGGCACTGGTCGAAACACGCGAAATAGTGAGTGTAACAGGGAATAGTTTCACTGACAAAAGCTGGTATAGCTGCAATTCCTGTCATGCGCGTTTCACTCTTTCGGGTAAACAGCTAAATCACAATTGCCCCCTATGTAAAAGTGAGCATATTGAAGCAATTATTAATTAAACAAGTACAAAAGGATACAAGAATGAAAACATTAATCAGCTCAACGGGAAATCAGCTCAATCTCCCTATGGATAAGCGCTTTGGCAGAGCAAAATGGTTTTGCATATACGACCACGAAAAGCAAAGCACTGAATTCATCGAAAACCACTATGCCGACAGTCAGGGTGGTGCCGGCAATCAAACCGCCACTTTTGTGGTTGAACTCGGTGTACAACAAGTTATTTCGGGTCATTTTGGCCCCAAAGCAAAGGCCATTCTTGAACAATTCGACATCCAGCTAATTGAAAGTGAAGCGACTCCAAGCATTGAGGCCTTGATTGAAAAGCTTCGAAACAATTAAAATTATTCAATGTAACAAATTCAAAAAACAACTACAATGAAACAAAAAATTGCCATCCCGGTAAGTAACGGTGTTCTGGACGCCCACTTTGGACACTGCCAGCACTTTATGATCTTTACCACCGAAAACAAAACCATCGTCGAAACCACCATGCTTGATGCGCCACCTCATGAACCAGGATTACTGCCACGCTGGTTATCTGAAAAAGGAGTGACCGACATCATTGCCGGCGGAATGGGCAACAAGGCCATTAGCCTTTTTCAGCAAAATGGAGTGAATGTATTTGTAGGCGCTCCCCAACTTGAAGCACGAAGGCTGGTTGAAAGTTTTTTTAATCAAACCATTTCGTTCACTGCCAATTATTGCGATCATTAACAATGAGCTTTAAACTGGCAATAGCAAGTGGTAAAGGAGGTACAGGAAAAACGACCATCGCCATCAATCTCTATTACTATTTAAGCAGATTGATGGAACAGGAGGTGACGCTGGTCGACTGCGATGTTGAGGTCCCAAATGATGTGCTGTTCTTCAGGGATGCCCAGCTTAACGCTACTCAAAAGGTGGAACAGTTGATTCCGCACATTAATCAGGAGAAATGTACCTTCTGCGGAAGCTGTGTCGAATACTGCAGCTTCAATGCTATTTCACTGATAAAATCGCTTCATCACGCAAGCATCAGCTCCGATCTGTGTCATTCGTGTGGTGCATGCTTGCTTGCTTGTCAATACGATGCCATTAGCGAGCATCCCAAGGAGGTTGGTATCGTCAATTACTATTCAACTCCTTTTGGTGCCGGATTAAGCGAAGGCAGGCTCAACATTGGCTCATCGATGCAAACCTTTATGATCAAAGCAACAAAGCAACAGGCTCCAAAGGGAAAAGCCATTACCATCATGGATGCCCCTCCCGGAACCAGTTGTCCTGTTGTTGAAACGGTTGCCGATGCCGACTACGTTGTTCTGGTTGCAGAACCTACGCCCTTTGGACTTCACGACATGAAGCTGATGGTAAGCTTGCTGAACGACCTTCATCTTCCTTTTGGCATTGTCGTCAACAAGTACGGTTACGGTTCGGACGAAACGCTTGATTTCATCAACGAAAACCAGCTTGATTTACTGGCTAAGATCCCATTCGACCGTGCTTATGCCAACGCATACTCAAAAGGACAGCTTACCTCGGGGAGCAGTGATTCAATAAAAAATACTTTTAGCATGCTGACCCAAAAAATAGTTGACGTTTACCAGCAACAAAACAGCAATACACTTCACCAGTAAAAGCGGAGCGATGAAAGAACTTACCATATTGAGCGGTAAAGGAGGAACAGGAAAAACTTCAGTCACTGCAGCCCTGGCATCACTTGCTGGCAAGGTGGTGTATTGCGACAACGATGTAGATGCGCCTGATTTGCATCTTATTTTCAATCCGGTGATCCAACACAAAAACCAATTTAAGGGTGCATGGGTCGCCTCAATCAACCCTGAGTTATGTAATGGTTGTGGCATTTGCGCTGAACATTGCCGTTTCGATGCCATTGCATTCAATGGTGATCAGTATCAAGCAAATCCCTATCACTGCGAAGGTTGCCGCCTTTGTGAAAAGGTATGTCCGACAGGTGCTGCCACCACCGAACAGAGTACCAAAAACAACTGGTACCTTTCATCAACGCGTTTTGGCCCCTTGTTTCATGCCACGATGGCCCCGGGCGAGGAAAACTCGGGAAAACTGGTCGCCTTGTTGCGTGAAAAAGCAAAAGAACAGGCCCAAAAGGAGGGCTTTCAACTCCTGATCAACGATGGCCCTCCGGGTACCGGCTGTACGGCTATTTCGTCGGTTACCGGGAGCGACCATGTGCTGCTGGTAATTGAACCATCGCTTTCGGGTGTTCACGATGCCAAAAGGGTAATTGAACTGGTGAAAGGTTTTAACATTCCCTTGTCGGCCATTATCAACAAATACGACATCAACGAAAGTATTAGTTCCGAAATAGAACACTTTCTTCAAAAAGAAGGAATCAACTACCTGGGCAAACTACCTTTTGCAGGCGAAGTGGTCAAGGCCATGATGCAGCGTCAGACGATCATCGAATTTGCTCCCAAAGCACCAATCAGCAGGGAACTAAACTTAATCTGGACTCAACTGCAAACAATCCTTGAAAATTGATTAATAGGACAAGAAATGATTCATAAGGCCTGGGTATATGTAGCCCCATCATAAAAAAGGCCTCCATCCCGGAGGCCCATTTTACTGAATTGATTGATTGCGTTCGCTCTATTTAGATCGAAACGTTGATTGTGAAACGAAAATAGTTCCGATTTTAGTATCATCATTGAACCAAACTCCTGCATTTTCTGAACTTGAAAGCACTTTTTCACCATTCACACTTTTAACTGTCAACTGAATAGCTTCCAAATTCTCTCTCTCAATGGTAAGACGATAGGTATTAGCCGCCACTTCCACTGCTTCATCATAAATGCTGTTAGCATTCTGCACCTTTAATTTGTTGATATAAGCGGCCACTGCTGCCGAATCGGCCGGAACATTACCAAGCATCCAAATATCATTGCTTTTTGACAATACAAACGACGAATCACCCGGATAATCAAAACTCAATTGCTTCCAGTTGGCAATACGGTCGTCAATCAGTGTTTTGTCTCGAAGATCATTCAGCTTTCTATTAAAGGTACTCCCTAAAAAACCTTCCACTTTGTAGGTTTCTTTGCTACCTTCGGGCCTCACATAGGAAAACATGCCTCGGGGCTGGACAAACTGAAACTTGCCAATGTACAAATCGGCTACCACTTTGTTATCGTCAAAAAGCTGAACCCTGCTGGCCAGAGAATCACTCACTTCATAATGCTCCCATCGTTCTTTGCTATTGGCCACAATGCTTTTGGCTTCGAGGTTCTTCAAGGTACTGAGCATGCCTTCAATCTGACTGTTATTTGCCTTGAAGCTTTGCTTGTTCTTCACCAGTTTCCATCCAGCATTCTCATTTTCTATATCAAAGCTTTCACCGTTCATTACTTTGGGATAAAGCCTTATTTTGCTGATATTTTCTGTCTCGACCTGTATCAGTTGCCGGTCGAACGAACGTTCACGATATCCCTCTTTTCGGCTGAAAAGAACAACAACCAAAACGAGTAAGACCATAAAAACAACGAACAGCCTTGTATTTTTTATTTTCTTTCGCATCGTTTTCCAATGTTTTAGTTCACATAATTATCCTGCATCCGTTTAATCCGTAAACTACGGTTTCGCTGGCCTCTTAGAATTCCGTAAAGAATTATCAAAAGCACAGGCAAGAGAAAATTAAGGTATTTCAGGAAGGTTTTCCTTCCGTCTTCAATCTGATCGAGCGGACGACTCGTAACCCCTTTGGTGCGCAATTCAATCAGCCCCGTATCGTCCGAGAGCCAGTCAATGGCATTCACCATCAGATTCACATTGTCGGGATTGACCTGTTGGGCCTGTTGTCCACTACCGTTGATAGCAAAATCTCCATCACCAATAACTACCATTCTGTTCTTTGCATATTCCGAAAAAGTACCCTCAAAGGCATAGGCCACTGGGATTTCAGACTCAGAAAAGTCGTTACGGCTCCATTGTTTTTGAATATCGAAATACAGGGGTGGCCTGACTTTCCCCGATACACTTGAGGTAAAAGCCAGCGGAGTGGCCATAATGGCCGAATCGCCGGTAAAATTTACAGGACTGGCAAAGCGCAAGATGACGGTCTCAAGCCCTTTGCTCACCGGATGATCGGCAAAGTGCGTAAGGATAGGCAAATAGGGAAATTTTACCTGTGTTTGAAATTTGAATGGTCCCTGCTGTTGAACCACCGTAACATTGCTGCTCGAATTATCGATCAGAAACTGATTCTCGACCACTATGCCTTTTTGGGCCAGCCAGCTTTCAAGCCCTGTATTGACCTCACTTCCCATCGAAGTGGATAAATCACCATCGACCCTGTTCATGGCTACAAACAGGTTTCCCCCCTTGTCGAGATATGCATCAATCATTCTCAGTTCTTCCTCCGAAATTGAGTCCGACGGAGCCATCAAAGCAAGGGTTTTGTATTGGGCCAGCTCAACCGTATCGGCCAGCTCAACTGCTTCAACATTGTTTAAAACCTGCAAGGACTGAAGTGCCTGAACCATCTCATTGAGTTCCGGCTCTCCATGTCCCTGAATAAAGCCAATAAGTGGTTTGTCTTCAAGCACCAGTTTTTTGATGGCAGTCGACAAGTCATATTCCATGGCGGTTCCCGGCAAAATCAGCGGTAACACTTCCTCCTTTTCACCATATTGTACCACCGCCGAGAGGTAGACCGTTTTTTGTACCGCCTGGTCCTTTTCCCTTACATTCAGAATGCGCGGGGCGATTCCTTTCTGTGCCAGTTCCTGCTCCAGTTCCTGATCGTCGTTGGGGCTTACAAATTCGTACACCACATTTCCTTTCGATAAGTTCGCATATTCGACAAGCAGGTCTTTGAACTCATTTTTCACCTGCACGATGGCGGGCGGTAAATCTTTTGTAAAATAAGCAGTTACCGTTACCGGATCGTCCAGTTCGCGAACGATTTCACGGCTGGCCTTACTCAGGGTATAGCGCTTATCCGAAGTAAAGTCGGCCCGAATGAAATAGCGCGCTGAAAGTATATTGACCAACACCACGATTCCGGTGGTGAGTAGTACATATATTAAAAGTTTACTTTTATTCATAGTCGCTTAACTTTAACTTATTTACGATTAACCAATACCGATTCGGCTCCCATCAGTCCCAGGAAAATGATGGAAAAGAAATACACCAGATCTTTCGAGTCGAGCACTCCCCTGCTGATCGATTCAAAATGGGTATTCATGCTCAGATAGTGGAAAATGCCTCCTGAAAAAGCAGGCAGGCTTCCGGCCAGCACATCAAAAATTACATGGAAAAGGATGCCGATTAAAAGGGCGAGCAAAAAGGCAACGATTTGATTGTTGGTGACACTGCTGGTAAATAAGCCAATACTGATGTATGCTCCGCTCATCAGTATCAGGCCAAGGTAGCCCAGCCAAACGGCTCCATGGTCGATGTCGCCCAAACTTGCAACTGTGAAATAATAAGGGAGGGTAAGGATGAGGGCCACAACAATCAGCAGCAAGGTGGCCAGAAACTTTCCGCTCACAATGTTCCATTCCGATATGGGCTTGGTCAGTAACATTTCAATGGTTCCGGTTTTTCGCTCTTCGGCAATCATGCGCATGGTAAGTGCCGGGATGAAAAAAAAGAGGGTCCAGTAAGCAATGCCAAAAAAAGCTTGCAAACTGGCCTGATTCACATAGAAAACATCGGCTCCCTTGATCCAGGTAAAGAATCCGCTGAAGCCCAAAAAGGCAACAATCATAATGTAGGCCAGCAACGAATCGAAGAACGATGCCAATTCTCTTTTGGTAACAGTCCAGATTGAATTCATATGAAAGCTATCTTTAAGTTTTACATTAATTTGCAGTTACTTCACGGAATACATCTTCCAGCTTGGTTTCAACCGGGGTCAATTCAGCGATGTACCATCCGCGTGCGGCACACAGGTCAAAAACCGCTTTGGCACTCTGGTTGCCGGGTTTACTTTGCAGCTCAAACAGGTTTCCATGCTCTGCGGCAAAATCGAGCATGGCCACCGAAGGCAGCTCCTGAAGGGCAGTAAAAGTTTCGTCGCGACTGCCTCCTTCAATACGAATCCTCAGCAATTCGTCGCCCTGAGCCTGTTTTCGAAGTTGCTCCGAAGTACCGTCGGCTACGATTTTACCCTTGTTGATAATGATGATCCGGTCGCAGGTTGCTTCTACCTCGGCCAGGATGTGTGAGCTGAGAATCACTGTTTTCTCCTTCCCGATTTTTTTAATCAGCTCCCTGATTTCAATAATCTGGTTCGGATCGAGTCCTGTTGTGGGTTCATCCAGAATCAGCACTTCGGGATCGTGAATTAGGGCCTGAGCCAGTCCAACCCTTTGCTTATACCCTTTCGATAATTCCCTGATTTTTTTGTGTTGTTCGCCTTTCAGTCCGCAGGTATTGATCATTTCGATGATCCGCTGCTTTTCCATCGATCGGGGAACTCCCTGCAAGCGGGCTACAAAGCGCAGGTAATCAATTACCGGCATTTCATAATACAAAGGGTTGCTTTCGGGTAAATAGCCAATGTGGTTTTTTACTGCTTCGGGTGATTCACTAACCGACTTTCCTCCCACTTTTACATCGCCGCTGTCCTGGGTAAGATAACAGGTGATTATTTTCATGGTCGTGGTTTTTCCGGCCCCGTTGGGTCCAAGAAAACCAAGAATTTCACCGGTTTTTACTTCAAATGATAATGAATCAACAGCTTTTTGTAAACCATAACTTTTGGTCAAGTTTTCTATTCTGATATCCATTTTCAAATAGCTTAAAATTTTCGAGTGCCGAATTTATAAAATCAGTCTTTTCTTTGTAAAATGAAAATTCAACTTTTAAAGAAATTTAACAGTACAAAGATGTGTCGGCTTAAACAATTTAAACTTGTACATTATAATGACGAATAAGGATGAAGTGAATTCAATCAAAGCAAAGAAATACCTTTGGCATTGAGAATTGAAAAAAGCGAAGCAGAACAAAAATTACGAATTATGAATGGCTCAATTGAATTATATTTTATTTTTGAACAAAAGCTTAAATAATGATTGTAATTGGTATCGCAGGAGGAACAGGATCGGGTAAAACAACCGTTGTAAAGGAAATTACCCGAAAAATAGATCAAAAAAATGTAGTCATCATTCCACAGGATGCCTACTACCGTGACAATGAAAACATGCCGCTTGAAGAACGGCAGAAAATAAATTTTGACCATCCCGATTCCATTGAATTTGAATTGCTGATCGAACATATCAAACAACTCAAAAAGGGCCTGACCGTTCAGCAACCGATATATTCCTATCTTACATGCACCCGCTCGGAAGAAACCATTACCGTTCATCCCAGTCATGTGGTAATTATTGAAGGAATACTCTGCCTCTCCCCCGCCAATTTGCGGGCCCTGATGGACATCAAAGTGTTTGTTGACTGTGAAGCCGACTTGCGCCTTTCGAGGGTCATCAAACGCGACATTATTGAGCGTGGGCGCGGAGTTGATCAAACCCTTACCCGTTATGAAGAAACAGTACGCCCCATGCACCTGCAGTTCATTGAACCCAGTAAGCGTTATGCCGATATTATTGTACCCCAGGGAGGAAAAAACAAGGTAGCTATTAATATTTTAACGCAATTCATTGAAAAACAACTCAACGAATTATAACTTTGGTTCGACAGAAAACAAAGCGACCCAACATCATGCTCAATCACATTAACATCGAAAGCATCCTTTTTCTCGATATAGAAACAGTACCTCTTTTCCCTTCGTTTGATGATCAACCTGAAAAGCTGCAAAAGCTGTGGGATAAAAAGTCATTGCATTTCAGAGATGAAAGCCAGGACGCATCGGATGTTTATCAAAGAGCCGGAATTTATGCTGAGTTTGGCAAAATTATCTGTATCTCAGTGGGAACCCTTTATCAAAAGCAGGGTGAACCGCGTTTCAGGGTGAAATCGTATGCAGGCAGCGACGAAAAAAAATTGCTATACGATTTCGTCAACATGCTCGATAATTTTTCGAAACATGGCGGAGTTAAACTTTGTGCCCACAATGGGCAGGAATTTGATTACCCATACATTGCCCGCCGTTGCCTCATTAACGGAGTTGCTATTCCAAAAATCCTTGACATTGCCGGAGCCAAACCCTGGGAAGTAAAAGATATACTATTAGATACCCTTCAGCTTTGGAAATTTGGCGATTACAAACATTTCACTTCGCTTGATTTACTTTGTGCCATCTTCGAAATTCCAACACCGAAGGATGACATTGATGGAAGTCAGGTTGCCGATGTATTTTACAAGGAAAACGACCTCGACCGCATCATCCGTTATTGCGAAAAGGATGTATTTGCCCTGGCACAGCTTTTTCTTCGCTACCAGGGCAGGCAAATACTGCCACCCGAAGCTTTTGAAAGCGCTTAAAATATAATCAACAACAAGCTATCAACCAACACCATAATACAGAAAACATACTTTAAGCCATCGATTTAGGACAACGAATAGGGACGCAAGCTGTGAATTGTGCCAATCATTTTCTATTTTGTTAAAAAAAATGGTTTATTTGCAAAAACATAATTGGTAAACAAAAACATATACAGAACACTGATTTAGATGAAGAATACGTACTTTGATTTGATTGAACAGAGCTATTATTTTCCTCAGGAAGGCTTTGACTTAAGGGATGGTTACCTATCCTTCCAGGGGATCTCACTCAAATACCTGATCGACAAATACGGAACACCTTTTCGTTTTATCTATCTGCCCAGGATAGGTGATCAAATTAAAAAGGCGCGCAACCTGTTTAAACGCTCAATGAAAAAATATGGTTATCAGGGAAAGTACCATTATTGCTATTGCACCAAGTGTAATCACTTTTATCATGTAATCAGCGAAGCATTAAACAACAATGTAAATCTTGAAACCTCTTCTTCCTTCGATATTGACCTGATTCTGCGTCTTTACAAGGAAAAGAAGATTGACAAAAACAGAATCATTGTTCACAATGGCTATAAAACCGATGACTATCTCAGGAAGATCATTCATCTACAGGAAATTGGTTTTAAGCACACCATCACCATACTCGACAGCACCAACGAGCTGCGACGCATCGAAAAACTGGCCAACGGGCAAACCATAAAAATTGGCCTGCGAATGGCCATTAACGAAGAGCCACAATCGGCCTACTATACTTCGCGACTGGGAATCAGGCATACCGAAATGCTCGATTTCTTCAATGAAAACATCAAAGACAACAAGAAGGTCGAATTGCGCATGCTGCACTTTTTTGTTGATTCAGGCATTAAGGACAGCCTCTATTACTGGGGTGAATTCCAGCGCGCATTAAACCTGTACATCGAACTGAAGAAGCAATGCGAAACATTGGTTGACTTCAACCTGGGAGGCGGATTTCCCATTCGCAACCACCTTGGCTTCGAATACAGCTATGAGTACATGATCGACGAGATCGTAAAAAACATCAAGGAATCGTGCGACAAGGAAGACATTCCGGAGCCCAACATTTACACCGAATTTGGTAAGTACACGGTGGGCGAAAGTGGAGCCATCGTTTTTAAGGTGCTCGAACAAAAGCAGCAAAACGACACCGAGAGCTGGTACATTATCGACAACAGTTTGATGAACACCATCCCCGATGCCTGGTCGATTCACGAGAAATTTATTCTGTTGCCCATTAACAAGTGGGACAACGAATACAAGCGGGTAAACATTGGAGGGATCAGTTGCGATCATTCCGACTATTACAACTCTGAGGACTTTAACCAGGAAGTATTGCTTCCTTCGTACTCCGACGAAGAAAAAGATCCGCTTTACCTGGGTTTCTTCCACACGGGAGCTTATCAGGATGCAATCAGCGGCTACGGTGGAATTAAGCATTGTCTGATTCCGTCGCCCAAGCATGTCATCATCGACAGGGATGAAAAAGGCAATTTCTTCGACTATGTTTACCGTAATGAACAATCGGCTGAAGAAATGTTCAAAATACTTGGCTACAACAAGTAGCCTTTTTTTTTATTTTTTTTACCCGCTTGCGATTTTCGAATTGCAAGCGGGTTTTTTATGCATTAAAAAGGCCGCCCTGAACGGACAGCCTTCAATATTCTGAATTCTAAAAAGACTACGCTTTTACAATTTTACAGGCCTCATAAATGCCTTCAAAGAGTTCGTTAACATCCGATGCAGCAACTGCCGAATAGGCAATCCGAATTACATTGTTCAGATTAATGATTCCGATGCTGAACTTTTCGATCAAGACCTGACGAACCGCCTCACCATCAATTCCGTCCGCCAGCTGCACACACATAAAATAACCCGAGTTGTATGGCAGGGCTGAAAAATATTCCTTGTATTTGTCTTCTTTCAAAGCCTCCTTAACCGCATTGTAACGGGTTTGCATAATTTGATGCTTGTCCTTTTTCTGCTGTGCATACCCCTCATCTTCAAAGGCCTGAAGTAACAGCGATTGTGATAAGTTGGATGCATTGGAGATGTTACCGCGAACAGCACCCGCTGTTTTGGCTTCGAGGGCAGTATAAAGTACGGCATCGCCGTTTTTGATACCAAAGGTTACAAAGCCAACCCTGAAACCCCACACATAATCTTCTTTGGTAGGTCCGTCCACTTTTACAGCCAGCACATTTTCGTGCACGTCGCTCAGGGCTGCAAAAATGCTTTCACCGGCAATTCCTTCTTCGTACACCAGACCAAAATAGGCATCGTCGGTAATGGCCACAATTTTATTTCCCTTTTCAGCGGCTTCTCTGATAATGTCGATAATACCGGTGTACTCTTCAAAAGTTGGTGAATAGCCCGAAGGGTTATTGGGGAAATTGAGAATCACCACTTTCTTACCGATGCTTCCTTCGTTCAATTTGGCTTTAAAAGCATCCAGATCGAAAGCTCCTTCATTAAAAATGGAAAAAGTTCCTAACCGGGCTCCATAAGCATGGTTCAGGATGAGATTATAATTTCCCCAGAAAAGACTGGGAACAATTACTTCTTCGCCTTCGTCGAGGAAGAGGTAGCCGGCCATGCTTACACCATGCGTCAGCGCGTTGGTCACCACGGGCAGACTAATTACTTTGTCCTTCATCGAGGGATTCTTTTCATACATCATGCTTCTCCACTTAGCACGAATATCGGGCCTTCCATAGCTCGGTGCATAAGGAAATGCCAGCGATGGATCAATACCTATTTTGTCGGCGATGGCTGGCAAGCGCATCGGGCTGTTGTCATCTTCGATGGCAGCTCCTATGGTTGCATTGATTCTTGTTCCTTTTGCATCGGCAGTTTGACCTAAAATTCCCTTTTTAGGGAAAAATATGTTTTTACCTCTTTCAGATAGGAGTTCGTATACTACCGGATTTTTTTCCTGGATAATTTTGTTCAATTCTTCTGCTTGCGGATTCATTTCAAATTCGGTTTTTGTACGTTAATCGTTTATAGTAAAGCTAAAAAATGTTTAATATTGCAGAACGCGTGCAAGATATTAAATATTAAAGAATAATCCGTTTCCCGCGTAACACTTTGCTAGTATTTTTCATCGATTTTTTAACATTTGTAACCAAAACACTCCATAATATGAACTGGCCGAAAATTATAGAACAATCGATCGCCCTGCTGTTTCCCTTAATCATTGTCTTTCTTTTTGTTTATTACATGCTCAAATCCTTCTTCGATCAGTTTGAAAAACAACGAAAACAGGAACGACTGCTTAAGTTTTCCGAAGAAACACTTCCGATACGACTTCAGGCTTACGAACGGCTGAGCTTGTTCATGGAGCGGATAAAACCCGAGTCGATGATCATGCGAAAAGCGAAAAGTGGAATGAGTACCCGCGATCTACAACAGGCCCTGCTTGAAAATATTCGCGAAGAATACGAACACAATCTCTCACAACAGATCTACATTTCGGCTGAGTGCTGGTCGATGATTGGAGCAGCACGACAAAGCATCATGCAGTTAATCAGCTCAACAGCCGACGAATATCCTCCCGATTCACCTTACATGGAATATGCCACCGACCTGCTCGAATCGTATGCTTCGGCCAGTGACGACCCTTTAACTTTGGCGCTTAATTTTTTACAAAAAGAAGTCAGGGAAATCATGTAAAATTTCACCATCGCTGATTAACTGATTTTTTGTCACAAAAAAAGCAGCAGTTTGAAAAGAAAATACTTTCCTAACTGCTGCATTATTTTAAAACAAGTGTATGCTTATGGCCTGATCAGTTTTTCGTGATACAGTTTTTGAATGCCCTTCAAAACGTGTGGTTCAATTTTTTCAGAATAAATCCTTACAATCTCCACCACCCGGTCGTGTTTCATAAAATATCCCAAAGCTGCATCGAAGCGGGTTTCGAGCCAATTATTCCGCACTTTCTGCGTCAGGTTGGCAAAATCGTCGAAAGATAATCGCTCTGGAATTTCGATGTAGGCATGATTTTTTTCTTTGGCATCGATATAAAGTCCATCACCAAGCGGATGCAAACAAAACACCTTTTTCAAACTAACCTGTACACTCACTTTCGACTGCTTATCGTTGATCATTAAGGGAGCAATTCCATGACGTGCAAAGGCTTCCTGAATAGCTCTCAGTTGACTGTAATCATCGACATGCCTTATACGCAGGGCATTATAAAAGCGATCGTTGAACTTAACAAAGGCTTTGGCTGCATCGAGCTGGTAGCCCAATTCATCGCATACCTTGTAAAAGGCGCGGGTTACATCAAAAACGGCATAAGTACGATTGATAATGAGGTAGATATACATGGGCTGGTATTCGCTGGGATATTCATTGTAATAACCCCAGAAAGGAGACGGAGATTCAAAAACCAGTGAACCAGGAATAATGTTTTGTGTTAAAGTGGTAAATTCTTCCAGTTTTTCAAGCGTTCCAAAATACTCATAGTAGTCTAAATGTTCCATAATGATTGTTATTTTAATCAGGTTTAAATAATAACAAAGTTTGGGGCTTCAAAGTTTTTCTATTGTACAACATGATTAAAAAAGCAAAAACTTTTTATATTTGCAGCCGCAAAGGAGAGCTGCCGGAGTGGTCGAACGGGGCAGACTCGAAATCTGTTGACCTGCTTATGTGGGTCCGGGGGTTCGAATCCCTCGCTCTCCGCCAAAACCAAAGCCTTGCAACTTGTTGCGGGGCTTTTTTGTTATCA
>NZ_JBNPXV010000004.1:0-1605 GCF_050433125.1 Roseimarinus sediminis | reverse complement strand
TCACGGAGCGTGCAACTTGTTGCTAAGCGAAGGGGAAACAAAAAAGACCGAAACCGAAGGTTGGCTTTGGTTTTGAATCACTTCCCATAAGGAGAATAATGGGATCGATGCAGATCAATCCCGTCTCCGCCAAAACCAAAGCCTTGCAACTTGTTGCGGGGCTTTTTTGTTATCACGGAGCGTGCAACTTGTTGCTAAGCGAAGGGGAAACAAAAAAGACCGAAACCGAAGGTTGGCTTTGGTTTTGAATCACTTCCCATAAGGAGAAAAATGGGATCGATGCTAATCAATCCCGCCTCCGCCAAAACCAAAGCCTTGCAACTTGTTGCTAAGCGAAGGGGAGACAAAAAAGACCAAAACCGAAGGTTGGCTTTGGTTTTGAATCACTTCCCATAAGGAGAATAATGGGATCGATGCTAATCAATCCCGCCTCCGCAAAACCAGGAGGGTGTATAAAAAGGCCTTAGTGATACTTTGTGAAAACCTTTGGGTACTTTGTGGTGACCTAAATTTTATATGATTGAACCACAAAGGAAAACAAAGTACACACAAAGTAGCACAAAGAAAAAAGATTGAGTTTGATAACTATTTAGACAGCCTCTTTTTGATTTCCATGAGCGTGCAACTTGTTGCTGCGATGAAACACAAAAGGCGCAAATTCGGGAGTTCTACTTAGAACTTCTAACTAACCCCCGAATTGGCTCGCATTGCACTGTTTTGCAGCTCTTTACGTTTCGCGTTCTTTTCTTTTTGCTCTAGTTTTGAACCATAATTTTAAACGTAAAATGATGCAGAAAGTGAATTTATCGATTCTTTATTTGCCCAGGGCAAATAAAAACAAAGTACAAAACATGGATCGCCTGTACGCACGGGTAACCGTAAATGGTGAAAGAGTGGAAGTTAGCACCGGTCGGAGCATTCCCCAGGGAGTGTTTGACATAAAGGCACAACGCTGCCCAGGTAAAACCAAGGAAGCCAGACAGATAAACCTCTTCCTCGACTCGTTTACGTTCCGGATAAACCAAATCAGACACGATTTATCGGATAATGGCTTTGAAGTAAGCGCCGAAAGTATTAAACGGGTATACAATGGTCTGCCTCCGGTTGATGATGTTTCACATCCCAAAATCATCGAGTTTTACAAAGTACACAACGAAGAACTCAAAACCCTTATCGGAATCGACATCACCTATGCTACGCTCGAGCGACACAGCACCTCATTGAAACACCTTAGCAATTTCGGGATTCAAGCTGATTAGAGCCTCTTTTAATTCAGGTTCATCCAACACTTCATACACTCCGTGATTTAATTCCGATGGCGATTTGTATTTCCACTGAACATCATACGAAGTTTTCAGTTCAGCAAGAGTTTAATTGTTCAGGTTTGTTCCGCTTAGTCGATGTATGATAAAATGAACTTCGCTGGTGAGCTCGGAGATGGCCATTGGTTATTGGTTATTGGTTATTGGTTTAGGATTTGTTTTAGTTTTTCAAACATATCTTGGTGTCTTGTCTTTCAGGCTTGTTGTATTTAAACTTACTGATATTAAACAACTTCCATTTTATAGCTGGTAATTCTATCAAATTAGGGAATGGAAACAAATC